>NZ_CAXREX010000025.1:0-4934 GCF_964229645.1 Nioella sp. | reverse complement strand
ATGGCATAAAGCGCGTCGGTCTCACGCTCCATCGGGAACAGACCGGTGCGCAGCAGGGTCAGAAGGATTTCGCCCAGGATAATGCCGGCGTCATAGGACACAGGGTTGGTCGATCCCGCATCGCGCAGCACGACCAGCGCGCCATAGGGCACGTCGACGCCCAGTTCCTCGACCAGCACGTCGCCCAGGGGCAGCGCGGGCATCAGTTCGGCATCGTCCAGCATGACGGCGACACGCTCGCTGCCCGCCTGGGCCGAGACCAGCACGTGGTGCACCGGAACCAGCGCGCGCAGCTGGCGGGACAGGGCCTGCGCCTCTGCACCCCGTGCCGGCCGGATACGCCCCGTCCAGATGTCTTCCAGTACTCGGTCTTGTCCCATGAAACCGCCCCAATATCTTGTGGGTCCAACCTATAGGTAGGCGGGCGCTGATAAAAGGAAACTATCCGGGAAGGGCTGCGAAATATGGGGATAACTTTTCCCCGTTTCGCTAGATATAGCGGGTAGCCCAATGGGCAGACGAAGGCAAGGCGTTTACAGACAAGCGCCTTTTGCAATTTTCCGGGATGTGGATAAACGACGGCCGCCCGCGCCGGGAAATCGGGCGCGGGCGGCCATTGGAGGACGTTTCCGATCTGGAAACACCCGTTAACGCGGCTTTAACGATTCGATCAGCGATTCGAGGGCAGCCCCTGCGGCAGATCCTCGGGGCGCGGCGGCTCGGGGTAGGCCAGCAGCACGCTGATGCGCCGGTTCTCGGCCGCCTCGGGGTTTGCGGCATTCAGCGGCTCGGTCGAGGCGAGGCCGGAAATCCGCTTGATCCGCGACGGCGACACGCCAGTGTCGATCAGCACGCGCCGCGTGGCATTGGCGCGGTCGGCCGAGAGTTCCCAGTTGGAATAGCCGACGCTGTTGGTGAAGGGCACCGCATCGGTGTGGCCGGTGATGACGATGGCGTTCTTCATGTCCGCGATCGCCTCTCCGATGATGCGCAGCAGGTCGCGGGTGCGGCTGTCGACCCGGGCCGAGCCGCTGGTGAACATGGACTGCCCCGCGTTGTCGACGATCTGCACCAGCAACCCGTCCGAGGTGCGGTCAAAGCGCAGGTTCTCGCCCAGGTCCTGCAGGTCAAGGCGGTCGGCGATGTGGCGGCGGATCTCATTCTCCAACTGCTCCATCTGGGCTTCGCGCTGCTTCACCTCGGCCTGGTATTGTTCCTGCATCGCCTGCGCCTCGGCGGCGCGTTCGGCGGCAGTGCCATCGAATTCCTGATCGCTCGTGCCGTCCTGGCCGGCCTTGGTGGCGGCGCTTTCGACCATGGTGCCGTCTTCAAGCGTCTCGTATTCCACCAGGACGTCGGTGGCCTCTTCCCGCAGGCGGCTGTCGAAGACGGCCAGCGGGTTTTCCTGTCCAAAGCTGGGCAGGCGGGTGTTGCCGTCGGGCGTGTTGGACCCGCCCTGTTCGCCGTTCGGCGCGATGATCTGGCCGTCCAGCATCCCCTGCCCCTTGCCGCCCGATTGCGACAGCGACGGGGTAAAGTAATCGGCCAGCCCCCTCAGCGCCTCTTCGTCCGAGGCGGCGAGGATCCACAGCAGAAGGAAGAAGGCCATCATAGCGGTCATGAAGTCGGCATAGGCCACCTTCCAGCCGCCGCCATGGTGTCCGCCACCGCCGACTTCTTCAATCTTCTTGATGACGATCTGTTGGTCGTTACCTGCCATGCGCCCTCTGCCTTATGCTCGGCTTCGTATTGTCGGGGGGTGCGCGCCCCTTGCGGGGCGCCCTGCGTTACGCGTCGGTGTCCAGCTTCTGGACGCCGCGGTCGTATTTCCCAAAGCCCGCCTGTTTGGCGTGGCTGGCCTTTTTCCGCGAATAGCTGGGGGCAACCAGCGCGAAATCGGCCGGCAGGCCGAACATCGTGCGATATTCCGCCTCGGTCAGCCCGTGTTCCGCGCCCAGATGCCGTTTCAGCATCTTGAAGCCCCGACCGCAGCACAGGCAGTATACCTTGTCCTCGGTCACAGCGCGGTCCAGCGGCAGCGCGGGTTTCACCGCGCCAGTCTGGGGCGGCTCGGGGGTTTCACCCGCGTCGCCCATCAGCTTGTTGTACAGTTCTACAATCGCGTCCGGTGTACTATCCGGCCGCGCAGCATAGGACGCGACGATCGTTGCGATCATGTCCTTTCTGCTCTGGTCTGCCATGAGATGCCTCAATCACTGCCATTCGGGGCCATCGTCCGATCTTTTGCCGGATCCGACCCTCTTTTGGTTATTGTTATCCATGATGACCTTGCCTTTGCGCGGCTGCTCTCCGCGCAAGGTAGTTGGCCGCCACCATGGGGTATTCGGGGGGAAGCCCCCATCTGTCCCGATATTCTTCGGGTGTCATCCGGAGCGTTTCGCGAAGATGCCGCCGAAGCAGCACCTGACGAGACCCCGTTTCCAGGCAGACAAGGAAATTCGGCGTCACGCTGTCTTCGATCCGCACCGCCGGCCGCAAGGCCTGCGCCGGGCCGGTTGCGGCACGCGCAAGGAAAGACCGGGATGTCAGCCAGGCCAACAACCCCTTTCGTCTTTCAAAAACGCCCCGTCCGATACCCATTTCAGCCCCTGTCCAGGCGCTTCTGCGCCTCCTGTTGAAGAACAGATAGGCCAACAAGGTTAAAGACCGTTATAAAGCCGGAGTTTTTCATGCGATGACAAGATTATCCCGTGGCTTTACGGACACACAGCCGTTTTCATCATGGAAAGCGGCTGGTCCCATTGCCCCAGTTTCGCCTGACGATACAGCTTCAGGTTGCCATACCAGGGGTCGATGTCGCCCTCATTGCCCCAATACCACATGCATTCCGACCCCGTGGGGATCAGCACATGGGTGTCGTCATGCCCGATGGCTCCGGCCACATGGGCGGTGGTGTTGTCGATGGTCAGGATCCGGTCCATCGCCGCGACCTGGGCAAAGAAGGTCGCCAGATCGGCCATCTGATCGACTTCGGGGTCGTCCAGGATGGTGATGTCGGGGCGCGCGCGCTGTGCGGCTTCGATTTCAGACGTGCGGTCGCCGTATTGCAGGTTCACCACCAGCGCGCCCTCGGGCACGGCACTGACGATATCCATCAGGCTGACCGACCGCAGATGCCCCAGCATGGACCCCGAGGCCCAGGCCGCCCCGATGATCGGCCCGCCTTTGGCCAGCGCTTCGTACTTGCTGCGCAAATGCTGCATCCGGGTCGCATTGGGCGTGACCCAGGGTTTCTGATGCGCGGCGCGGTCGGCCGGGTCGATGAACCGGGTCAGATCCCCGATATACATCATCTCGTTCGGCTTCATCTCGCGCGGTTCCGAGGTGAAGACATTGCGGTCCATCACCTCGAACCCATAGGCATTGCCGTCCAGCGCCTTGATGAAACGCGCGTCGGTGGCCAGCGTGACCTTGGTTTTGCCCAGATCCACCGGAGCCAGCCGCAGCAGACCCAAAAGCGCCAGCTGGTCACCGACCCCCTGTTCACCGATCAGGAACAGCTGCTCTAGCTCCGTCAGGTTCTCGGGGGCCGAGTTTTCATAGGGGATATAGCTGCGCTGCCGCGTCTCGAAGCGGTCCTTGAAGAATTCCGGCCCGCGGGTGAAATCGCCCTTGCGCATCAGGAAGGCGCCATAGGCCTTGGACACCTTCAGCTTGGCCCCCGTAACGTGCATGCCTTCCAGATAGGCGTCGTCGGCCTCATCGCTGCGGCCGATGTCCTGCAGGATGTTGGCGACGATGCCGCGGATTTCGGCATAGCGGTCAGGGTTGGTGAATTCATGCGCCTCGGCCAGATCCAGCGCGACCTCGGGCTGGTTCGAAATCCGCAGCGCCAGCACCTTATATAGTACGACCGTGTCGCGATCCTTGGTGGCGTCATCGGCCAGCAGCTCGTCGGCCAGCGCGATCGCGGGGTCCAGACGGCCCGTATAGATCAGCGCGCGCAGGCGGGCGATGCGATAGCCCTCTTCCTCGGGCTTCAGCTTCCAGGCCTTTTCCAGCCAGACGGCGGCTTTCCCGGTTTCCTCGATATCGGTCAGCATGTCGGCCAGCTTCATGCTCAGCTCGGCGTCGTCCTGCTTGGCGATGACCGGCTGCACCACGTCGACGGCGGCCTGGATCCGGCCCATCTGGCGCATCAGCTCCATGTACAGGACCAGCAGCCCCTTTTCGTCGGCCCCGGCGGCAAAGGCGCGGGCGGCGGTGCGGGTGGCCTCTTCGGGTTTGACCTGAAGCACATAGGCCTTGGCCAGACCAACCAGCGCCGAAGGTTCCGACGGGGCGAAATCCAGTGCGCGCTGGAAAAAGGCCGCAGCGGTGTCGCCTTCGCGCTGCGCCAGCGCGGCACCGCCCATGACGACCCAGGCATGCACGGATTTCGGATGGCTTTTCGTGATCGGATGGGCCAGCTGCACGGCCCGCAGCACGTTGTTCTGGTTCAGGGCCTTGTAGGCCTCGTGCAGATCAAGGCTTTCCGACCCCTTGATGCCATAGATCTTGGACGCCTTGGCGATCCGGGCGCGGCGGTCTTTGCGGGAGAGTGCGGTTTCGGCCATGGCCTGTCACTCCTTCGGGACAGCGAAATAATCGATGGTGTGAACGTAGGGCGTGGAATCGACGATCCGGTAGCCCGCGCTGCGGCACCATTTCTGGGCGAACCCCAGCATGTTCTCGCGCAGGACCTCGACCCAGATCACGGGCTTGTCGCGGGCGATCAGCGCGCTTGCGCCTTCCAGCACGTCCAGCTCCATGCCCTCGGCGTCGATCTTGATGAAATCGACCGGGTCTTCGCCCATCAGCTGATCCAGCGTGCGCGTCTCGATGCCGCCCTCGGCATCTTCGACCAGACGGGTGGCACCAAGGTTGTCGGCGTTGTCGGTCTGGGTGCGGAAGGTGCCGGTGTTCTTGCCGGC
>NZ_CAXREX010000024.1:0-14539 GCF_964229645.1 Nioella sp. | reverse complement strand
GCCCGTCATGGCGAGAGCGAGCTCGATGCCCAGATCATGCTCGACCCCGGTCCGGTTGCGCAGTTCGGCGAAGTCGTTCCCGAGGGCGCGGTGCACATGCTGCCCGAGCGGATCGCCCGCATCGCGGGATTGCCACGAGGGGAGAGATTTGACCCAGACACGCTCGACCGTGTGGCCGGGCGTTTGCGGGATAGCGGGGCCTTCGGTTCGGTCGGTCTCGTCGAAGGGCCCATTGGCCCGGACGGCACCCTCGATATCACGGCCGAACTGGTTGAAGCGCCCCTGAGGCGGCTTGGTTTCGGGGCAGAGCTGTCCTCAACGGAAGGGGTGATGGTCAGCGCCTACTGGCTGCACCGCAATCTCTTCGGCGGGGCCGAGCGACTGCGGTTCGACGCCGAGATCAGCGGGCTTGGTGGCGAAAACGGCGGGTTCGATGCCATGGCCTCGGCCCAGTTCGCCCGCCCGGCGACGCTGACCCCGGACACCACGCTGGAACTTGGGGCCACGCTGGAGCATCTCGACGAGTTCAGCTTCCAGACCGACAGTCTCGACCTCTCCGCCGGGCTGCGTCACCAGTTCAGTCCGCGCCTTGACGGGGCCATCGCGCTGGAGGTGTCGCGCATCGAGATCGAGGATGCCTTTTCCGAGCGCGGGATCACCATGCTGTCGCTTCCGACCGAGCTGACCTGGGACAATCGCGACAACGCTGCTGATGCGCGCGGGGGCCAATTCGTGACCGGCGCGCTGACCCCTTTCGGAATGAACGAGGGTGGGGGCGGCCTGCGCGCGACATTCGACACACGCGCCTATCTCGGCTTCGGTGAAACCCGGTCCACACGGCTGGCCCTGCGCCTTCAAGGTGGGACGGTCGAGGGAGGGGATATCGACGATCTGCCGCCCGACTGGCTGTTCTTTTCCGGCGGGGCGGGCACCGTGCGCGGGCAGGATTACCAGTCGCTTGGGGCGCTCCAGGGTGGCCTGGCCACCGGGGGACGCAGTTTCGTCGGCAGCTCGCTGGAGCTTCGGCAGGACATTGTCGGAAATTGGGGCGCGGTTCTGTTTGCCGATATTGGCTACGTGACGGCGGATGCGCTCTGGTCGGGCAGCAGCGATTGGCATGCGGGCGCCGGGATCGGGGTTCGCTACATGACCGGGATCGGTCCTGTCCGGGTTGACCTTGCCGCGCCTGTCGGGGGGGCGGCGTCGGTCAGTGACCTGTCGCTCTATATCGGGATCGGACAGGCATTTTGAAACGTTTCCTGATCTTCCTGATGGCGATCTGCCTTGCCAGCGCGGCCCCTGCCCAGACCGAGGCGGAGGCAGGCGATGATCGTTCGCGCCTGGTGCGGTTCATCGAGAACGCCCTCTCGGACGGGCCTGCCCGTGACGTGCGGATCGAGGGATTCCAGGGCGCGCTCAGCTCGACGGCAACGCTTGACCGCCTGACCATTGCCGATGCCGACGGGATCTGGCTGACCATCGAAGGGGCCGAGCTTTCCTGGACACGCTCGGCCCTGCTGCGCGGCGCGTTGGAGGTGGACCGGTTGAGCGCGGAACGTGTGGTTCTGGATCGCCTGCCGCAATCCGAAGCAGCGGCCTCGCCGGAGGCGACCCCGTTCAGCCTGCCAGAGCTTCCCGTGTCAATCAGCCTTTCCGAGCTTCGCATCGACCGGGTGGAACTGGGGGCAGAGCTTGTTGGCTTCCCGATATCGGCCTCGGCCAATGGGCGCGCGCATCTTGCTGACGGGCAGGGGGACATGCAGTTCGACCTTCGCCGGCTCGATGGCCCGCGCGGGCAGTTCTCTCTGTCTGCGGGCTATGACAATGCCACTGCCGAAATGGCCCTGTCACTGAGCCTCGAAGAAGAGGCCGGCGGGATCGCGGCAACGCTTCTGGGCCTGCCTGGGCTGCCCTCGGTTGATCTGTCCTTGCAAGGACAGGGGCCCGTCGATGACGTGACCATAACGGCGGCGCTTGCAACGGATGGAGTGGACCGCCTGACAGGCTCGATTGTCAGCGGGCGACTGGAAGATGGCACGCAGCGCCTGACGCTCGATCTTGGCGGTGATCTCGCGGCGCTCGTCCTGCCCGATTACCGGGATTTCTTCGGCTCGGAGGCGGGGCTGTCTGCCGTGGCACAGCGTTTCCCCAACGGGGCGATCACGCTGGACAGATTCGATCTGCATACCACTGCCCTGCGCCTTGGCGGCACCGTTCAGCTTGACGAGACGGGAGCGCCCCTGAGCATTCGGGTTGCGGGCGACATTCGCGACCCCTCCGGGGACAGGGTGCGCCTGCCCGTCGGGGCCGTTGTGGCGGACGTGATCGCGGCAGATCTTTTGGTGGGATACGATCGTGCCGACGGCGACAGTTGGGACGGCGCGTTCGTCATTGAGGGGCTGCATGTGGGTGACATCGAGGCTGAGACGGTTCGGCTTGGCATGGGGGGAACCATCATCGCCGGAGCAGATGATGCGGCGCTTGCCGTCACCGCGGCAGGCCTAGCGGAAGTGTCTGGCCTGTCTCATGCGGATGATGCGATACAGGCCGCCTTGGGCCAAAGTCTGCAACTGGGCTTTGACCTGTCCTGGCAGGACGGCGCACCGCTTGTTCTACGCGACATCGCCCTTGTGGCGCAGGGCACCCGCCTTGGTGGTTCGGCCACGATGGAGTTTGCGGGATCGGCGTTGCAGACCGATCTTACCTGGCGGGCCGAGGTGGCGGACCTGTCCCCTTTCTCCGGCCTGGCGGGGCAGTCGCTATCTGGTGCTGCCGTGATGCAGGTTGTCGGCGCGGCTGAGCTCCTGTCCGGCGCGTTCGACCTTTCGGTTTCCGGGACCGGCACGGATCTCGATTTCGGAGATGATCTTTCCGCGACCCTGCTGGCGGGTGAGACCGGGATCGCAGCGGTCCTGCGCCGCGATAGCGGGGGGCTGCACCTCGACCAGCTCGACATCGACGGGGCCGCACTGTCTGCGCAGGCGTCGGGTCGGCTGTCGTCCGGGGCGAGCAGCCTTCAGGCCAGCGCCCGACTGTCGAATGCCGCGCTTCTGACCTCTGCGCTGAGCGGACCGCTGGAGGCAGAGCTTTCGCTGGAACGCCCGGCGGCGCTGGCCCCCTGGACGCTCGACGCCACCGCAAGCGGGCAGGGTGGCCTGACCGCTGCCGTATCGGGCCAGGTGGGCCTGCCCGATGGCGCCGTGGATCTGACCGTTGCCGGGACTGCGCCCCTTGCGCTGGCTGATCCCTTCATCGCGCCCCGGTCGATCCGGGGCATGGCGGGCTTCGACCTTTCCCTGCGCGGGCAGCCGGGCCTGGCGGCGCTTTCGGGTTCTGCGACGGCGAGCGGTCTGCGCGTGGCCATGCCGACGCTCGGGCTGGTGCTGGAAGAAGCCGCCCTGACGGCAAGCCTTTCGGGCAGCCGTATCACGCTCTCGGGGGCCGGGGGCGTCGATGCGGGCGGGCGCTTTACGCTGGAGGGATCCGTCGATGTGGCGGCAGCGGGCCTCCCCGGACAGGTGGAACTCGGCCTGTCGGGCGTGGTGCTGCGCGAAGAGGACCTCTTTCAGACCGTGATCGAGACCGGAGGGATCCGCGTGGCTGGTGCCTTGGCCGCGGGGCCAACCGTCAGTGGCCAGGTCCTGCTTGGACAGACCGACATTCTGTTGGAAGAGCTGTCCTTCGGCTCGTCCGAGCCGATCCCCGACATTCGCCATGTGGGCGAAAGCGGCGGGCAATTCGCAACCAGGGACCGCGCTGGTCTGATCGGAGACGGCTCCAATGGCGGAACGCCCGTTGCACTTGATCTGACCGTGACGGCGCCTGCGCGTATCTTCCTGCGGGGGCGCGGGCTCGACGCCGAGCTTGGCGGGGAAATCCGCCTCGGTGGCACCAGTGCCAACGTGATCCCTTCGGGCCAGTTCCAGCTGATCCGCGGGCGGCTGTCGCTGCTTGGGCAGCGCTTCGACATGTCCGAGGCGACCGTGACCCTGCAAGGTAGCCTTGATCCCTACCTGCGGGTCGTGGCGATTACCCAGTCTGGCGACGTGACCGCGTCGATCATCCTCGAAGGTCCGGCCTCGGCCCCGGTTCTGTCGCTGACCTCTATGCCGGATCTGCCAGAGGATGAAATCCTCTCGCGGCTTCTCTTCGGGCGCAGTGCGACAAGCCTATCGGCGGTGCAGGCCATTCAGCTGGTCGATGCGGTGTCCGGCTTTGCCGGTGGATCGGGGCTGATCACGGGATTGCGGGAGTCGCTTGGTGTCGACGATTTCGACCTGACCACGGATGACGAAGGGGCTGCCCAGTTGCGGCTCGGGCGCTACATCTCCGAGAACCTCTATTCCGAGGTGGAAATCGGACAGGACGGAGATACGGAGGTGCTTCTCAACCTCGATCTCACCCCGAGCGTCACGGTGCGCGGCGGTGTGGCAAGCGATGGTGAAAGCAGCCTGGGCGTCTTCTTCGAACGCGACTACTAGGCGCCGGGGTAAACCAACGCCGCTTTCCCGACCTCGCCCATCTGGCGTCCGATCTGTTCCCTGAGGCTGTCGCGCGCCATGGCGGCAATCTCTGACGGCAGCGTGCCCAGTTCCCCCGCCCGGGCCAAGACCGTGATCGAGCGCGAAAAACCGGCCGCTGGCAAGGGCAACAGCGATAGGGGCATCTGCTCGACGAACCCGTCGATCAGCAGGCTTGGCGTCAGAATTGTGAAGCCCAGACCTTCAGCCACGCAGGCCGTGACCATGCTGGAGCGGTCCGCCTGGATCACGCGCGGCGCGGCCAGTTTCAGCCGCCTGAGATGCTGTTCCGTGCGACGCCCGACCGAGGTGGTAGCGGCGAACCGCACGAGAGGCAGATGGTCCAGCAATTCCGACAGCGTGCGACGGGGGCCTGCATAGGTGCGTGGCAGCACCAGCAGGAAGGATTCGGTCAGAACGTCATGCCGTTCCAGGCCGTCCATGTCGTAAAACGGGTTCGACGTAATGACGAGATCGGCTTGCTTGTTTCGCAAGAGCGCCTCGTGATCGCCGCTCTGCCCCGCATGCAGGGTCAGGTCTTCAACCCCGAACGCTTCTTTTGTCAGTCGCACCAGCGGTGGTGTCAGCGTGGTGGCGATCGACGCCAGCATGCCCACGCGCAGCACGCTGATCGGGCGCGGGCCTTCATGGCGCATCGAGGTCGCAAGGTCCTCGATGGAGTTCAGGATCCGTTGCGCATGGCGCAGGCACAGCTCGCCTGCCTGGGTCAGGCGCAAGGGGCGCACGGACCGGTCCACCAGCTGCGCGTCGCACGCCTCTTCAAGCGAGGCGAGCTGTTGCGAGGCCGCCGATTGCGTGATGCCAAGCAGACGTGCGGCCTTCGTCACCTGCCGCGTTTCGGCAATGGCTGCGAAGACCTCCAACGCGGTGACGAGGTTCTTGTCGGACAGTAGCCGGGCGGAGAGTTTTGTTTGCATCATTAGAATACCTAATAGAGCGCGGATTCGATTGCCTGGGCAAGCCCAGATCGTGCAGCCTTCTTTTCAAGCTAATAAGGGGTTTGGAATGGCGCGGCGCGGCAGAAGACGAGAGGCGGGCGATAGCCCTATTCGCGCGCCTTATATTGATCGCAAGATCGGCCCCCTGCCGGTGCTGTCGCAAGAGGGGCTGGAGCTGATCGAGGCCAATGCCGATCGGATCCTTTCCGAAACGGGTATGGAGTTTCACGACGACCCGGAAATTCTGGAAATTTTCGCCCGTGCGGGTTGCGACGTGGAGGGCACGCGGGTGCGGTTCACGCCGGGGTTTTGCCGCCGCACAATCACGGCAACGGCCCCGTCGACCTATATCCAGCAGGCCCGCAATCCTGAGAAGTCGGTGCAGGTCGGGGGCAGCAGCAGCGTGCTCTGCCCATCCTGGGGGCCGCCCTTCGTGCAGGACCTGGACCGGGGACGGCGCTACGCCGCCTACACGGATTTCGTCGATCTGGTGAAGCTGCACCACACCATTCCCTGGTTGCACCATTCCGGGGGCGTGGTCTGCGAACCGGTGGACCTGCCCGCCAACAAGCGCCATCTGGACATGCTTTATGCCCATATCCGCTGGTCCGACCGTCCTTTCATGGGGGCTTTCATCGGGGCAGAGCGCGCGGGACATGCCATCGACATGGCGCGCATACTGTTCGGTGCAGACTACGTTGCCGAAAACCCGGTTCTCTATTGCGTGTCGAATACGAATGCGCCGCTGGTTCTGGACGCCCACATGTCCGGGGCGCTCAAGACCTATGCCCGCGCGGGGCAGCCCGTGGCCTGCACGCCCTGGATGCTGACCGGGGCGATGAGCCCAACCACCGTCGCCGGAACGCTGGCGCAGGTCCTTGCCGAAGCGATAGCCTGCCTTGCGCTTGTTCAGCTTATCAACCCGGGCGCGCCCTGCCTGATGGGCTCCTTTGCCTCGACCATGTCCATGCAGACCGGGGCCCCAACCTTCGGCACGCCAGAGGCCGGGCAGATGGTTCTGGCAGCCGGTCAACTGGCGCGGCGCCTTGGGGTGCCCTTTCATACGGTCGGCACGCTCTCGGCCTCGAAGCTGCCCGATGGGCAGAGCCAGCAAGAGGGCACCTGGGGGCTGCTGATGTCGATGTTCGCAGGGGCAAACATGATCAACCACGCCACCGGCTGGCTGGAAGGCGGGCTGGTCACGGGCTTTGAAAAGACGATGATGGACGCCGATTTGTGCGGCAAGGTTGCGCGGTTCTTCGACGGGATCGACCTGTCGGAAAACGCTCAGGCCTTGGAGGCCATCGCGCAAACCGGGCCGGGCAAGCACTTCCTTGGATCCGAGCACACGCAGGCGAATTTCCTTGGCGCGCTCTTTCGGCCCGACCTGCCTGACAACAATGCCTACGAACATTGGTCCGCTGCCGGGGCGCAGGACATGGCGCAGCGGGCCAATGCCCTGTGGAAGCAGCGGCTGGCCGAATACGAAGACCCCGGGCTTGACCCGGTGATCGACGAGGAACTTAAGGACTATATCGCGCGCCGAAAGGCCGAGACCGAAGACAGGAACTATTTCTGATGCGCGTCGTTGTCCGCTGCCTTGCACAGCAGGTCGTAGAAGGGCCGGTGATGGGCGTCGTATTCGGTGAAAGGTGCGCCGAGCGCGGCCAGCTCGGCCCGATAATCCCGGTCCTCCGCCGGCTTGATCCCCGAGGACGACAGAACTTCGGAATGCCAGGCTTCGACCGACTTCCAGCCTTCGGGCACCTCGTTGTCCCAGGACAGCGCTTCGGGGCGGTCTTCCAACCCCACGGCCTGCCAATAGCGCGCCATCTGCCCGGCAGGGTCGGTGCGCAGCGCGGCCGAACGGATCACAACCGGGGTGGAGCCCGCCGCGCGAAGGGCTTCGTAAAGCCGCCACAGGGCCTCGTGCCCCACTTCCTCGCAGGTGAAGCCGGGGTCCTTGCGCTGATAGGACAGGATGCTTTCGGCCGGGTCACGGATCAGGATCGCGTGGCTCATAGCGGCCATGAACCCGGGATCATCTGGCAGCGCATGCTGCACGTAATAGGCCATGTCCTTGAAGAATACCGGGCGCTTGCGCGACTGATCGAGGATCATGTCACGAATGCCCGCGTAGTCGGTCGGGTGGCCCGGTTCGGGTTCGAAATGCTCGAATGTCCGGTTCCCCGGGCGCAGGTAGTAGTCATACATGAAGGGCTCATGCAGAACGGTCAGATCGCCGCGTTCACGCATGATGCGTTCGAAGGCGGTCGAGACGGAGCGGGGGTGGCACCAGAGCGCGTGGAGTGTCATGCGCGCGAGGCTGTCGCGGCGGCCGGGAACTGTCAACGGGGGACCTGCGCATGAGCCGGACGATCATCATCGGGGGCGGGGCGATCGGTCTCTCTCTGGCCTACCACCTCGCCCGGCGCGGGGCGCGGGACGTTCTGCTTTTGGAGCGCAACCAGCTGACCTCGGGCACCAGCTGGCACGCCGCGGGGATCGTCGGCCCGCTGCGCGCCACGCCCAACATGACCCGGCTTGCGATGTATGCAGGCGAGCTTTTCCCGAGGCTGGAGGCGGAAACGGGCCTGTCCACAGGCTTTCGCCGCACCGGAGGATACTGGCTGGCGCGCGCGCCCGAGCGGATGGATGAACTGCACCGGATCGCCGCGCTAGGCCGGCATTTCGGGCTATCGCCCAGGATGGTGTCGGGGGCCGATCTTGCCCGGGCCGTGCCATCAGTCGACCCTGCCGGGCTCGTGGGTGTCATGGAGGTTGCCGAAGATGCCAGCGTGAACCCGGTTGACCTGTGCATGGCCTATGCCCGCGCGGCAAAATCTGCCGGGGTCGAGATCCGCGAAGGGGCCGGGGTCGAGCGTCTGTTGAGCGATGGCGCGCGCATCACCGGTGTCCGCCTGTCGGACGGGACCGAGATCGGGGCCGACAGCGTAGCACTTTGCGCAGGGGCCTGGTCCAAGCGCCTTGCTGCCACGGCGGGGCTGGCGCTTCCCTTGCAGGCGGTCGAGCACATGTATGTCGTCACGGAGCCGCACACGGCATTCGCAGGCTTTCCCGTGCTGCGCGATCTTGATCGGGGGATCTACATCAAGGGTGATACGGGTAAGCTCGTCATCGGCGGGTTCGAACCCGATGCCAAGTGCTGGGACCCGCATGGCCCCGAAGGAAACCGCCCCTTCCTCGAAATGGCCGAAGACTGGGACCAGTTCACGCCCTTCATGGAAGCTGCGCTTAACCTTGTTCCCACGCTGGAAGCCGTGGGCATTCAGCATTTCATGAACGGTCCGGAAAGCTTCACGGCTGATACCAAGCCCCTGGTGGGGCAAGCGCCCGGAATGGATGGCCTGTTCGTCGCCGCGGGGATGAATTCCGTTGGGGTCATGTCCTCGGCAGGCGTGGGCCGGGTGCTGGCCGACTGGATCGTGGAGGGCACGCCCCCCATGGACCTGTGGGAAGTCGATATTGCCCGCTGTGATCCGCGTGCGGCGGGGGAGGCGCATATGGCCGAACGCATGCGCGAAGCGGTGTCCGACCAGTTTGCCCTGCACTGGCCCTTCAAGCAGCCTAAAGCCGGGCGCGGCCTGCGCATGTCCGCGCTTCATGACAGGTGGGCAGCGCGGGGCGCTGTCTTCGGTCAGACAGCAGGATGGGAGCGCGGTCTTTGGTATGCGGAACAGGACGCGGAGCAAAGGCTTCCCTATTCCATCGGCGCACAGCCTTGGGAGCGCATCGTCTGGCGCGAGGCTGCGCGGATGGAAACAGGCACCGTTTTGCTCGATCTGTCGCCCTTCTCCAAGTTTCATGTCCACGGGGCTGACGCTCTTGCATTCCTCGACAGGATCGCGTGTTCAAGGATGGACGTGGCAGAAGGCCGTGTCGTTTATACCCAGCTGTTGAACGACCGGGGCGGGATCGAAGCGGATGTGACCGTCACCCGCCTGTCGGCAGACCGCTTCCGCCTCGTGTCCGGGGCCGCAACGCGCTGGCGCGACGGCGCCTTGCTGCGCCGGGCTGCAGCAGGGTTTGACGTGACCGTGACCGATGTGACCGAGGAAAGCTGTGTCATCGGCGTGATGGGCGGGGGGGCGCGGGATCTGCTGACAGCGGCCCTTGGCGATCATTGGCAGGACTTCCCGTTCGCGACGGCCCGCACCATTCCCATCGCCCGCAAGGACCTGCGCGCTACGCGGATCAGCTTCGTCGGGGACCTGGGGTGGGAACTGACTGCCACGCCCGATGTGGCGGGGCCGCTCTTCGACCTGCTCATCGCCGCCGGGGCGCGCCCGATGGGGCATTATGCGGTCGATGCCTGCCGCCTTGAGAAAGGATTCGTCCATTGGGGGCATGACGTGGGGCCGGACATCACGCCGCTGGAGGCGGGGCTCGGCTTCTGCATCGACTGGAGCAAGGACTTCGTGGGCAAGGCCGCGCTTGAGGCGCAGCGCGGCAGGCTTGCCCGCAAGCTGACCTTGCTGGAGGTCGAAGGCGCCCCCCTGGTGCTGCATGACGAACCCGTGTGGGAGAACGGCCAAGTGGTCGGGCTGACCACCTCGGGCGGGCGCGGGGCGCGCACGGGCCTTACACTGGCCTTCGCGCTGCTGGACCTCGCCGAGACGCCCCTGGCCGAGAGGCGCTTTGACATCGAAATCGCGGGGACGCGCCATCCGGCGAAGGCGCTGGCCAGGCCCCCCTACGACCCGAAGGGCGAAAGGATGCGCGCATGACCAAGGCGCAGGTTCTGATCATCGGCGGCGGGGCCATGGGCGTCTCGCTGGCCTATCATCTGGGAAAGGCGGGCTGGTCGGACGTTGTGCTGACCGAAAAGAACGACCTCACCCACGGGTCGACCTGGCATGCGGCGGGGCTTTGCACCCATTTTGCCCACAGTGCGACGATCCAGGCGCTGCGCGCGCATTCGGTAAGGCTCTACCGGGACGTGTTGCCGGAAGAGACCGGGCAAAGCTGCGGCTTCCACCGGTCTGGGGCGATGCGGGTGACGAAGAACCCTGACAGGATGGACGAGTTTCGGCACGTTGCGGGCCTGTCGGCCTTCACGGGCTATCCGTTGGAGGTTCTGACGCCAGGGCGGATCGCTGAACTCCACCCACTGGCCCGGCTCGACGGCCTGATCGGAGGGATCTACGAGCCCGATGACGGCCACGTGGATCCGTCGCTGGCCACCAACGCGATGGCGCAGGTCGCGCAACGGCACGGAGTGACGATCCTGCGCCAGAACCCGGTTCTTTCGATCCGGCGCGAAGGGGATGGTTGGATCGTCGAAACCCCCAAGGCCACGATCCGCGCCCTCCAGGTCGTGAACGCAGCTGGCACATGGGGCTTCGAAGTTGGGCGGATGATGGGTGTGAACGTGCCCTCCGTTCCCGTGCTGCACCAATACCTGGTAACCGACACCGTGCCCGAGGTGGCCGCGCGCATTGCGGCGGGCCTGCCGGAACTGCCCATGATCCGGGATCCGGAGGAAAGCTGGTATCTGCGTCAGGAACGCGACGGGCTGATCCTCGGGCCATACGAGAAGGAAGCGCAGGTCTGGTCCGTCGACGGGGTGCCGCCCGAATTCGGGGCGGAGCTTATGCCGCCCGATCTTGATCGCGTGGAGCATATCATCGAGGCCGCGATGGCCCGTGTGCCCGCCGTGGGCAATGGCGGGGTCAAGACGGTCGTGAACGGCCCCATCACTTTCACCCCCGATGCCAACCCGCTCATCGGTCCGGCCCATGGGGTGCCGGGAGCGTGGCTGCTGACCGGATCGTCGATGGGGGTGATGGAAGGCGGCGGCGCGGGCTGGTTCCTCGCCCATTGGATGACCCAAGGCGCGCCGCCGATGGATGCGCTGGCGGTGGACAGCCGCCGCTTCGGGCCCTGGGCGGATCGCGATTTCCGCGTGGCCAAGGCGGTGGAATGCTTCGGGCTGCAATTCGGCGTGCACTACCCCTACGAGGAACGCCCCGCCGGACGCGGTTTGCGGCTCTCGCCGCTGCATGACCGGATGGTGACCCGCGGCGCGGTCATGGGGGCAGCGCATGGATGGGAGCGGCCCAACTGGTTCTCGGATAAGCCGGGCGACCGGGCGCAGGAAAGCTTCAATCGCAGCAACTGGTTCGCGGTCGTGTCGCGCGAGGTGGCTCGCGTCACGTCGGGCGTGGCGATGGCTGACCTGTCCGTCTTCTCGAAATTCGAGATCATCGGGCCCGGCACGGCGGAATTCCTGAACACCCTCGGCGCGAATACCGCGCCGAGGGTGGGGCGCGTGGGCCTGATCCATGCGCTGACCCCGGCAGGCGGCGTTCTGTCGGAATTCACCGTAGCGCGACTTGCCGAGGATCAGGCCTACCTGACCAGCGCGGCAGCGGCAGAGGAAATTGACCTCGACCTGCTAAATGCCCATGCGGCGGATCACGATGTGACGGTAGCCAACGTGACCGAGCGGCTTGGTGTCATCGGCCTGATGGGGCCGACATCACGCGCTGTCCTTGCGACCCTGACCGATGCCGATCTGGACGCAGGCTTCCCCTGGCTTAGCGTGCGGCAAATCAGCGTGGCGGGCGTGGACGTTCGCGCGTTGCGCGTTTCCTACCTTGGAGAGCTGGGATGGGAACTGCATGCAGATGCAACCGATCTCGGCACGCTTTTCGATGCGCTGGAGACAGCGGGCACCCCACACGGCCTGGGCTTTTACGGGGCCTATGCTGCCAATTCCATGCGGTTGGAAAAGGGCTACCGTGGGTGGGGGGCGGACCTGACAACCGAACGTTCGCCGCTGGAAAGTGGACTTGGCGCCTTCACCAAGACCGAAGGCCGGGCTTTTCCAGGTCGAGAGGCCCTGCTGACCCGGTCGAATGATTGGCACTCGGCGCTGTTGCAGGTCGAGGAGGGTCCGACTGACCCGTTCTACGCCCATCCCGTGTGGCAGGGCGGCCGTATCATCGGCATCGTTACGTCTGGCGGGTTTGGCCATAGGGTCGGTCACGCTCTGGCCCTTGCGCTGCTGCGCGAGCCGCTGTCGGGTGAACCTCTCAGTATCGAGATCCTTGGCCAGCGCCACGCCGCCACCGTCCTGGCGCGCCCACCTTTCGACCCAGACAATGCCCGCCTGCGAGGCTGAACAGGAGCCCATGATGACCGACCTTCCCATCGACTGGACGACCGAAGGCACCGCTCGCCGCCGCGACACTTACTACGCCGCGACGCAGACCAAGTTCGTGCCCTTCAAGGACCCGATCGTCTTTCGCAAGGGCCAGATGCAGTATCTGTGGGATGCCGAGGGCAACAGGTACACCGACCTTCTGGGGATGAATGTCTGCATCTCGGTTGGCCATTCCCACCCCAAGGTGGTGGCCGCCGCACAGGCGCAGGCAGCTGACCTGACCCATTGCACGACGATGTTCTATCACCCGGTCCCCGCGCATCTGGCCGAGGAACTGGCCGCGACGTTGCCCAAAGGCCCCGACTGGGTGGTGCATTTCACCAATTCAGGGGCAGAGGCCATCGATCTGGCCATGACCATCGCGCGGACCTACACGGGCAATCTGGACCTTCTGGCGCTGCGCACCGCCTATCATGGGCCGACCGCCGCCGCGCAATCCGTCACCGGCATTTCTACCTGGCGCCACCCCGGCATGCCCGGCAACGTCGCTTTCGTAACCGACCCAAACCAGTATCGCGGTATCTTTGGCGAGAATGCGGGGGCTGCGCCGTATCTGGATGAAATCGAGCGCACCATTGCCACCGCGACCTCTGGCAAGATCGCCGGGATGCTGGTTGAAAGCGTGCAGGGATATGGCGGCATCATCGAGATGCCCAAGGGCTACATGTCGGGTGCGGCGGAGCGGGTGCGCGCGGCGGGCGGGCTTTATATCGCGGACGAGGTGCAGTCGGGCTTCGGGCGTACCGGTGATAACATGTGGGGGTTCGAGGCCGATGGCGTCGTCCCCGACATCATCGTCATGGCCAAGGGGATCGGCAACGGCTTCCCGCTTGGTGCGGTGGTGACGCGGAAAGAGATCGCCGTCCCGATGGCGGAAAAGTTCATGTTCCACACCTATGGTGCGAACCCCACGAGCTGCGCGGCGGGTCGTGCGGTGTTGCAGGTGATCCGAGAGGACAGGGTGCAGGAGAATGCCAAGACGGTTGGCGCTGCGCTCCTCAAGCGCTTGCACGAGTTGAAGGACAAGCACGAGGCCATCGGCGACGTGCGGGGGCGGGGGCTGATGCTGGCCATCGAGATGGTGAAGGACCGCCGCAGCAAGGAGCCAGACCGCGAGGTCACCGCAGCGGTCTTCGAGAACTGCCGCGCGTCGCGCCTGATCCTGTCCAAGTCGGGGCCCACGCAGTCTGTCCTGCGCATGGTGCCGCCGATGTGCCTGACGCTGGAGGATGTGGAGGTCGTGGCCGAAGGGCTCGACCGGGCCTTCACGTCCCTAGGCTGATCGCCACGGCACGAGCCATGCCTGCGGTGCTTGCCCCACCGCCCAGGTCGGGGGTGCGTGTTTCGGGTTTCGCCAGTGCCGCTTCCAGCCCCGAGGCAATCGCGCCCGCCGCCTCCGCGTAGCGGCCCCTCGCACCACGGGAGGCCAGCCAGTCTAGCAGCATGGCAACGGATCCGATCAATCCTGTCGGGTTGGCGAGGCCTTGCCCGGCGATATCGGGGGCCGAGCCATGTTGGGCTTGCGCCATGGCATGTTCCGCCCCGGCATTGAGCGATGCGGCCAGGCCCAGGCTGCCTGACAATTCGCCCGCGAGGTCAGACAGGATGTCCCCATACATGTTGGTGGTGACGATCACGTCATAGCGTTCAGGCGCGCGCACCAGATGCGCGGCCATGGCGTCGACCAGAACCTCGTCATAGGTGATCTCCGGGAACTCTGCCGCAACCCTGCGGCATTCCTCCAGGAACAACCCGTCCGAGACTCGCAGAACATTGCCCTTGTGCACCGCAGTCACATGTCGGGCGGGGCGGGTTGCGGCGAGGGCGAAGGCAGCTTCGGCAATGCGGGCCGAGGCGCGGCGCGTGACTTT
>NZ_CAXREX010000023.1:0-19177 GCF_964229645.1 Nioella sp. | reverse complement strand
GGATCCGCGCCTTCATGCGCGTGATCGTGATCATGCTCATGGTGATCGTCTGGCTCGAAGGCAGCCTCTTCCCGGGCGCTGAGCACCATCGTGCCTTGAGTGTCCAGAAGCTCCATCACCACGGCCCCTGCCGCAAGCTGAGCGACCGGGCCTTCCAGCCAGGGTGTCAGCTCATGACCCATCATGACGACCAGGTCCGCCCGTTGCAGCCCCGCCACCTGCGAGGGGCGCAGCGCGTATCCATGCGGCGAGGCACCGGGTTCCACCAGCAGCTCGGGCGCTCCAAGCTCGCCCATCACCCGCGCCACAAGCCCATGAATCGGGGCAATATCTGTGACCACTTCGGGCACATCCGCCAGGGCAGCGGATGACAGCAGGAGAGTTGAAAAAACAGACAGGCGCAGCATGATGACTCCGGATGTTACTTTATAACATTACCCCGCTTGATATACGTGATAACATCACGTATCAACCCCCGATCTGCCACCGGGATCGATTCATGACCGACACCATCGGATTCGACCGACACGACCACTCCGCCTGCCGCTCCGGCGGGCTGGAGGCCGTCGAGGCCTATTGTGCCGATCAAGGTCTGAAATTCACCCCGGTCCGCCGGCGGGTGCTGGAAATCCTGCTCGAAGAGCACCGCGCGCTTGGCGCCTACGAGATCCTCGACAGGTTGCGCGAGGATGGTCATGGCTCGCAGCCTCCGGTCGCCTACCGTGCGCTCGATTTCCTGACGGCACATGGCTTCGCGCACAAGATCGAGCGCCTGAACGCCTTTACCGCCTGCTCACATCCAGGCGAAAACCACGCCCCGGTGATCCTGATCTGCCGCATCTGCAACGCGGTCGCCGAAGGCGTGGCCGATCCCGGTCAGGGCAACCTTGGCCGCGTCGCGGCGCAGTCGGGGTTCCTGATCGAGCGCACCGTGACCGAGGCCGAGGGCATCTGCCCCAATTGCCAGGCAAAGGGCGCGGCATGAGCCTCGTGACCGTCACTGGCCTCAATGTTCAACTGGGCGGGCACACGGTCCTGCACCATGTCGATTTCGATATCGACGCGGGCGAGATCGTCACCATCGTCGGGCCCAATGGTTCGGGCAAATCGACGCTTCTGCGCGCCATTATCGGCGCGGTGCCCCCCGACGCGGGCAAGGTCCTGCGCGGCAAGGGTCTGCGCATCGGCTACGTGCCACAGAAACTGCACATCGACCCGACCCTGCCGATGACCGTGCGCCGCTTTCTCGACCTGCCCGTGCGGGTCAACGACGCCGCCGCGGCGGCAGCCCTGGACGAGGCCGGGGCAGGGGCGCTGATGACCCGGCAGATGGCGGGCCTCTCGGGCGGGCAGTTCCAGCGCGTGCTGCTCGCGCGCGCCCTGCTGTCGGACCCGCAGCTTCTGATCCTCGACGAGGCGACGCAGGGGCTCGACCAGCCGGGCTCGGCCGCCTTCTACCAGAAGATTGCCGATGTGCGCGCGGCGCATGGCTGCGCGGTGCTGATGGTCAGCCACGAGCTGCACGTCGTGATGGCAGCCTCGGACCGGGTGATCTGCCTCAATGGCCATATCTGCTGCCAGGGCGAGCCCGAGCATGTCGCCTCCGCCCCCGAATACCGGGCGCTGTTTGGCACCGGCACCGGCGGGGCGCTTGCGCTCTACCGGCACGAGCACCACCACAGCCATGACCACGGGCACGATCACGACCACGACCATCCGCACGAGGCTGCTGAATGATGACGGTGCTCGACGATTTCCTGATCCGTGCCGCCCTGGCCGGGATCGGCCTCGTGCTGGCCGCCGCGCCGCTTGGCTGTTTCGTGGTCTGGCGCCGCATGGCCTATTTCGGCGACGCCACGGCACATGCGGCGATCCTCGGCGTGGCGTTGGCCCTGGCTTTCGAAACCTCGGTTTTTGGGGGCGTTCTGGTGGTCTCGCTGCTCATGGCCTTCACGGTGTCCACCTTGTCGAACCGGGGCTACGCGATGGATACGCTCCTGGGTGTGCTGGCGCATTCCGCGCTGGCCTTCGGCCTTGTCGCGGTGTCATTCCTGTCGGGCGTGCGGGTCGACCTGATGGGCTATCTCTTCGGGGACATCCTGGCCGTTGGCAGGGGCGACCTGGCCGTGATCTGGGGCGGTGCGGTGCTGGTGCTGGGGCTCTTGTGGTGGCGCTGGTCGGCACTTCTGACGGCCACCATCAACCCGGACCTCGCCCATGCCGCCGGGATCGACCCAAGGCGCGAGCAACTGGTCCTGACGCTTGCCCTGGCACTTGTCGTGGCCGTGGCCATCAAGGTGGTGGGCGTGCTCCTGATCGCCGCAATGCTGATCGTCCCGGCGGCGACCGCGCGCCCCTTCGCCTCGACCCCGGAGCGCATGGCCCTGGCAGCAGCGCTGATCGGGATCCTGTCGGTGATCGGCGGGTTGCAGGCCTCGCTTGCCTGGGACACGCCCACAGGCCCCTCGATCGTCTGCCTTGCCGCGATTCTCTTCGTGATCTCCAGCGCGCTGCAGGGCCTTGCGTCTCGCAGGGGCGGCTGACAGACCCCTTCATTGTTCACAAGATATCCCGGGGGTCCGGGGGCAGCGCCCCCGGGCATTTTCCGCGGCGGAAAATGATCCGCGATCCGCCACGGATCGCGCGGGTCGGCGCGCCATGGGCGTGCCGACCCCATCCCTCCCGCCCCGCGCCCATTTGATCCATGGCCGGGGCCTTGTGCCGGGGGCGGGGGCGGTCTATCCCGGATCAAGCGAAACAGGACCGGACCCGACCATGGCCGACAGCCCCAGCCAGCCGCAGCCGATGAGCACCGAGCAAGAGCGAGAGAAATCCCGCCGCATCGGCTCGCTCCGGGCACTTCTGCCCTTCATGCTGCCCTATCGCTGGCTCATGGCGGGCGCGTTGACCGCCCTGGTTCTGACCGCCGCCGTGTCTCTGACCATCCCGCTGGCCGTGCGCCGGGTGGTGGACGGGTTCGAGACCGAGGCCGTGACCCTTCTCGACAAATATTTCGTCGCGGCCCTCGGGCTTGCCGGGCTCCTCGCCATCGGCACGGGGCTGCGCTACTACATGGTGACGCGGCTTGGCGAGCGGGTCATCGCCGATATCCGCAAAGCCGTGTTCGACCGCATGATCACCATGAGCCCCGCCTTCTTCGAGCGGATCATGACCGGCGAGGTTCTCTCGCGCATCACCACCGACACCACGCTGATCCTGTCTGTCATCGGCTCCTCGATCTCGATCGCGCTTCGCAACGCGCTGATCTTCCTCGGCGGGCTTGGGATGATGCTCTATTCCTCGCCCAAGCTGACCGGGCTGGTTCTCCTGATCGTGCCGGTGGTGATCGTGCCCATCGTCGTTCTGGGCCGCCGCCTGCGCGCGCTCAGCCGCAAGAACCAGGACTGGATCGCGGAAAGCTCCGGCAAGGCGTCCGAGGCGCTTTTGTCGGTGCAGACCGTTCAGGCCTTCACCAACGAAGGGGCCACGGCGGGTGAATTCGGCCGGGTGACCGAAGCCAGCTTCGATGCCGCCAAGACCCGCATCCGCACCCGGGCCGTGATGACGGTGATCGTGATCCTGCTGATCTTCTCGGGCGTTGTCGGCGTGCTGTGGATCGGGGCGCGCGACGTGCGCGGGGGCGGCATGTCGATCGGCGAACTGATCCAGTTCCTGATCTACGCGATCATGACCGCAGGTGCCGTCGGCGCCCTGTCGGAAATCTGGGGCGAGTTGCAGCGCGCCGCGGGCGCGACAGAACGGCTCGTGGAACTGCTGACCGGGCGCGACACCGTCGCCGATCCCGACCAGGGCCGAGCCCTGCCGCAGGCGGGCCGGGGCGCGATTGCCTTCGAAGACGTGCGCTTCCACTATCCCACGCGGCCCGATCAGCAGGCGCTTGACGGGATCACCCTGACCATCAGACCCGGGGAAACCGTGGCGCTTGTCGGGCCATCGGGCGCGGGCAAGTCGACGATCTTCCAGCTGCTTCTGCGCTTCTACGACCCGATCTCGGGGCGCGTGACCTTCGACGGTGTGGACCTGCGCGAGATGGATCGCGCCACCTTCCGTCACGCCATGGCGCTGGTGCCGCAGGATCCGGTGATCTTCGCCGCCTCTGCGCGCGAAAACATCCGCTTTGGACGCCCCGAGGCCACCGATGCCGAGGTCGAGGCCGCGGCACGTGCCGCCGCCGCCCACGATTTCCTCAGCGCCCTTCCCGAGGGCTACGAGACCTATGTCGGCGAACGCGGCATCATGCTGTCGGGCGGGCAGAAACAGCGCATCGCCATTGCCCGCGCGATCCTGCGCGACGCACCGGTTTTGCTGCTCGACGAGGCGACCAGCGCGCTCGATGCAGAAAGCGAGCTTGCCGTGCAAAAGGCGGTGGCCGAGCTGTCTGCCGACCGCACAACGCTCATCGTCGCGCACCGGCTGGCCACGGTGAAAAAGGCTGACCGGATCGTTGTCTTCGAGGATGGCCGCATCGTTGCCGAGGGCACTCATGAAGAACTGGTCGAAGGCGACGGGCTTTATGCCCGGCTCGCGCGGCTTCAGTTCACCGAAGGGCTCGCGGCGGAGTAACTCTGACGCCTTTCGTTGGGTTACCCTTGCTTTGTGGCCCGCTTTACCCACATCCTGAAGAAGAAAAGACCGGCCCGCGCCCCTTCGGGGGTGACGGGCTAAAAAGGGATAAAAGGGGAGGAACTTGAATGACGCGGTTTGCGAACCTCGCGGATGTGAAGGCTATCGAGCAGGAATTGCCATGGCCCGAGAGCCAGCCGGCCACCACGCTCTATGAGCTTCTGACGAATACCAAGAACAAATTCCCGAACCACAACGCGGTGTCCTACCAGTTGTTCTCGGGCGAGGGCGACAAGGCCGAAACGCTGACCTGGTCGCAACTTCACGGCAAGGTCACGCAGACGGCGAACCTGTTCCGTTCGCTCGGCATCACCGAGACGGATTCTGTGGCCTATGTCCTGCCCAACTGCAACGAAACGGTGCTGACCCTTCTGGGCGGCTGCGTTGCGGGCATCGCAAACCCGATCAACCCGCTCCTGGAACCCGAGCAGATCAGCGCCATCCTGCGCGAAACCGGGGCCAAGGCGGTGGTGACGGTCAAGGCGTTCCCCAAGACGGATGTGGCCCAGAAAGTGGCCGAGGCCGTGGGCCACGCGCCCAACGTCAAGCATGTGATCGAGGTCGATCTGCTGCGCTACCTCACGGGGCTGAAAAAGCTCATCGTGCCGCTCATCCGGCCCAAGAACCCCTCCAACCACCATGCCAAGATCATCGACTTCAATGCCGAGATCGCCAAGCAGCCCGCCGATCGGCTGACCTTCGAGGATGCCAAGGAAGACCGCGTCGCCGCCTATTTCCATACCGGTGGCACCACCGGCATGCCGAAGGTGGCGCAGCACAAGTATTCGGGGCTGATCTACAATGGCTGGCTCGGGCACACGCTTCTGTTCTCGGAAGAGGACAACATCATGTGTCCGCTGCCGCTGTTCCACGTCTTTGCCTGCCACGTGATCCTGATGGCGGCCATTGCCTCGGGCGCGCATGTGGTCTTCCCGACGCCGCAGGGCTACCGGGGCGAGGGCGTGTTCGACAATTTCTGGAAGCTGGTGGAACGCTGGAAGATCAGCTTCATCATCACCGTTCCCACGGCCATCGCCGCGATGATGCAGCGCCCGGTGAATGCCGATATCTCGACCGTGAAGACCGCCTTCTCGGGCTCGTCCCCGCTGCCGGTGGAGCTATTCAAGCGTTTCGAGAAGGCCACCGGCGTCACGCTGGTCGAGGGCTACGGCCTGACCGAGGCCACTTGTCTGGTCAGCTGCAACCCGGTCGATGGCGAGAAGAAGATCGGTTCCGTCGGCGTGCCCTTCCCCCATACCGAGGTGCGCATCCTGCGCCATACCGCGGACGGGGTGGAAAGCTGCGGCGTCGACGAGGTGGGCGAGATCTGCCTCTATAACCCCGGCGTCTACGCGGGCTCCACCTATACCGAGAGCGACAAGAACATCGATCTCTTTGCCGATGACATCTACCTGCGCACTGGCGACCTGGGCCGTATCGACGCCGATGGCTACCTGTGGATCACGGGCCGCGCCAAGGACCTGATCATTCGCGGCGGTCACAATATCGACCCCGCCGAGATCGAAGAGGCCCTTGCCAGCCATCCTGCCGTGGCCATGTCGGGCGCCATCGGCCAGCCCGATGCCTTCGCCGGCGAACTGCCTTGCGTCTATGTCGAACTGGTCGGCGGGGCCGAGGTCTCGATCAAGGAACTTCAGGCCCATTGTGACGAGCATGTTCACGAACGCGCGGCCCGGCCCAAGCATATCGAGATCATGGACGAACTGCCCAAGACCGCCGTGGGCAAGGTCTTCAAGCCCGCCCTGCGCAAGAAGGCGATCACGCGCATCTATAATGCTGCGTTGAAAGAAGCCGACCTGGCTGCCGAAGTGGCCGAAGTGATCGAGAGCAAGAAGCTCGGTCTCGTGGCCTGCCTGCGCAAGACCGGCGAGGTGGACGAGGCCAAGGTGGGCGACGTGCTGGGTGAATTCACCCGGCCCTGGAAATGGGCGGACTGACGGACCCTCTCAGATCCGATCTGGAAAACGGCGCAGTGATGCGCCGTTTTTCGTTTCCCGGGGGCTCAGATGCCGGGCAGATCCAAGAGCAGCGCCGCGTGATCCGAGGCATGCGGCCGGTGACGGCCCACACCGGGCAGGTGTTCGCCGCGGTGGCGCGTGGCCTCGTAGCCCAGTCCAGCGCGCAGAACGCGCGGGCAGGCATCCGGCCAGCGCGCGGCCAGCGCGGGCGAAGCCAGAAGCGCATCGGGCTGGCTATAGCTTTCCGAGTGGACGTCGAAATAGGTCCAGCGATCCGGCTCTGGAAGGCGCTCCATCAGGTCGGCGCTGAACGGGGGCAGAAGCGGCTCGATGGCGCTTGGCCCGCTTGGCTCGAACGGTTCGTTCAGGTCGCCCGCCACCAGCCACAGCGCCTGCGAAGGGTCGGGAAAACGCCGCGCGATAAGCGCACGGGTCGCCTCGGCCTCCAGCCGCCGGACCGGCCAGGCCTGGGCCGGGTCGGGGTAGGGGGCCTTGAAATGGCAGGTGAAGACGGTGAGCGGCCCGGCCTCCACCATCAGGCAGTCGCGCCGGAAGAGCGGCAGGTCGGGCGCGTCGGAGACAAGCCCGAGCTCCGCGGGGGTGACGTGCGCGTGCGAGGTCAGCCGCACCGGCCCGCGCGAAAGCACCGCCAGGTCCAGCCCGCGCCCGTCATTGCCGGGCAGGCAATGGGCATGGGGGTAGGGCGCAAGGCCCGCCGCTGGCAGGAGTTGGTCGTTGAACCAGGAAAGCGTGTCTTCGTCGAAGACCTCCTGTAACAGCATAAGCCCGGCATCGGCCCCGGCCAGAAGGGCGGCGGCAAGGCGGCGGTCGGCGGGGTCGAGCGCAGGGGCCTCGTCGGCTTCGTCGCGGTCGCGCGCACCGTCAAGGCGGGCCTTTCCATGCGCGCGCCTCAGGCGCAGGTTCTGGATGTTGAAGCTCAGGATCCGCATGGGTCCATGCAAGACGGGTCAGCCCGTCTTGATCAAGCGGTTTCGAAGAAACCGCGTCGAAACGCGATGGGCCATCGCGTCCGGCGTCCCGCCAGCGGGACGCCTAGCCGATCACCGCCGTTGCCTCGATTTCCACGACCGCCTCGTCCTCGACCAGCCCCGCCACTACGACCATCGCCATCGCCGGGAAGTGTCGCCCCAGCACGCGGCGATAGACCTCGCCCACGGCGCGCTGGTTGTCCATGTAGTCGCGCTTGTCGGTCACGTACCACGTGAGCCGCACGATATCCTCTGGCGTGCCACCCGCGGCCTCGACCACCGCGCGGATGTTCTTCAGGGCCTGTTCCATCTGGCCGATGAAGCCCCCGGGCGCGAAGCGTCCGGTTTCGTCCCAGCCGATCTGCCCGCCCACGTAGAGCGTGCCGTTCGTGGCCAGGATACCGTTCGCATAGCCCTTGGGTTCGGGCCAGTCTGCGGGCTGGATGGGTTTATGTGTCATGGGCCGGGGTCTCCTCTCGGTCCAGTAGGGATTGGCGCACCGCGTCGGGCCAGGGGGACGGGCTGCCCGTGGCATCGACCAGCACAAGCGTCCCCGTCGCGGTCAGCCGGGGGGCGCCGTCACAGGTCACGCGATAGGCCAGGTCGAGCGAGCTTCGCCCCACGCGGGTGACCGAAAGCGCGATGACAAGCGCGTCACCATGGCGGCTCGGCTGGTGAAAGGTGGTCGAAAGCTGCGCCGTGGGCACGCCGCCCGCCTTGTGCAACTCGGCAAAGGGCAGGCCGAGCTCGGTGTCGAAGAAGGCCTCGACACAGTCGTTCAGCATCTCGAAATAGCGCGGGTAAAAGACGATCCCCGCCGGATCGCAATGGCGGAACAGAACCGCCTGCGGATGGAGAAACGCCATTGCCTACACCCCCAGGTAGCGGTCGGTGGTGTCCCGGTCGAGCGCGCTGAAGGCCCCCGACCAGACCGACACGCCCTTTTCGATGATCACGCCCTTGTCGGCGACGCTGCCCAGCTCTCTCAGCGATTTGTCGATGACAAGGATCGAGAGCCCGGTTTCCGCCTTCAGGCGCAGGATCGCCGCCCAGATTTCCTGCCGGATGACGGGAGCGAGGCCTTCGGTCGCTTCATCGAGGATCAGCAGGCGGGGGTTGGTCATCAGCGCCCGGCCAATGGCCAGCATCTGCTGTTCGCCCCCCGACAGTGACGAGGCGACCTGACCCTGCCGCTCGCCAAGGCGCGGGAACAGCTCGAACACGCGCGGCAGGTCCCAATGCCCGGGGCGCGCCGCCGCGATCAGGTTTTCCTGCACGGTCAGCGGCGCGAAACAGCGCCGCCCCTCGGGCACCAGCCCGATCCCCGCGCGCGCCGCCTTGTGGGCCGGCACCGACCCCAGGTCGCGCCCGTCGAACATCACCGATCCGCCGCGGTTCTTCATCAGCCGGCAGATCACCTTCACGGTCGTGGACTTGCCCATGCCATTGCGCCCCATCAGCGCCAGAACCTCGCCCTCGGCCAGATCCAGATGCACGTCGAAGAGCGCCTGGCTGGCCCCGTAGAACGCCGAGACATGCGAGAGTTTCAGCAGGCTCATGCCGCGTCCTCCTCGCCCAGGTAGGCTTCGCGCACACGCGGGTCGGCCTTGATCTCGTCGGCGGTGCCGGTGGCGATGATCTCGCCATAGACCAGCACGCTGATCCGGTCGGCCAGCGCAAAGACCGCGTCCATGTCATGTTCCACAAGGAGGATCGGCGCGCGGCTGCGCAGACCGTCGAGGAACCCGGTCAGCCGGTGCGAGCCTTCCGCGCCAAGCCCCGCCATCGGCTCATCCATCAGGAAGGCCTTGGGGCTCAGCGTCAGCGCCACGGCAACCTCCAGCTGGCGGCGCTGGCCATGCGACAGCTCGGCGGTGACGAAGCTGCGGAACTCGGCTAGCCCCACCTGTTCCAGCGCATCTTCGGCGCGCGCCAGCAGGGCCTTGTCGCGCATCACGTTGCCGAAGAAGCGGAAGGCGCGGCCGCGCTGGCCGAGCGCCCCCAGCACCACGTTCTGCAACACGGTGAATTCCATCGGCAGGGCCGAGATCTGGAAGGTCCGGCCAAGGCCCGCCCGCGCGCGCGCCGTGGTCGACAGGGCGGTCACATCGCGGCCATCGAAGATCACCTGCCCGCTGTCGGGGCTGAGCGCGCCCGAAATCTGCGCGATGAGGGTCGATTTCCCCGCCCCGTTGGGGCCGATCAGAGCGTGAATTTCACCGGGCCGGAGGTCCAGCGTCACATCCTTCGAGGCTTGCAGCGCCCCGAAGCTCTTGCAGATCGCGCGAGTTTGCAGCAGCGGCTCAGTCATGGGCCACCTCCCGCCCGGCGATGAGGCCGATAACCCCGCCGCGCGCGAACAGCACCACGCCCAGAAGGATCGCACCCAGATAGACATGCCAGTAATGGCTCACATCCTCGAGCACGTATTCCAGCGCGATGAACAGCATCGCCCCGGCCACGGGGCCCGACAGGCGCGCGATGCCGCCGAGGATGACCAGGATCATGATCTCGCCCGACATGTGCCAGCTCAGCATCGAGGGGCTCACGAAGCGGTTGAGGTCGGCAAAAAGCGCCCCCGACAGCCCGGTGATCGCCCCCGAGATGGTGAAGGCGATCAGGCGCAGCCTGTAGGGGGCCAGCCCCACCGCCTCGACCCGCGCCACGTTCTGCCGGCTGGCCTGCAAGGCCAGGCCAAAGGCCGATTTTCCCAGCCGGTCGGCCAGCACCAGCACCACCACCAGGACCGCGAAGCAGATCAGGAAGAAATTCATCGGCACCAGCGTGTTCACGCCGGGAAAGTCGTTGCGCAGGTAGATCGACATGCCGTCCTCGCCGCCATAGGTCGGCCAGGAAATCGCGAAATAGAACAGCATCTGGCCGAAGGCGAGCGTGATCATGATGAAGTAGACGCCCGTCGTGCGCAGGCTGAGCGCGCCGATGACCAGCGCCGCCAGCCCCGAGGCGACCAGGGCCACCAGCCAGATCACCGGCATCGACTTGGTGCCCTCGATCACGCCCCAGATCGGCATGTAGTTCTGCGCGTGGAAGGCAAGAATGCCCATGGCGTAGCCGCCCAGTCCGAAAAAGGCTGCATGGCCCAGGCTGACCAGCCCGCCCAGTCCAAGCGCGATGTTGAGCCCCACCCCCGCCAGCGCGAGGATCGCGGCGCGCGTGGCCAGCGTGATGATATAGGTCTCGCCCATCGCCTGCGCGATCAGCGCCGTGGCCAGCAGCAGGCCGGGAACGGCCAGATTCAGGATGGTTTCGCGCCGCATCACGCCTGTCCTCCGAAGAGCCCCGAAGGTCTGAACAGCAGGATGCCCGCCATCAGGATGTAGATCGACATCGAGGCCAGCGATGCGCCCACGGTCGTGGCGCTGCTGGCATCCATGAAGATGCCGAAAAGCTGCGGCAGCATGATCCGGCCGAGCGTATCGGTGAGCCCCACCAGAAGGGCGCCGATGAAGGCGCCCTTGATGGATCCGATGCCGCCGATCACGATCACCACGAATGCGAGGATCAGCACGGGCTCGCCCATGCCCACCTCGACCGACTGGATCGGGCCGATCATCGCCCCCGCAAGCCCCGCCAGCGCCGCGCCGAGGGCGAAGACCATGGTGTAGAGCTTGCGGATATCGACGCCCAGGGCGGCGATCATCTCGCGGTCTGCCTCGCCCGCGCGGATCTGGATCCCGATCCGGGTGCGCGCGATCAGCCAGAAAAGACCCGCCCCGACGGCAAGCCCCACCGCGATGATGAAAAGCCGGTATTTCGAATACTCGATCCCGCCCGGCAGCGTGGTCGGCCCCGACAGCAGGTCGGGCGTATCGAGGTAAAGCGGCAGCGAGCCGAAGAAGAAGCGCGTGCCTTCCGAGAAGATCAGGATAAGCGCAAAGGTGGCCAGCACCTGGTCCAGGTGGTCGCGGTCGTAAAGCCTTCGGATCACCAGCATCTCCACCAGCGCCCCCACGATCGCCGCCGCCATCAGCGCGGCCATCAGCGCCAGCCAGAACGACCCGGTCCAGGCCGCGACGCCCGCCGCCGCGAAGGCCCCGATCATGTAAAGCGAGCCATGGGCGAGGTTGATCAGGCCCATCACGCCGAAGATCAGCGTCAGGCCTGCCGCCATCAGGAAAAGCATCACGCCGAATTGCAGCCCGTTGAGAAGCTGCTCGACCACAAGCGCTGCCGACATGGAAAATCCTTTTGCTGGCCGGGCCACGCGCAAGGGCGGGCCCGGCCGGTCAGGCCATTACATCTGGCACTGGTCCGCGTAGGCGTCCGCGTGGTCTTCCAGCGCGGTGCCGACGATGACATTGGTCAGAACGTCGCCTTCCATCACCACTTCGCGGACGTAGATATCCTGGATCGGGTGATGGTTCGGCCCGAAGGCGAAGTCGCCCCGGGTGCTGTCGAAATTGGCCGCTTCCAGCGCGGCACGGAAGGCATCGGCATCATCGGGATGCGCGACCTCCATTGCCGAGAGGATCAGGTTCGCGGTGTCGAAGCCCTGGCTCGCGTAGAGCGAGGGCAGGCGGCCATATTCGGCCTGGAAGGACTCCACGAAGGCCACGTTCGCCGGATTGTCGAGGTCGTGGCTCCACTGCGAGGTGTTGTGCACCCCGAGCGCGGCCTCGCCCACGGCCCCCAGGATGCCCTGGTCAAAGCTGAAGGCCGGGCCGATCAGCGGGATGTCGACGCCCGATTCAGCGTATTGGCGCACGAAGGCGATGCCCATGCCGCCGGGCAGGAAGAAATAGACGCTGTCGGCACCCGAGTTGCGGATCTGGCTGATCTCGGCGGCGTAGTCGGTCTGGCCGAGCTGGGTATAAACCTCGGCGGCCACATCGCCCTCGAACATGCGCTGGTAGCCGGTCAGCGCGTCGCGGCCCGCCGGGTAGTTGGGGGCCAGGATGAAGCTGTTGGCATAGCCCGCGGTATTGGCATAGGCGCCTGCGGCTTCGTGAAGGTTGTCGTTCTGCCAGGCCACGTTGAAGTAGTTTTCATGGCAGCCCGCGCCCGCCAGCTGCGAGGGGCCGGCATTGGGCGACAGGTAGAACACGCCCTGCGCGGTGGCCGACGGGATCACCGCCATGGCAAGGTTCGACCAGATGATCCCGGTCATGATGTCCACCTCGTCGGACTGGATCATGCGGTCGGCCAGCTGCACGGCCCGGTCGGGCGCGCGTTCGTCATCCTCGATGATCATCTCGATGTCGTCGCGGCCAGCCTGTGCGATCGCTAGCATGAAGCCGTCGCGCACGTCGATGCCCAGCCCCGCGCCGCCGCCGGACAGCGTGGTGATCATGCCGATGCGCACATCCTCGGCCAGGGCCATGCCCGACACGCTGGCCATCAGGCCCGCAAGGGCGAGTGTCTTGAGTTTCATCTGTCAGTCTCCCTGTTGGTTTTTTGTCTCGTCTAGAATGCCTTGAAGGTCAGCGTCGTCAATGTCCGTTCGATCCCGTCCACGTCGCGGAAGGCATCGTTGATGTAGCGGCCGATATCGTCCCCCTTCGGAATGATGAGCTTGACCAGAAGATCATAATCTCCGCTGGTGGAATAGAGTTCCGCGTGGATTTCCTTCAGCACGATGGCGAAGGCGACGTCATAGGTGGTGCCGGGTTTGCAACGGATCTGGACGAAAACGGTTTGCAACTTGCATCTCCAAGAGGTCAGGGTCGGGCACGCACGGCGCCCGACCAGGTGTTACTGCGCCTGATACTGAGGGGTGGACGCCAGATAGCGCCCATAGGCAGAGGCATCTGGATAGCTGAAGGTTTCAGCCAGCGGGTTGCCTTTCTTGCGCGTAGTGGCCCCCATATCGGCCAGCAACTCATCGAAATGCTTGAAGTGGAACGGTGCAGAACAAAGACCGCCGTATACCTGCGCGGACGGGCGTTCGTTGCGTTTCCAGTTCAGCATCTCAGCGATATTGGCATTCATCTCCACCTCGGTCGGCTGATGGGCAAGTTGCCCGTCGGCATAACGCACCAACCAATTGGCAATCATCTCGGCAGACAGGATCGTGCAGAAGCTGGAGTTGAAGCCGACAAAGCCCATGTCGGGCAGGTCCGGGTTCACCGACAGACGATAGACCCTGTACTGGCCATCGGCTTCGATCAGCTTGTCCTGATACTCCTGCGCCAGATAGGGCACACCCAGTTTCCAGCCGACGGCCAGAACCGACAGATCACAGCCGACCTTGTCACCGGTGGTCAGCACAATCTGATCGCCTTCGTAGCGCTCATAGGTGCCCTGAATGGGTTTGACCGAGCCATCTTTGAAGCTTTCGAACAGGCCCGGCGTGACAATGGGAAGGCTGCAGCACGCCTCTTTCTCAATGGGCGTATCCGGCACCATGTTCCATTTCTTCAGGCCAAGTTGAAGCTTCAGCAGTGTCTCCAGCCCGCGAAAGTTGGCCCAGACCAGAGGCTTGGTGATCGCCGCCAGTGCCTTTTGCCCGGCGCTGCGGCCCCAGGAATTGAACTGCATCTCCTGCGCGCGCATGTAGAGCAGCCGTTTGAAGTTGATGCCGCCGACGAAATAGGGCACCCGCCAGACGTTTTCGCGATAGACCATCGTGACCTGTGAGGCGCCGTTCTTGGCCGCATTCACTGCGATGTCTGTTGCGGATTTGGACCCGCCCAGAACCACCACGCGCTTGCCTTTCACCATGCTCGGGTCCGTATATTCCGAGCTGTGGATCACCTCGCCGCCCTGCGCTGTAAACGCGTCCTGACCGGGATGGGTGATAATGTTCTTGTCGGAAAACTGGCCAGTGCAGACCGCGACGAAATCGAAATCCTCGGTCCGGGTGCGGCCCGCCTCTTCGATGGTCAGGGTCCAGCCGGGCTTGCCATCCGTGCGCCGATCCATCGACTTGATATCGGTGTTCAGGCGAAAGAGCCGGGTCAGATCATGCTTGTTGGCGTAGCTGTGCAGATAGGCATGAACCTGCGGCCCCTTGGGCCATTCGGGATAATCGTCCGGCATCGGGTGGTCGGTATAGCAATAGAGGTCCTTGGGGGATTGCGTCTGCACATCTGGGTAGCTGCGTGACAACTCCCACACCCCGCCGAAATCATGGCTGCGCTCGAATCCTGTGACGCGGTGGCCACGTTCGTCGAAGGCCTTGGCGGCAGCGAGGCCAGAGACCCCGCCGCCGATGATGGCCACATTCTTGCGTTGCACCATCTCTTTAATCCTCAGCCTTCACCCGGAGGCGGCAGGAAATCCACCTCGTGCAGTGCGGCAAGGCGCACCAGTTCCGCCGGGTCAGTGACGCCATCAAGGGCGCAGAACAGATCATAGAGCTTTCGGGACGGTGCCACACCAAAGACGCAGGTCGCTGCCGCGCCGGAGCGGTTGTAGACCCCGTGTGCCACACCGCGCGGCATGCGCACCATGTCACCCGGCCCCGCCTTGTTGGCGGTGACATTGCCGTCCTCGAAACCGAAATCAACCTCCAGCTCGCCTTCCAGCACATAGATCCACTCGTCCTGGGTAGGGTGCACATGCGGCGGCACGAAGGTCTCTGCCGGGATCTGCGCGTGCCAGATCATTACGTTGTCGCTGTGAAGTTTCGGTGTGTAGACGTGGCCCACAACGTTCCAGCTGGTGCCGTCCAGCCCTGCGTCTGACGGGGTCACTCCTGCAATTGCGTCCATGGTTCTCTCCTCTGCTGGTTGGTGCCGATTCCGTCCGGCAACTTGATGGTTTATTGGTTTGATTTCAAAAGATAGCGCTGAATCTTGCCCGTCGCCGTTTTCGGCAGCGAGGCCGCAAAGATGACCCGGCGCGGATATTTGTAAGGGGCAATCTGCGCTTTCACATGGCTTTGCAACAGCTCGATCAGCGCCGCATTGCCCTCATGCCCCTCGGCCAGAACAACATGCGCCTCGACGATGTGGCCGCGCGCCTCGTCCGGGGCACCCACCACAGCGCATTCGGCGACGGCCGCGTGGGACAGCAGCGCCGCCTCCACCTCTGGCCCGGCAATGTTGTAGCCCGCAGACACGATCATGTCGTCGTTACGCGCTGCGAAATGCAGGTAGCCGTCCGCATCCATGGTGAAACTGTCGCCGGTGATGTTCCAGCCGTCACGCACATAGCCCGCCTGCCGGTCGTCGTGCAGGTAGCGGCACCCGGTCGGTCCGCGCACCGCAAGCCGCCCGATCTGCCCGCGCGGCACCTCGGTCATGTCGTCATCGACCACCTTCGCCTCGTAGCCCGTCACCGGGCGCCCCGTGCAGGCGGGGCGATGATCGTCGAAGCGGTTGGTGACGAAGATATGCAGCATTTCCGTCGCGCCGATCCCGTCGAGCATCGGCTTGCCGGTCTTCGCCATCCACTCGTCATAGACAGGGGCGGGCAGGGTCTCGCCCGCGCTGACCGCCGCGCGCAGGGACGACAGGTCCGCGCCCTCGTCCATCGCCCGCAGCATGACCCGGTAGGCCGTGGGGGCGGTGAAGCAGACGGTCGCTTTGAACTGCTGGATGATCTCGATCATGTTGGGCGGCGAGGCATTTTCCAGAAGCGTCGCGGCCGCCCCGAAACGCAGCGGGAAAATCGCCAGCCCGCCAAGCCCGAAGGTGAAGGCCAGCGGGGGGGAGCCCACGAACACATCCTCGGGCGTGACCTGCAGCACCTCGCGCGCGTAGCCATCCGCGATGATCAGCAGGTCGCGGTGGAAATGCATCGTGGCCTTGGGCTCACCGGTGCTGCCGGAGGTGAAGCCCAGAAGCGCCACATCGTCCCGGCCGGTCTGGACGCTGTCGAACTGCACGGGCTTGGTGAGGGCCAGCCGGTCAAGCTCTGCGTCGTGATTGGCGGTGCCGTCGAAGCCCACCACCGTTTTCAGGAAGGCGCTGGTCTTGGCGCAGGCGATCATCTCTTCCATCAGCCGCGTGTCGCAGAGCGCGAATTGCACCTCGGCCATGTCGACGATCTTGGTCAGTTCGCCCGCCCGCAGCATCGGCATCGTGTTGACCACCACCGCGCCCGCCTTGGTTGCAGCAAGCCAGGCCGCCACCATGGCCGGGTTGTTGGCGGATCGGATCAGCACCCGGTTGCCCGGTTTCACGCCCAGGTCTTCGACCAGCACATGCGCGAGCCTGTTGGTCCAGTCCGTCAGCTCCTTGTAGGTGCGGCGGCGGCCATTGCCGATCAGCGCGGTATGGTCGCCAAAGCCCTTGGCCACCATGGCATCGGTCAGCTCGACCCCGGCATTGAGGTGATCGGGATAGTCGAAACCGTCGAGCAGGAAATCGGGCCACTGGTCACGCGGCGGCAGACCATCGCGGGAAAACGTGTCGGTATGGGCCGTGGGTCCAAGCATGTCAGCCTCCCTCATGTGCCGCCAGCGCCTGGCGCGCGATGATGACCTTCTGAACGTCCGAGGCGCCCTCGTAGATTCGCAGCGCCCTGATCTCGCGGTAAAGCCGCTCGACCGTTTCGCCCGATTTCACCCCGTCGCCGCCGAAAAGCTGCACCGCCCGGTCGATGACCTGCTGCGCCCGGTCGGTCGAGTAAAGCTTGGCCATCGCGGCTTCGCGCGTGATCCGGGGCGCGCCCGCATCCTTGGCCCAGGCGGCCCGGTAGACCAGCAGCGCGGAGGCATCCACGTCGACCGCCATATCCGCGATATGGCCCTGCACCAGTTGCAGATCGAAGAGCGGCGCCCCCTGCACATGGCGCGTGGTCACACGGGTCAGCGCTTCATCCAGCGCCCGGCGGGCGAAGCCTAGGGCGGCGGCGGCCACGGTCGAGCGGAAGACATCGAGCACCGACATCGCGATCTTGAAGCCCTGACCGGGCGCGCCGATCAGGGCATTGGCGGGAATCCGGCAATCGGCAAAGCGCAGGCGGGCCAGCGGATGCGGCGCGATGGTCTCCAGCCGCTCCACCACCTCCAGTCCCGGCGTGTCCGCAGGCGCCACGAAGGCCGACAGGCCCCGCGCGCCCGGCGCCTCCCCGGTGCGCGCGAAGACGGTGTAGACATCCGCGATGCCACCATTGGAAATCCAGGTCTTTTCGCCGTTCAGCACGAAGCTGTCGCCATCCTGCACCGCCGTCATGGTGGAATTGGCCACGTCAGAGCCAGATTGCGGTTCGGTCAGGGCGAAGGCCGAAATCGCCTTGCCCGTCCGCGTCAGGGGCAGCCACTCGGCCTTTTGCTCAGGCGAACCGAACAGCGAAAGCGCCCCGGTCCCCAGCCCCTGCATGGCAAAGGCGAAATCGGCCAGCCCGTCATGGCGCGCCAGCGTTTCGCGGGAAAGGCACAGGGTGCGCACGTCGAAGCGTTCGCCTTCGCCTGCTGCCGTGGGGTGCAGCCAGCCATCCGCGCCAAGCGCCTTGACCAGCGCCCGGCAGGCCGCATCGGTGTTGGAATGATCTACCGACGAAACGGCCCCGGCCGCCCAGGCATCCAGGCGCTCGGCCCGGTCCCGGTGATGCGGCGCGAAGAACGGCCAGTCGAGGAAGCTTCTGTCTGCCATCAATCCCCCTCGAAGACCGGCTTTTCCTTGGCGACAAACGCCCGGTAGGCGCGTTCGAAATCCGCCGTCTGCATGCAAATGGCCTGCGCCTGCGCCTCGGCCTCGATCGCCTGGTCGAGCCCCATGTTCCATTCCTGGTTGAGCTGCGTCTTGGTGATGCCGTGGGCAAAGACCGGCCCCGCCGCCAGCCGTCCGGCCAGCTCCATCGCCTTTTCCTCCAGAACCTCCGCGTCATGCAACGTGTTCCAGTAGCCCCAGGCAAGCCCTTCCTCGGCGCTCATGCTGCGCCCGGTATAGAGCAGCTCTGCCGCGCGGCCCTGGCCGATGATCCGGGGCAGCATCGCGCAGGCCCCCATGTCGCAGCCCGCCAGCCCCACGCGGGTAAAGAGAAAGGCGCATTTGGCCTGCGGCGTCGCCAGCCGCATGTCGGAGGCCATGGTGATGATCGCGCCCGCGCCTACCGCCACGCCATCGACGGCAGCGATGATGGGCTTGCCACAGCCGATCATGGCCTTGACCAGGTCCCCGGTCATACGGGTGAAGGCCAGAAGCGCTTTCATGTTCATCCGGGTGAGCGGCCCGATGATGTCATGCACGTCCCCGCCGGAACAGAAATTCCCCTCGTTCGAGGCAAAGACCACCACGTCCACATCCTCGGCATAGACCAGCGCCCGGAACGTGTCGCGCAGTTCGGCGTAACTGTCGAAGGTCAGGGGGTTCTTGCGGTCGGGCCGTGCAAGGCGGACCCGCGCCACGCGCTCCCGCACGCGCCATTCGAAATGCGTCGGTTTCAGGTCAGCCAGTTTGGCCATCGCTCGCCTCCTCTACGCGGTGCAGGATATCCCGCAGCGCATCCAGTTCGTCATGTCCAAGCATCGAAAACAGCCGGTCGACCTCGGCCCGGTGGCCCGTGGCCTGCGCCTCGAACACGTCGCGCCCCTTGTCGGTCAGTTCCGCCAGCACCACCCGCCGGTCGCCCTCCGAGGGCGCGCGGGACGCAAGCCCCTCCTTCTCCAGCCGCTCCACCACCGCCGTCGCGTTGCCGTTCGAGACCAGCAACTGC
>NZ_CAXREX010000022.1:0-5066 GCF_964229645.1 Nioella sp. | reverse complement strand
GTCTGCGACCAGGCCGCCAACGAGGACTGCCCGCCCTGGGAAGGTCAGCCGATCAGTGCCCATTGGGGCCTGCCCGATCCGGTCAAGGCCACGGGCACGGACGCCCAGAAGATGCTGGCCTTCCAGCAGACCTACGGCGCGCTCAGGAACCGCATCGCCGCTTTCACAGCCCTGCCGCTCGACGCGCTCGACCGTGTGTCGCTGCAATCCCATCTCGACGACATCGCCTCCGAAGGAGCCACCGAATGACCACCTACGCACTCAATGGCCTTGGCCGCATGGGCAAGCTCGCCCTGCGTCCGCTTCTGGAACGCGGCGCCAGGATCGCCTGGATCAACGACGCCGTGGGCGATCCGGAGATGCACGCGCATCTGCTGGAATTCGACACCGTGCACGGGCGCTGGGACGCGGAGTTCGAATGGGACACCGACAGCATCACCATCGACGGCACCCGCCTGCCGGTCCATTGCGAACGCAGCCTCGAGAGCCTGCCGCTGGATGGCGTCGACGTGGTCATCGACTGCACCGGTGTCTTCAAGACGGAGGCCAAGCTCGCCCCCTATTTCGCGGCAGGCGTGAAGAAGGTGGTGGTCTCGGCCCCCGTGAAGGACGGCCCCACGGCGAATATCGTCTTTGGCGTCAACAACCACGACTACGACCCGGCCGCGCATCGCATCGTCACGGCCGCCAGCTGCACCACCAACTGCATCGCCCCGGTCGTGAAGGTCGTGCATGAACGCTTCGGCATCAAGCACGGCTCCATCACCACGATCCATGACGTGACCAACACGCAAACCATCGTCGACCGTCCCGCCAAGGACCTGCGCCGCGCCCGCTCGGCACTCAATTCCCTCATCCCCACGACGACCGGCAGCGCCACCGCGATCACGCTGATCTACCCCGAGCTCACCGGCAAGCTGAACGGCCACGCCGTGCGCGTGCCGCTGCTCAACGCCTCGCTCACGGACATGGTGTTCGAGCTTGAGTGCGCCGTGACTGTAGACGAGGTCAACGCCGCCTTCGAGGCCGCCGCCCATAGCGACCTGGCGGGCATCCTCGGCTATGAAACCCGCCCCCTCGTCTCGACCGACTACACCAATGACCCGCGTTCCACGATCGTCGACGCGCCCTCAACCATGGTGGTCAACGGCACGCAGCTGAAAATCTACGCCTGGTATGACAACGAATGGGGCTACGCGCACCGCCTGGCCGACGTGGCTTTCATGGTGGGGGCGAGCCTGTGAGCCAGCCGCAGGGCCTTGCCGCCTACGTTGCGGTGACGGCGGCCTACTGGGCCTTCATGCTGACCGACGGGGCACTGAGGATGCTGGTGCTCCTGCATTTTCACGGTCTCGGCTTCTCGCCGGTGCAACTGGCCTATCTCTTCGTGCTCTACGAGGTCGCGGGCGTGGTGACGAACCTAAGCGCAGGCTGGATCGCCGCACGCTTCGGCCTGACCTCGACACTATACGCGGGGCTGGCGCTCCAGGTGGCGGCGCTTCTGGCGCTGACCGGGCTCGACCCCACCTGGACGGTGGCCGCCTCGGTGGCCTTCGTGATGGCGGTGCAGGGCGCTTCGGGCGTGGCCAAGGACCTGGCCAAGATGTCCTCGAAATCGGCGGTGAAGCTGCTCGCCCCCAAAGGGCAGGGCGGCCTGTTCAGGTGGGTGGCGCTGCTCACCGGCTCCAAGAACGCGGTCAAGGGGCTTGGCTTCTTCCTCGGCGCGGCGCTATTGGGCCTCGTGGGGTTCCAGGCGGCGGTGATCGGCATGGCGGCCCTTCTGGCCGCGATCCTCCTGCTGGTGATCTGGCGCATGCCCGCGGGCCTGCCCGCAGGCCGCAAGGATGCGAAATTTCGAGAGGTCTTTTCCAAGAACCGCGACATCAATCGCCTCAGCCTGGCGCGTCTCTTCCTCTTCGGTGCGCGTGACGTGTGGTTCGTGGTGGGTATCCCGATCTATTTCTACGCGGTCCTGTCGGACGGCACCGAGACCGGCAACCGCGCCGCCTTCTTCCTTATCGGCGGGTTCATGGCGCTCTGGATCATCCTCTATGGCGGCGTGCAGGCCTGGGCGCCGAAGCTTCTGCGCGCGGGTCAAGGGTCCGAGGACCAGATGTTGCGCGCGGCCCGGACCTGGGTGAGCCTCCTGATCTTCGTGCCGGCCTGCCTGGCCCTGCTCGTCGCGCTGACCCCCGCCCCGGCACCCTGGCTCACGGCCGTGCTCGTTCTGGGACTCCTGGCCTTCGGCGCGATCTTCGCGGTGAACTCTGCGCTTCACTCCTACCTCATCCTCGCCCTGACCAGTGCAGAGAGGGTCACGATGGATGTGGGCTTCTACTATATGTCGAACGCGGCAGGACGCCTCCTGGGCACGCTTCTGTCGGGGGCCAGCTACCAGCTTGGTGGACTGCCGCTCTGCCTTGCCATGGCCGCCCTCATGCTCCTGGCCAGCGCGCTGGCAACCGCTCGCCTCGGAAAGGGCTGAGCCGCCTTCATTGTTCCAAAAATATCCCGGGGGTCCGGGGGCAGCGCCCCCGGGCCTTTTCCGCCGCGGAAAATGATCCGCGATCCGCAGCGGATCGCGCGGGTCGCCGCGCGCGCATGCGCGGCGAAACCCGATTTCGTCTGCACGGGGTGTGCATGAGGGGTGTACGGGGGGGTGTACGCCCGGCGCCCCCCTCTTTCTTGCCCCTTGAAGGTGGGGGCCTTCCGGCCTAGGCACACGATAACCTGGACAGGAGACCGCCATGGGCGAGGCCGCACAGTTTTGGATCGTGGCAGGGGTCGCCGCCTACCTGATGGGCCTGTCCAAGGGCGGCGTGCCGATGATCGCCATCCTCTCGGTGCCGCTCATGTCGCTCTTCATGGATCCGGCACTTGCCGTGGGGCTCCTGCTGCCCATCTACATCGTGGCCGATGTCTACGCGGTCTGGCTCTTCCGGCGCGATTTCTCGGTGCGCAATCTCCAGATCCTGCTGCCCGCCGCCGTGGTCGGCATCGCCGTGGGCTTTTCCACCGTCACCATCGTGCCGGTCTGGACCATGAAGCTGCTCGTCGCGGTCATCGGGTTCTACTACCTGTTCAACGCCCTGCGCAAACGGCTGTCGCGGGCCGAGATCCCACCGCGCCCCGCCGACGTGCCGCGCGGGCTGTTCTGGGGGGCGCTCACCGGTCTGACCAGTTACATCGCCCATGCCGGCGGCCCACCCTATCAAAGCTACGTGCTGCCGCAGCGCCTGCCGAAGCTTACCTACCTGGGCACCAATGCCATCTTCTTTTCAGCCGTGAACCTCATCAAGGTGCCGCCCTTCATCCTCGCTGGCCAGATCACCTGGGACAGCGCGGGCCAGGCCGCATGGCTGGCGCCTGCCGCGCTCGCCGGGGCCTGGAGCGGCTCGAAGATCGCGCGCTGGTTGCCGGAAAAGGCTTTCTTCGCCCTTGTGGAAATCGCGCTCGCAGTAGTGTCGCTGCGGCTATTGTGGGAAGTTCTGGCGCGCTGAGGCCGCAAAGGAAAGGGCCCGCCGCGCAGTGCGCAACGGGCCCCTTTTCGCAGTCTGCGCTGGATCAGCCGATCATCGACTGGATGCCGAAGAAGATCACTGCAGACATGGTCGCGGCGGCGGGCACGGTGATGACCCAGGCCGCGATGATGGTCATGAAATGCGACCGGCGCACCAGCTTGCGGCGGCGGCGCTCTTCGGGCGCGATGCGGGTCTCGTCGGGCATGTTGACCCGCGCCAGCCGCAGGCGCCGCTCGGCGTCCCATTCGCGGAAGAAGCCCACGCCGAAGACCCCGCCCACGGCGATATGGGTGGAACTGACCGGCAGGCCGAGCCAGCTGGCCACGATCACCGTGATTGCCGCCGACAGCGCCACGCAATAGGCGCGCATCGGGTTCAGCTTGGTGATCTGGCTGCCGACCATGCGGATCAGCTTGGGCCCGAACAGGAACAGCCCGAACGAGATCCCGAAGGCTCCGATCACCATCACCCAGGTCGGGATGCTGACTGCATGGGTGAAGTCGCCAGACTGCGAGGCCTGCACGATGGCGGCAAGCGGCCCCACGGCATTGGCCACGTCATTGGCGCCGTGCGCGAAGCTCAGCAGCGCGGCGGACACGACCAGCGGGATGCCGAACAGCACCTTGAGCGACCTGTTGCGGTTCTCCAGTCCCTCGGACTGCTTGCGGATGACCGGGATCATCCCGACCCAGGTCACCACCGCCACGACAAGGCCGATCAGAAGCGCGGTGCCAAGCGAAATGCGCATCAGGTGCTTGAGACCCTTGAGCGCAAGATAGGCGGCAAAGGTGCCTGCCATGATCCCCACCAGGACCGGCACCCATTTGCGGGCGGCGGCAATCTTGTCGGTGCGATAGATGATGTTGGACTTGATGAACCACAGGAACAGGGCCGCGATCACGCCGCCCAGAACGGGCGAGATCACCCAGCTTGCGGCGATGGCGGTCATCTTGGACCAGTTGACGGCGGCAAAGCCCGCCGCGGCGATCCCTGCGCCCATCACGCCGCCGACGACAGAATGGGTGGTCGAGACCGGGGCTCCGACCCAGGTCGCGAGATTCACCCATAGCGCCGATGACAGCAGCGCCGCCAGCATCGCCCAGATGAAGACCTCGGCCGTTTCCATGCTTTCGGGGGTGACGATGCCCTTGGCGATGGTCGAGACCACGTCGCCGCCGGCGATCAGCGCGCCCGCGCTTTCGAAGATCGCGGCAATGGCGATGGCCCCGCCCATGGTCAGCGCGTTCGCGCCCACGGCGGGCCCCATGTTGTTGGCCACGTCATTGGCGCCGATGTTGATCGCCATATAGGCGCCGAAGATCGCGGCGGCGACGACGACCATCGTGTGCTGGTCACCGCCGAAGAACATCATCGCGCCGAGGCCAGCGAGGACGATGAAGGCGAGCGAGATGCCGAGGCCGATCATCGGGCGCGCGACATATTGGTTGGCGGATTCAAGATGCGAGAACCGATGCAGGTCGCGGTCAAGCGTTTCCAGGTGATCGGCGTCGTTCGGTGGGGTACTCACTGTGGTCATCCCTATGG
>NZ_CAXREX010000021.1:0-13734 GCF_964229645.1 Nioella sp. | reverse complement strand
GCTGTGGGGTGGGCGCGAAGGCTATGAGACGCTGCTCAACACCAATCTCGCGCAGGAAGACGCGCAGTTCGGGCGGTTCCTGAACATGATGGTCGACTACAAGCACAAGATCGGCTTCGACGGCACCATCCTGATCGAACCCAAACCGCAGGAACCCACCAAGCACCAGTATGATTACGATGTCGCCACCGTCTACGGCTTCCTCAAGCGTCACGGGCTGGAAAATGAGGTGAAGGTGAATATCGAGCAGGGTCACGCAATCCTTGCCGGCCACAGCTTCGAGCACGAGATCGCGACCGCCGTGGCGCTTGGCATCTTCGGCTCGATCGATATGAACCGGAACGACTACCAGTCCGGGTGGGACACCGACCAGTTCCCCAACAACGTGCCCGAGGTCGCGCTGGCCTATTACCACATCCTGCAAGGGGGCGGCTTCACCACCGGCGGCACCAATTTCGACGCCAAGCTGCGTCGCCAGTCGCTCGATCCCGAAGATCTGCTGATGGCCCATATCGGCGGGATGGATATCTGTGCCCGCGGGTTGAAGGCTGCCGCGGCAATGATCGAGGACGGCACGTTGCCGGGCTTCGTCGAAGAGCGGTACGCGGGCTGGAGCGCACCCGAGGCGCAGGCGATGCTGAATGGGGAACGCACGCTGGATGACATCGCTGCACGGGTCGAGGCCGAAGGCATCAACCCCGCGCCGGTTTCGGGGCGGCAGGAATATCTCGAGAACGTCATAAATCGCTTCGTCTGAGGTCGCGATGGTCACGCCCGGCGAGATTCGAGACTACCAGCTTGCGGATGGCGATACGCGTGTATCGCTGCTCAATCTGGGCTGCATCACGCGCGGTTGGTGGGTGCCGATGGACGGGGCGTCGGTTCCGGTCGTGCTCGGCTATGCCGATCCGGCGCGCTACCTGTCGGACCGGATATTTACCGGGGTCATCGCGGGCCGGGTTGCCAACCGGATCGGCGGGGCGCGGTTCACCCTGGCCGGGCAGGAATACCGGGTCACCGCCAACGAAGGGCTCAACCAGCTGCATGGCGGGGCCGGGGGGCTTCATGCCCGGATCTGGCAGGCGGAACCCGACGGGTCGCGGGCGGTGCGCTTTCAATATCGCTCGGCCGATGGCGAGGAGGGCTTTCCCGGGCGCGCCGATTTCGAGGTGATCGTCACGCTGGAGGGCGCGCGGGTCACCTATGACATGCGGGCCACCGTGGACCGCCCCACGCCGATCAACCTGGCGCAGCACAGCTATTACACGCTCGGGGTCGAACGGATTTCCCTCGACGCGCAGTTCCTCTGCCCGGCCGATCGCTACACCCCCGTTGACGCCTCGCTGATCCCGACGGGCGAGATCGCCCCTGTCGAAGGCACGCGTCACGACTTCCGGGCAGGGGCAGGCTTCGCGGACAAGGATCCGGAGGGGCAAGGGACGGACCTCAACTTCGCGATGCCGGAGGGCCGCGAGATGAGCGACCCGGTGGCCGAGGTTTGGGCCCCCAACAGTCTGCGCTTGCGCATGTGGTCGGATCAACCGGGGCTTCAGGTCTATACCGGGCACGGGATGCCCCGTCAGGTCGGTGCCCATGAAGGCCAAAGCTTTGCCCCGTGGAACGGGCTCGCACTGGAGCCGCAGGGCTATCCCGACGCGGTGAACCAGCCGGGATTTCCGTCGGTCATCGTGACGCCGGAAAGGCCCTATCGGCAGGTGATGTCGGTCGAGATCGCAGAGGGGGGATCGTGATGCGCTGGCTTGTGCTTGCCCTGTTGCCGCTGTTCCTGCCGCTGCCCATGCCGCTGGCGGCGCAGCCTGTTTTCCCACCCGCCGAGTTCGTCGAAACCGATCCGGCCCGGGTCGAGCTTGGGCACCTGCTGTTCTACGATCCGATCCTGTCGGGCAACCAGGAGGTTTCCTGCGCGACCTGCCACCACCCGCGGTTTGGCACCGGAGACGGTGTGTCTTTGTCCCTTGGAGACGGGGCGCAGGGGCTGGGGCCCGATCGCGTGGCCGACCCGGAAAATCTGCCCGAGCAGCGCATTCCCCGCAATGCCCCGGCGCTATTCAACCTCGGGGCAACCGAGTTCACCCATATGTTCCACGACGGCCGCCTGGAGGCGGACCCGACGCGGCCCAATGGCATCCGCACGCCGCTTGGCGACGCCATGGCCGAGGGGTTTGACTCCGTCCTGTCGGCGCAGGCCATGTTCCCGGTGCTGTCCCCCGACGAGATGGCGGGGCACTATTCCGAGAATCCGATTTCCCGCGCCGTGCGCATGGGGCACCTGTCGCTTGCCGGCGGGGCGTGGGACCAGATCGCCGCGCGCGTTGCCGCGATCCCTGAATATCGGGCGCGGTTCGACGCGGTTCTGGGTGACGGCGCCCCGATCCATTTCACCGATATCTCGAACGTGGTGGCCGATTTCATCCGCTTCGAATGGCGCGCGGACCGGTCCTCGTTCGATCTCTACCTCGCCGGGGAAGCTGCATTGCCCGAACCTGCTGCGCGGGGCTTGGCGCTCTTCTACGGCGAAGCGGGTTGCGCAGATTGCCATGCAGGCCGCTTTCAGACCGATCACGACTTTCACGCCATCGCCATGGTGCAGCTTGGCCCGGGCAAGGCGGCGCGGTTCGAAAGCCACGCCCGAGACGAGGGCCGGATGCGTGTCACGGGCGACCCAGAAGACGCCTTTGCCTTCCGCACCCCTTCCTTGCGCAACGTGGCGCTGACGGCGCCCTACGGCCATGCGGGGGCCTATGCGACGCTGGAGGCCGTGATCCGCCATCACCTCGACCCGGTTGCATCTCTCTACGGCTATGACCGGAGCCAGGCGATCCTGCCCGCGCTGCCCGGCGTGGAGGACTGGCGCATCCTGGACGACCCCGCCGAAATCGGGGCAATCGCAGCGGCCAACGAGTTGGAGCCGATGCCGCTGGAAGACGCGCAAATTGGCGATCTGGTGGCGTTCCTTGAGGCGCTGACCGACACCGAGGGGGCCGATGGCAGGCTTGGTGTTCCGGAAACCGTGCCAAGCGGATTGCCGGTGGATCGCTAGCGCTTTTCTGCGAAAAGCGCGGGAAGGGTCTTTCGAAGACCCTTGCAAGGATTTTTGGAAAATCCTTCCTGCGATCTGCCATCAGCGCGTCACGGCAATAGCCTGGTTGAGCTCGACCGGCTGCCAGTCCCCCGCCATGCCATCCGGCCAGATGACCCGCAGTTCCGCCTGCTCCATGGCTCCGAGGCCGAAATGCAGCGGACCTGCGCTGCCGCCCGCATGGCCGCCGCCAACGGTGATTTCCTGCGTCCAGACCCTGTCGCCTGCGCGAAGCTCTACGAAGGCACCGACTGCATCGGGGTTCACCCCATCCTGATGCACCGACACCGACAGCCAGTTTCCGCCGCCTTCGGTGACGTTCTGATAGAGTTCCAGCGGCGCGCGGCGGTTGAGCACGGCAAGATCCAGCAACCCGTCCGCGTTCATGTCGACAAGGGCCGCCCCCCGCGCCCGGTGAAGGCTGGCCACACCAGCCTCCAGCCCCGCTTCGTAAAACCGCCCGTCTGACCTGCCCATCAGCAGGTTGTTGGGGTCGTCCATGGCGCTGCCCGGCATCTGTTCCACGTTGCCCTTGGCCACGAACAGGTCATCCCAACCGTCGTTATCCACGTCGCCGAACACCGCGTGCCACCCGGTCGACGGGCGTCCGTCACCGCCAGTATAGGGCCTGTGGGCGGTGGCGCCGCTCTCGAACGGGGCATCGCGGTAGCTTGGGCCGCTCGCCCCCGGTTCGAGCATTTGCAGGCGCTGATCTGCCATCGAGGTCAGGTAGACCTCCGGCAGCCCATCCCCGTCGAGATCGCGCGACGCGATGCCCATCCCCCAAAGCATGTGCCGGTTCCAGCCGTCCCCGGCGCCATAGAGCCGGGGGCGCGGGTCCATCGCCCACATCTGTTCCTCTCCATCACGGACGTAATAGTGCCGGTCATTCGACACGCGCAGGTCGGCGCGACCCCGCCGGCCCCAATCCGTAAACAGCATCGACAGGGCGCAGAAGCCGGGTTCCAAGACCTCGGCTGGCGCGTAGGCGGGCCCGTCGGGGCGGTAGAGGTGATTGGCGTCGCAGGCCTCGAACGGGCCCTCGGGGTCATCGCGGTTGACGTAGTTGCCGAATGCGAGCGTCGGTAGGACTTGCCCCGCTTCCCACGTTGCAGAAAAAGCGGTTGTCCACCTGTCCCCGCCGTCGAATCCCATCCCCTGGAAGGGAACGAAGTGGCACCCCCCGACCCCGCGCATCAGGCGGTTTTCACCGACGCGCAGAACCGCCAGGTCCATCAGCCCGTCGCTGTCAATATCAAGGGGATAGGCCCCGATCACCCCGGTCATAGCAAGCCCGCCCTCGGCGGGTTCGAAGGCAATCGCACCGCCGGGCGCCGACCGGTTCAGGAACAGCTGCGCCGGGTTCTCGCCCCCGGCCGCATAAAGCTCTGGCAGGGTGTCGCCGTTGCAATCGAAGCTTGCCACGCCCCCGCCGACGAAATGTTCCCATCCGCCGTCATAGACATGGTCGGAAATAGGGCGGGGGGAAAACAGCGGGTCCGCCGCGACGGGCGCGGCGCAGAGCGCGGACAGTAGCACAAGCGCCCTAGGCCGCATTGGTGGCCAGGCTCCGGATGGTCAGTTCCGATACCCCCTCCATACCGCAGGCAGCAGCACCCTTGGCCCACATCAGGTCGCCCCATTTATGGACGCGGATTTCCGGCAAGGGGGCGTCGACCTGCACGACCGAGGCCTTCACCCGGTTCAGAACCTCTTCGGAATAGAGGAAGTCGAAGGTCATCTGCTCGCCCGACAGGATCACGAGGCTGGGGTCAAAGATATTGATCACGTTGGCCAGGCCCATGGCAAACATGCGGCCGGCCCGATCGAAGATGGATCGCGCCATCGCGTCGCCGGCCTTGGCGCGGGCGTGCAGGGCGGACAGGTCGTCCTCTGGCTGCGCGCTGCCGCGAATATTGGCCTCGCGCAGAAGCGCGTAATCGCCCACATAGGCCTCCAGGCAGCCGCGCTGGCCGCAGCGGCAGAGTGCGCCGTCGAGCTGCACCTTGGTATGCCCGAACTCAGCCCCGCAGCCGCGCTCGCCGCGATAGATCTTGCTGTCGATCACGATGCCCATGCCGACGCCTTGTTCGATGGTGATCACGATGAAATCGGACACGTTGCGCGCCTGGCCGAACAGCTGCTCGGCCTTGGCGACCAGGTTGGCGTCATTATCCATGAAGAAGGGCACCGGCAGCGCATCCGACAGCATCAGCCCCAGTTCCACGTTGCGCTGATCGAGCGAGGGCGACCAGTGCACGAAGTTGCGCGCCGCGTCGATGAGCCCCGCGAGCCCAAGACCCACGCCAGAAATGTCCGCTAGACGCCGCCCCGCCGCCCGGCAGGCCCCGTCCAGAGCCCGGCGGACCAGCGATACCATTTCCTCGGGCGACATCACCGGGCCGGGCAGTTCATGGTCGTATTCGCCGACGGTGTTGCCCTCGAAATCGACCAGGATGACGGTGGCGGAGCGATCGGAAATCTTCATGCCCGCGATCAGATGGGCGTCGCCGCGCACTTTGAGCGCGACGCGGGGGCGGCCCCGCTTGGCCCCGGGGCGGTCGCTGTCTGGCGAGATTTCTTCGATCAGGCCGGCGGTCAGAAGTTCGGCCGTGATCGCCGTGACCGTAGCCGGGCTGACCTGTGTTTCACGGGCAATGTCGATCCGGGCGATTCGGCCCGATTTCCGAATCGCCTCGAAGACCTGCTGACGCCCGATCTCTCTTTGATCAATGCCCTGCGATGTGCGCTGAATGACGGCCACGATGTCCTCCCGCAGGTATAATTCAACAAAAAAAATAATTCGGCAAGCAAGCGTTTGAGGAAAAAATATGTCGTCGGCGCGATCGAGATCATCATTTAATTTGATAATCGAAAAAAATGGTGCTAGACCAGACTCACGAGGCGCACCCCGACCAATCGGGGGCGTCGCGTATCAAGGGAGGATATCATGAAGTTTCTCAAAGCAGCCGCAACGACTGTGTTCGCGGCATCCATGACCACCGCAGCCTTCGCGCAGGACATCACCGTCGGCGTGAGCTGGTCGAACTTCCAGGAAGAGCGTTGGCAGACCGATGAAGCCGCCATCGTCGCCGCCCTGGAAGCCGCAGGTGCCGAATACATCTCGGCCGACGCGCAGTCTTCCGCTGCTCAGCAGCTGTCCAACATCGAAAGCCTGATCGCGCAGGGCGTTGACGCGCTCATCATCCTCGCGCAGGACGCCGCGGCCATTGGGCCCGCCGTGCAGATGGCAGCCGACGAGGGCATTCCGGTCATCGCGTATGACCGCCTGATCGAAGACGACCGTGCCTTCTACCTGACCTTCGACAACGTCGAAGTGGGTCGGATGCAGGCGCGTGCCGTTCTCGAAGCTGCCCCGAGCGGCCGCTACGTGATGATCAAGGGCTCGCCCACTGACCCGAACGCAGACTTCCTGCGCGGCGGTCAGCAGGAAGTCCTGCAGGCGGCAATCGACGCCGGTGAGATCGAGATCGTCGGCGAAGCCTACACCGATGGCTGGCTGCCCGCGAACGCACAGCGCAACATGGAACAGATCCTGACCGCCACCGACAACGGCGTTGACGCTGTCGTGGCTTCCAACGACGGCACCGCAGGTGGTGTTGTTGCCGCTCTGACCGCTCAGGGCATGGAAGGTATCCCGGTCTCCGGCCAGGACGGCGACCATGCCGCTCTGAACCGCGTTGCCCTGGGCACCCAGACCGTGTCGGTTTGGAAAGACGCGCGTGACCTCGGCCGTGCCGCAGGTGAAATCGCCGTGGCCCTGGCCAGCGGCACCGCGATGGCAGACATCGAAGGCGCGCAGTCCTGGACCAGCCCGGGCGGCACCACGATGACCTCCATGTTCCTGGCTCCCGTGCCGATCACCCGCGACAACCTCTCGGTCGTGGTCGACGCTGGCTGGATCGACCTGGAAACCCTCTGCCAGGGTGTCACCGACGGACCTGCGCCCTGCAACTAAGCTGTGATATACTCACGCTGAGCTAACACCGATGCGCCCCGAATCCGGGGCGCATCACCCAAGAAAACCGCTGAACTCTGGAGTCCGGAAATGACCGACACCACGTCTCAGCCAATTCCCCAACAGCGTCGGAACTTGTTCCAGCAGCTAGAGCTGGACACCCGTCTATTGGGTATGGTTGGTGCATTCATCGTCCTGTGCATCGGGTTCGACTTCATAACCGAAGGCCGTTTCCTGACCCCGCGCAACATCTTCAACCTGACGATCCAGACCGTTTCGGTCGCGATCATGGCCTGCGGCATGGTCTTCGTCATCGTCACGCGCCATATCGACCTGAGCGTCGGGGCCCTTCTGGCCACCTGCTCGGCCATTATGGCGATGACCCAGACCCGGATCTTGCCTGACATGATGGGGCTTGGGCTGGAAAACCCCGCCATCGCGCCGATCGCCATCCTGGTGGGGATCGCGACGGGCACGCTGATCGGGGCCTTTCACGGCTGGCTGATCGGGTATCTGACCATCCCGGCCTTTATCGTCACGCTTGGTGGCCTTCTGGTCTGGCGCAACGTTGGCTGGTTCCTGACCCGCGGCCAGACGATTGGCCCGCTCGATGGCAACTTCATGATCTTCGGGGGCACAAATGGCACGCTCGGGCCGACCTGGTCTTGGATCGTGGGGGGCGTGCTGACGCTGGCGGCGATTGCCGCCATGTGGAACGGCCGCCGCTCGAAGGCGAGCCATGGCTTCCCGGTCAAGCCGATCTGGGCGGAACTGACCCTGTCCGGGATCACCGCCGTCGCGATCATGGGCTTCATCTGGATCCTCAACTCCTACGAGATCCCGGCCGCCCGCCTGCGCCGCATGTTCGAAGCGCGCGGCGAGACGATGCCCGAAGGCTTCACGACCACCTATGGTCTGCCGATCTCGGTGCTGCTCCTGATTGCCATCGCCATCGCGATGACGATCATCGCCCGCCGCACCCGGCTTGGCCGCTACATCTTCGCCACAGGCGGCAACCCGGACGCGGCAGAGCTGTCGGGGATCAACACCCGCCTGCTGACGGTCAAGATCTTCGCCCTGATGGGTGCGCTCTGCGCGATCTCGGCAATCGTTGCATCTGCCCGACTGGCCAATCACACCAACGATATCGGCACGCTCGATGAACTGCGCGTGATCGCCGCCGCCGTGATCGGCGGGACGGCCCTGTCCGGTGGTCTGGGCACGATCCACGGGGCGATCCTGGGCGCGCTGATCATGCAATCGCTGCAATCCGGCATGGCCATGGTCGGCGTCGATGCGCCTTACCAGAACATCGTCGTCGGCGTGGTGCTGGTGATGGCCGTTCTCATCGACATCATCTACCGCAAGCGCACGGGGGATCACTGACATGACCACACCACTCGTAGAAATGCGCGACATGTCGATTGCCTTTGGCGGGATCAAGGCGGTCGACCACGTGACGGTCGATCTCTACCCCGGCGAGGTCGTGGGCCTTCTGGGCCATAACGGCGCCGGCAAGTCGACGCTGATCAAGATGCTGTCGGGCGCATACAAGCCCGATGGCGGCCAGATCTTCATCAATGGCGAGAAGGTTACCATCAACAACCCGCGCGACGCCCGGGCCCACAATATCGAGACGATCTACCAGACGCTTGCACTGGCCGATAACCTCGATGCGGCGTCCAACCTCTTCCTTGGCCGGGAACTGGTCACGCCGTTCGGGCTGGTCGACGATGCGGCGATGGAGGCGGAAACGCGCGAGATCATGGGGCGGCTGAACCCGAACTTCCAGAAGTTCTCGGCCCCGGTGTCGGCTCTGTCCGGCGGTCAGCGGCAATCGGTGGCCATCGCGCGCGCGGTCTATTTCAACGCCAAGATCCTGATCATGGATGAACCGACCGCCGCGCTCGGGCCACATGAGACGCAGATGGTGGCCGAACTGATCCAGCAACTGAAGGCCGAAGGCATCGGGATCTTCCTGATCGACCACGACGTGCACCAGGTGATGGAACTGTGCGACCGGGCCAGCGTGATGAAGAACGGAGAGCTGGTCGGAACGGTGAACATCGCCGATGTGACCGATGACGACCTTCTCGGCATGATCATCCTGGGCAAGAAGCCGGGCGAAGTCGCGGCCTGACTCCCTCGGACATGTGAAAATCAAGCGGCGGCCCCTCGGGGTCGCCGTTTTTCGTTGGTGCTGACGGGGCATGTCGTATCCTGCCAGCGGATTTCGCATTCCGACAGGTGCGGCGGGACGCAGACCAGCAATGATCGCCCAACAGCTTTCCCGGAGACCGTCCATGTCCGACACTGCCCTCAAGCCCCGCGCCCGCGCCGGTGGCCGCACCGCCCGCCGCAGCCTGCGCAGCACCACCGACAGCACCATGCTGCCGGGCCTGGTCAACGCGCTTCCCCGCTGCGAGGTGATGGACGAGGAGAAAGTCCACCTTATCGACGCGGCCTCGATGGACATCCTCGAAAACGTGGGCGTCGTCTTCCGCGACGACATTGCCCTGGCCGACTGGAAACGGGCCGGGGCCGATGTCCGGGGCGATCGGGTGCATCTCGACCGGGGGCTTGTGCGAGACCTGATCGCGACGATCCCGGCCGACTTCACCTACCACGCGCGCAACCCGGCCCATAACGTGCGGCTTGGCGGGCGGCACGCGATCTTCGTCCCGATGACGGGCGCGCCCTACCTGCGCGACCTTGACGACGTGCGCCGCAACCCCACGCTCGACGACCTCGCCATGTTCCACAAGCTCAGCCACATGAGCCCGGCCCTGCATTCCAGCGCGCATCACATCGTGGAACCTTACGATCACCCGATCAGCCAGCGTCACCTGCGCATCACCTATTCCTCGATGAAACACTCGGACAAGACCTTCATGGGCATGACGACGAGCCCGAAGAATGCCGAGGACGTGATGGACATGTGCGCGATCCTCTTCGGGGAGGAGTTTCTTGAAACCCACCCCGTCACCACCGGCAACTGCAATGGAAACAGCCCGCTTGTCTGGGATGAAACCATGTTGGGCGCAATGCGCGCCTTTTGCCGCCGCAATCAGCCCGTGCTGTGCAGCCCCTTCGTTCTTGGGGGCGCGAATACGCCCGCATCTGTCGCCCCCGCCGTGGCGCAGTTGAACGCCGAAGCCCTGTCGGCCCTTGCCTATACCCAGGTGATCCGACGCGGCTGCCCGGCCATTTACGGGCACTACCTGTCGACCGTGTCGATGCGGTCGGGGGCGCCGATGGCAGGGACGCCGGAAATCAGCCTGATGAATTTCATGATCGGCCAGATGGCGCGGTTCTATGGCGTGCCGTGGCGGACCTCGAACACGCTTGGCGGTGCCAAGACCTTCGACGCGCAGGCGGGCTATGAAAGCGCAACGACCCTGTCGGCGGTGATGCATTCTGGCGCGAATTACATCTGGCATTCCGCCGGTTGGAACGAGGCCGGGATGCACTGTTCCGTGGCCAAGTTCGTGGTCGACGCCGAGCAATGCGCCATGGCCTATCGCATGGCCGAAGGCCCCCGGTGGGACGATTTCGACGAAGGTATCGCGGCGGTAAAGGATATCGGCCCCGGCGGGCATTACCTCGGACATTCCCACACACAGGAAAATTTTCAGCGGGCCTTCTTCATGCCGGAGCTTTTCGACAACAACTCCATCGAACAATGGGTCGCCGAAGGGTCGCAGGAAATCACCGCGCGCGCGCTGACCCAGGCCCGCAAGCTGTTGCGCGAATACGAAGAACCCAGGCTCGACGCAGCCAAGAACGAGGAACTGCTCGACTACATCGCCCGGCGCGAGCGGGAGATTCCGGCAGCCGATGCCCTGAACCAGGAGTATTGATGTGTCGCGCGACCCCCTGCTGGAGCCTTACCGCCTGCGCCACCTGACGATCCGCAACCGCATCATCTCGACCGCCCATGCCCCGAACCTCGTCGAAGATGGCCACCCGCGAGACCGCTACAGGCTCTACCACGAGGAAAAGGCCAAGGGCGGGATCGGGATGACCATGGTCGGGGGATCGACCAATATCGCGCCTGACAGCCCCTCGGTCTTCGGGCAGCTTTATGCAGGCGATGACAGCATCGTGCCGTGGTTCCAGCGGCTGACGGACGGGGTGAAATCCCATGGCGCGGCCATCATGTGCCAGATCACCCATATGGGGCGGCGCACGGCCTGGGACGACGGGCACTGGCTGCCGGTCATTGGCCCGTCGGGGCGGCGCGAGCGGGCGCACCGGGCGTTTCCAAAGGTGATGGAACGCGAGGATGTGGCGCGCGTGGTGGAGGATTTCGCCGCCGCCGCCCGTCGTTGTCAGGAGGGCGGGTTCGACGGGATCGAGCTGCTGTCGCATTCCCATCTTCTGGGGCAGTTCCTGTCACCCCTCGTCAATGACCGGGAGGACGACTATGGCGGGTCGCTTGAAAACCGCCTGCGCCTGACGCTGGAGGTTCTGGCGGCAGTGCGCGCTGCCGTGGGGCCCGAGATGATCCTCGGCATCCGCATGACCGGCGATGAACTGGAAAGCGCGGGGTTGTCCGCCGATGACTGCGTGACTGTCGCGCGGATGCTGGCCGAGACGGGGCAGGTGGATTTCCTCAACATCCTTGCAGGCGCACCTTACGACGATCTGGGTCTGGCCGGGTGGGTTCCGCCCATGGGCATGCCATCGGCGCCGCATCTGCCCATTGCGGGCCGCATCCGTCAGGCGACGGGGCTGCCCGTGATCCACGCGGGCGGGATCGCCGATCTGGCCACCGCGCGCCACGCGCTGAGCGAGGGTCACGTGGACCTCGTCGGCATGACCCGCGCCCATATCGCCGATCCCCATCTGGTCGCGAAACTGATGCGCGGCGAGGAAGAGCGCATTCGCCCCTGCGTGGGCCTTGGCGCCTGTGTGGATCGCGTGAACCAGGGCAAGCCTGCCGTCTGCGGCCACAACGCCGCAACGGGGCGCGAGGCGGTGATGCCCCATGTGATCGCGCCCTCTGACACGCGTCGCAAGGTGGTGGTCGTTGGCGGTGGTCCCGGCGGGCTGGAGGCCGCGCGCGTGTCTGCCCTGCGCGGCCATGACGTGATCCTGATGGACGCCGCAGACCGTTTGGGTGGTCAGCTTCTGTTGGCCTGCAAGGGGCGCATCCGGCGGCAGGTCAGGGGCGTGGCCGATTGGCTGATCGCCGAAGTGGAACGGCTCGGGGTCGAGATCCGCCAGAACTGCTATGCCGAGCCTGCGGATGTGCTGGACGAAGCGCCTGACGCAGTGATCGTCGCGACAGGCGGCTGGCCGACCCCGCCCGCCATACCCGGCGGTGATCTGACCCTGTCGAGCTGGGACGTTCTGTCCGGTGCGGCGCGCCCTTCGGGCTTGGTCTTTCTCGTGGATGAGGCGGGCGGTCACGCCGCTGCCGTCACCGCCGATATGCTGGCCGAAATGGGCTGTGCCGTGGAGTTGGTCAGCCCCGACCGCGCTGTCCTTCAGGATCTTGGCCCCACGACCTCTGCCGTTGCCCTGCGCCAGATGGCCCGTGACGGGGTGCGTTTGACCTGCCTGCACGAGCTGGCCCGCGTTGAAGCGGATGGCCCGAAACGCATCGCCACGCTGCGCCATGTCCTGACCGGGAAAACCGTTACCTGCGAGGTGGATCACGTGGTGGTGGAACAGGGGCTGGTCCCGTCCGATACGCTCTACCACGCCCTGAAGCCCGGGTCGCGGAACCTTGGCCAGCTCGACCATGCCGCGATGATCGCGGGCACCGATCCCTTCCGTCCCCGCAACCCGGACGGCCGCTACTGGCTGGCCCGGATCGGGGATGCGGTGGCGGGGCGCGATATTCACGCCGCCGTGTATGACGCCCTTCGGGTCTGCAAGACGCTCTAAACGCTTTACTTCCCGCGTGCATTCGCGCTCTGTCACGGGCATGACCGATCACCTCAAGGGCCTTCTGATCACCACCTGCGGTGTCCTGCTGGTCGTGCCGGATTCGCTTTTCGTGCGGCTGATCGTGGCCGAGCCCACGGTGATCGTCTTCTGGCGAGGGCTGATTGCAGGGCTATTGGTGGCCGCAGCCGTTCTGGCCTTCCAAGGTCTGAGCGGCTTTCGCGCGGTTCTGCGCACGGGATGGCCGGGGGTGCTTTACACGGTGCTTCTGGCTTCAACCGCGCCCGGATTCGTGATGGCGGTGGCCAACACGAGCGTGGCAAACGTGGTGTTCATCCTCGCCTCCATGCCGATCTTCGCCGCCGTTTTCAGCCGGGTGTTCCTGGGCGAGCCGATCACGAAGCGGATGCTGTGGACGATCGGGGCTGTTCTGGTAGGACTTGGGATCATCGCCTATGGGTCGGGCGAAAACGAGCTGGCCTCGTGGACGGGCGATCTGTGGGCACTCTACACCTCGGCCTCTTTCGCTGCTGCGCTGACAGCGGTGCGCCGCTTGCGGGATACCTCGATGATCCCGGCGGTGCCGGTGGCCTACTTCCTGGCTGCCTTGATGATGTCTGTCATCTCTGACCCGGTGGCCAGTTTCGCCCCGCAATGGCCGCTGTTCGTGGCTCACGGGGCCATCATCGGGGCGTCGTCCTGCCTGTTGGTGCTTGGGCCCCGCTACCTCAGCTCGGCAGAGGTGGCGCTGCTAATCCTG
>NZ_CAXREX010000020.1:0-8740 GCF_964229645.1 Nioella sp. | reverse complement strand
CAGGCTACGAGTTGCAGCTGCCCCAGGCCCAATCGAACTGAGCGCGCCCTAGCGTTCCGTCGCCCCCTTCCCGGCAAGGATCCTGTCGCGCGCCTTGATGATGCGCGCGGTCCGGGTTTCCGACTTCTTCGCCGCCTCCAGGTGCAGAACATGGCTGCGCTGACGACCGGGGGTCAGGGCCTGAAACGCCTGTGCCAGTTCGGGATCGTCATCGAGCGCGTCCACCAGTTCCGAGGGCCAGACCAGCTCTGCCTTTGCCTTCTCGGGTCGTCGCCCGGCCTCTGCATGGCCCTTGGCTTCGTCGAGATAGGCCCGCAGCACCTGTTCCAGCCGCAAGACCTGCTCGGGATCGGTAAAGCTGACCTGGTCGGCGACGCGCGACTGCTCGCCCCGCTTTTCGAGAATGCCATGCGAATCCGTCAACAGGGATCCGTTCATGAAAGTCAGGCGGAAACTGTCGCGAAACGCCCCCAGGATGGCGATGTTACGCCCGGCATGCATGTAGCACGGATGCCCCCATTTCGCGGTTTCCGACAGGCCGGCCTCGGTGCAGATCCGGCGCAGATGGCCCAGGCCCTCGGCCCAGGCCCGGGTGGAACAGTCGGGCGTATCGAACCGCTTGCAGCGCCCGCAGCCCCAGATGAAGTAGTCGTTCGGCTCCGTAATCATCGCCCCTAACCTTCCTGCCACGGCCAGTCTGTCCCTGCCCTGGCCGTGGCACAATCGCAAAACGGATATTCTCCCTGCTTCCCCGCTGCGCTGACGCCTTCCCGGCGGAACCCGGCACGGGACCGTCTGTGTTCCCGATCCCGTCCACCGGGTGGGAAAATCGTTCCGAATGCGACGCATGGCGGTGTTTCGCCCCAAGCTGTTGTTGTGGCGCGCGCGCACATGACCTATGCCATGACAGGTTTGCAAAAACGGGAGGTTTTCCTATGTCCGACGGCCCCACCTACGGCTTCGACACGCTTCAGATCCATGCAGGCGCCCGGCCCGACCCGGCCACCGGTGCGCGGCAGACGCCGATCTACCAGACCACGGCCTATGTCTTCCGCGACGCGGAACATGCCGCTGCTCTCTTCAACCTTCAGGAAGTGGGCTACATCTACTCGCGCCTCACCAACCCCACCGTCGCCGTTTTGCAGGAACGTATCGCGACGCTTGAGGGCGGCGTTGGCGCGGTCTGCTGTTCCTCGGGCCACGCGGCGCAGATCATGGCGCTCTTCCCGCTGATGCAGCCGGGCATGAACGTGGTGGCGTCGACCCGGCTTTATGGCGGCACCGTCACCCAGTTCAGCCAGACCATCAAGCGCTTCGGCTGGTCGGCCAAGTTCGTCGATTTCGACGATCTCGATGCCGTGAAGGAGGCGATCGACGACAACACCCGCGCGGTCTTCGGCGAATCCATCGCCAATCCCGGCGGCTACATCACCGACATCCCCGCCATCGCCGCCATCGCGGACGAGGCAGGTGTGCCGCTGATCATCGACAACACCTCGGCCACGCCCTACCTGTGCAACCCGATCTCGCTCGGGGCGACGCTGGTGGTGCACTCGACCACGAAATACCTGACCGGCAACGGCACCGTGACCGGCGGCGTCGTGGTGGATTCGGGCAAGTTCGACTGGTCCGCGTCGGACAAGTTCCCGTCGCTCTCGGCCCCCGAGCCCGCCTATCACGGGCTCAAGTTCCACGAGACCTTCGGCCCGCTGGCCTACACGTTCCACGGCATTGCCATCGGTCTGCGCGACCTGGGCATGACCATGAACCCGCAGGCGGCCCATTACACGCTGATGGGCATCGAGACGCTGAGCCTGCGCATGGAGCGCCACGTGGAAAACGCGATGAAGCTGGCCACCTGGCTGGAGAACGATCCGCGCATCGACTACGTGACCTATGCCGGGCTTGACAGCTCGCCCTATTCCAAGCGCATCCCCACGGTCTGCCCGAAAGGCGCGGGCGCGCTCTTTACCTTCGCGGTCAAGGGCGGCTACGACGCCTGCGTGAAGCTGGTCGACAGCCTGGAAATCTTCAGCCATGTCGCCAACCTGGGCGATACCCGGTCGCTGATCATCCACTCGGCCTCGACCACGCACCGCCAGCTGACGCCCGAACAGCAGAAAGCGGCGGGCGCGGCCCCCAACGTGGTGCGCGTCTCGATCGGGATCGAGAACGTGGAAGACCTGATCGCCGATCTGGATCAGGCCCTGGCCAAGGCGACCGCCTGATATCGACGGGGGTTGGGGGCTCTGCCCCCGCCGCCTGCCGGCGGCGCCCCCGGGATATTTTCGGGAACAATGAAGACGGGGCGCGCGCGTTAAGGTTAACGGCGCGCCCTTCATCTTCTGGCAAGAGTTTCTCCCGCCGGGAGACGATCGGTTCGCGCCGCATGTTAAGTTTTCTTTGATCTTATCCGTGAACGGCTTAGGATGAATTCCGCCCACCTGCCGATGGCGGGTCGGACGCGGGTTTTTCTTGACGATTTTCTGCTATATGAGGCGGGGTTGGACGGGAGGCCCGACGGATCGAAGGGGCCCGGATCGGCAGAGGACCTGAATGGCACCGAATTTTGCGCTGTTCCTTTCGCCAGAGGGCATAGCCCTGGCGCAACGTCAGCCCGCTGGCCATTGGGCCGTTCTGGGCGACACACCGTTGGATGTTCCCGATTTGGGGGCGTCCCTTCTGGTGCTGCGAAAACTGGCCGAGGCCCGGGTTGGAAAGGGGTTCGAAACCCTCATCCTGCTGCCCGATGACCAGATCCTTTACACATCGCTGACCGCACCCGGCCCCGACGAGGAGGAGCGGCTCGACCAGATTCGCGCCGGGCTTGACGGGCTGACCCCTTACCCGGTCGACCAGTTGGCCTTCGACTGGTTCCCACTGGAAGATGGACGGGTCAAGCTGGCCGTGGTGGCGCAGGAAACACTGGAGGAAGCGCGCCAGTTTGCCGAGGCGAACGGGTTTACCCCCGTGGGCTTCGGGGCGCGCCCGCTCGACAACCGCTATCGCGGCGTTGCCCATTTCGACCGCAGCCTCGACTGGGTGGGCGAGATCGACGATATCGAGTTCGGGCACGATACCTGGCACAAGCACAAGCCGAAGGCCGAAAGCGAGGAGGCGGCAGCGCCCGAAGACGCGGTCGAAGCGGAAGAGCCGGCTGCTCCGGTCGAAGAGGCGCCGGTCGAGGCCGCCGCAATGGCCCCTGCCCAGGAGGCCGATGAGCCGGCTGCGGAGGAGGACGTCGCTCCGGCCGAGGCTCCGCAGGAGGACGGCACAGATGAGGCCGGGCGCATCGAAGCAGCCGCACCAGAGCCTGTCGCAGAGGACAAGGTCAGCCCCGAGGCGACAGATCCTGCCCCCAGGGCCGACGCATCAGCCGGGCAGGACGCACCGGATCAGCCCGACCGCGCCGCGCCAGCCGGGCGGTTGCATCTTGGGGCGCCGGTCGCGGCGGAAGAAACGCCTGAGGACGAGACCCCGCCGGAGGACAGCGCCACGGCTGAACCGATTGCCGTGCCGTCGGGTTTCGGCACCCGTCGCCGGGGGGCAGAGCCGCCGAAGGAGGCGGGCGCCCTGGTGGGTAGCCGCGCGCCTCGTTTCGGCCCCGGCGCCGTGAAACCGGAGGAGGCCGAGGCCACTCCGCAACTGCCGCGCGACCGATCCGACAGGGCTGACGAGCGTGCCGAACCCAGCCTTGGGCGCGCGGCCCGGTCGGGGGATGCAGCCGCCCCCGGATCGCCTGCCCGCCCCCGCGCGGCGGGGCCCGAACCCAAGCTGCCGCCCCTCGCGCGCCTGAAATCCGAGCTGAAATCGCGCCCGGCGGCCGAGCCCGAGGAGACCCCGAAAGGCGGCTTCGGCAACAACCCCTTCTCGCGCCGCAAATCCGGCGAGACTCCGGACAAAGGGTCGTTCCGCGATCGCATGGCCGAGCTTGGCAAGCAGCTCAGCGCCTCGCGCGAGGCCGGGGCAGAGACCAAGACGACCGACCCGAAAACCCCGGAGACGGCCACCGCGCCGGAGGCCGAAAAGCCCAAGCGGCTGATGCCCATGTCGCTCAGGCCCGTGCCTGAGAAGCAGGGGCTTGGCGGGCGACTGAAGGCGCTTGGATCGCGGCTCTCGAAGGACAAGGCCGAAGCACCCGCGGCAGTGGGAGAACCGGCCGAAGCTGCGCCTGCACCGCCGCCTCCTGCTGCGGAAAGCGGCCCCAAGAAGCGTGGGCGCAAGCCCAAGGCCAAACCCGCCGAAGCAGAGGCCGCCGCGCGCAGCGCCGAGGCCATCGCGCCGCCGCCCGAACAGGCCACCGCCACCAATCGCCGCCGCTTCATGGCACCGGGGGGGCGTCGACGCAAAGAGGCAGAGATCGCCGATGCCGACGCGCCGATCATGGGTGGGCTGCTGGCGCGCGGCACCGTTGCGGCCAATCGCGGCCCGTCGATGCGCACCGGCCTGATCATGACGCTGATCCTGCTGGTGGTGCTGGCGCTGATCGGGGTCTGGGCTGCCTTCTACCTGCCCGAAACCGCGCTTGGCCGCTGGATGGGCCTGGGAACCGAGGAAGACACGATCATCGCCGAAACCGACCCGGGCGGGCTGGAAAGCCCGGTTCTCGGGCTTGGCGAGGGCGGCGAGGTGTCCCCGGTGGAACTGGCGCGGCTGACCGAGGAAGGCGCCCTGCCCGGCCCCGCCACCATGGCCCCGAGCGCGCCGGAACTTCTGCCTGATATCGACGCCGATCTGGACCTGGAGCCCGAACCGGTGCGGCCGCCGCCGATCGACCCGGAAACGGTGCTGCCCTCGGAAGAGGAAAACGCCAATTTCTACGCCCGAACCGGTATCTGGCAACGCCCCCCGGTCATCACCCTGCCCTCGCCCGATACCGACCCGGGCGAGTTGATCTTTGCGGGGCTTGATCCCCGCGTGGAAAGCCATGACGCGGTGGCGCTTGGGGCGCCGGGGCCGTTGCCCGTCACCGAACTGGCCGCGTTGCAGGGGGTCTCGATCTCACCTGCGGACGAGATCTTCATGACTGCCGAGGATCTGGTGGAGCCTTCGGCGGAGGGCACGCTCAATCCCTATGGCATCCTGGTCTATGCCGGCCCGCCCGCCGTCACGCCAGAGCCGCGCCCGCGCGATGCGCCCGCGGCCATCGCCGCCGCGGCGGCAGAGGCGGCGGCCGAAGCGGTTGCGGAAACCGTGGCCCTGGCAGGCTCGGCGGGTGAAACCCCGCAAGAAGCCGCCGCGCAGGAGGATGAGGCTGCCACGGCGGGGGCAGTCGAACTGGCGCTTCTACGGGCAATCTCGCCCACGCCCCGCCCCGATGATCTTCAGGAACAGCGCGAACGCGCGGTGCTGGGGGGCATCACCTTCGACGAGCTGTCGAACATCCGCCCCGAAGGCCGTCCGGCCTCGGTGCAGGAACTGGCCGCCGAAGCCGCCGCCGCCGATGGAACCGCGGGATCGGGCACGGGCACGGAACTGGCCGTGGCCATATCCTTCGTGCCGCGCCTGCGCCCGGGCAATATCGAAGACCTGGTCGAAGAGGCCCGCGCGGCGGGCAATTCCGGGCCCACGCCGCCGGTCGCGGCGGCGGCCTCGGACACGATCGAACTCGACATCCCGAGCTCCGCCTCCGTCACCCGTGCCGCGACCGAGGAAAACGCCATCAACCTGCGCCGGGTGAACCTGATCGGTGTCAGCGGCGCGCCCTCTGAACGCCGCGCCCTCGTGCGCCTGCCCTCGGGCCGCTTCGTGACAGTGGAAGTGGGCGACCGGCTGGATGGGGGCCAGGTGGCCGCGATCGGCGAAAGCAGCCTGCAATATGTCAAGCAGGGCCGCACCATCACGCTGGAAGTGCCCGCGGGCTGACCGGCCTAGAGCAGAACCGCCCCTGCCAGCCCCAGGAAGGCGAAGAAGCCAACCACATCCGTCACCGTCGTCACGAAGGCACCCGAAGCGAGCGCCGGGTCGATTTCCAGCTTCTCCAGCGCCACCGGGATCAGGATCCCTGCAAGCCCCGCGATCACAAGGTTGATGACCATCGCCACCGCGATGACCGCGCCAAGCGCCGGCGAGTCGAACCATACCAGCCCCACGGCCCCCATCACGGCGGCAAAGACCAGCCCGTTGATCAGCCCCACGCCCGCCTCTCTCATGACGACGCGCATCAGGTTCGAGCCGGTCAAGTCCTTGGTGGCGATGGCGCGCACCGCGACGGTCAGGCTCTGCGTGCCCGCATTGCCCCCCATCGACGCCACGATCGGCATCAGCACCGCCAGCGCCACGAATTGCGCGATCGTGTCTTCGAACTGGGCAATCACCAGCGAGGCGAAGATCGCGGTAATCAGGTTCACGAAAAGCCAGGGAAAGCGCTGCTTGGTGGTTTCCAGCACCCGGTCCGACAGGCTGCCTTCCCCGACACCGGCCAGGCGCAGGATGTCTTCCTCGGCCTCGTCTTCCAGCACGATCATCGCGTCGTCGATGGTGATGACGCCCACCAGCCGCCCGTCATCATCCACCACCGGGGCGGAAATCAGGTGATACTGGTTGAAGGCATAGGCCACTTCCGATTCCGGCTGGCTGACCGGGATCAGGACGAAGGTGTCCTCGACGATGTCACGCAAGGCCACCTTGCGCTGCGAGGACAGGAGCCGCCCAAGCGTGACATTGCCCACCGGCTTCATGCGCGGATCGACCAGGATCAGGTGATAGAACTGGTCGGGAGTTCGGTCGTTTCGGCGCGCAGGAAGTCGATGGCTTCGCCCACGCTCCAGAATTCGGGCACGCGCACGATCTCGCGCTGCATGAGGCGGCCGGCGGAATATTCCGGGTAGCTCAGCGCCTCTTCGACCGCAGCCCGGTCGGCATCGTCCAGAAGGTCGAGAATCGCCGCCTGCTGGTCCTCGTCCTCGAGGTCTTCGAGCAGGTCGACCACGTCGTCGCTGTCGAGATCGCGCACCGCCTCGGCCAGCACCGGCGCGGGCAGAAGCTCGATCACATCCTCGCGGATGCCCTCGTCGAGTTCCGACAGCACCTCGCCGTCGATGCCCTCGTTCCAGAACAGAAGCAGCGCTTCACGTTCGGAATGGGACATCTGTTCCAGAAGGTCGGCGATGTCGGCAGGGTGCAGCGGTTCGAACAACGCTTCGATCCGCGCGGCATCGCGCGCGTCCAGCGCCTCGAGCACGTCATCGTAAAGCGAGGCGTCCAGCGCGTAGGCGTCCTCGTTCAGGTCCGTCTTCTGAAGCTCGTCGAGCGCCATTCATCCCCGCCTTGAAAGTCTTTAACGCTTTTTCGGATAACATACCCTCGGTGCGAGAGATATGACAGGTCCGGTGGTGGGGAAAGGAAGATTATGGCTGAAACACTCCTGATTGGGCAGCTTGTGCGCTTTGACGCCGATCCCTTGGTCGAGGGGCCGGCCGCGGCACGCCATGACGCGCGCGGCGCGGTGCTGATCCGCGATGGCAAGATTGCCGATATCGGCCAGGCCGATGACCTGCGGGCGCGCCACACGGGGGCCGAGCAGGTCGATCACGGTCAGCGCCTGATCCTGCCCGGTTTCATCGACGCCCACGCCCATTACCCGCAGACGGGCATCATCGCCTCCTGGGGCAAGCGGCTGATCGACTGGCTGAACAGCTACACCTTCCCCGAAGAGATGCGGTTCGGCGATCGGGCTTACGCCGCCGAGGTCGCCCGGCGCTATTTCGACCTGACGCTGGCCAACGGCACCACGACGGTGGCCAGCTACTGCACCATCCACCCCGAAAGCGTCGATGCCTATTTCGAGCAGGCGCGCGCGCGCGGATTGCGGGCCCTTGCGGGCAAGACCTGCATGGACCGCAACGCGCCCGACGGGCTGCGGGATTCGGCGCAGGCGGCCTATGACGACAGCAAGACGCTCTTGGAAAAGTGGCACGGGGTCGACCGGCTGTCCTACATCATCACCCCGCGGTTTTCCCCCACCTCGACACCGGGCCAGCTGAGCGCGCTTGGTGCGCTTTGGGCGGAGCATCCCGATTGCCTGATGCAGACCCACCTGAGCGAGCAAACCGACGAGATTGCCTGGGTGAAGGGGCTTTTCCCCGAGGCGCGAGACTATCTCGATACCTACGAGGCGCATGGGCTTCTGGGGGCGGGCGGGCTTTATGGCCACGCGATCCACCTGGAGCCGCGCGAGTTGGACCGGCTGCGCGAGGTCGGGGCCGCGCTGGTGCATTGCCCGACATCCAACACCTTCATCGGATCGGGCCTTTTCGACATGGGGCTTGCGGGGGGCGCCATTCGCGTGGGCCTGGCCACAGATACCGGCGGCGGGTCGAGCTTCTCGATGCTGCGCACGATGGCGGCAGCCTACGAGATCGGCCAGTTGCGTGGTCGGGCGCTGCATCCGGCGCAGCTGATTTGGCTGGCCACGGAAGGCTCGGCCCGGGCCTTGCGGATCGCCGACAAGGTCGGTCGGATCGCCCTTGGCATGGAGGCCGACCTGGTGGTGCTGGACCTCGGCTCCACCCCGGCCATCGAACAACGGGCCCGGCGGGCCGACACGATCTGGGAGGCGCTCTTTCCCACGATCATGATGGGCGACGACCGGGCAATCGCAGAGGTGCGAATCGCGGGACGGACGGTTCAGGCGGGATAAAGGCCCGTCGACGGGCCTTCCGCTTGCGCTGCCCCTGGCAGCGCCGGGGCGCGGGTTTGCAAGACCGCGCCAGCTTTCGCGGCGCCGCGAAAGCGGCCC
>NZ_CAXREX010000019.1:0-26948 GCF_964229645.1 Nioella sp. | reverse complement strand
GGAAGTGTCGCGTGTTAGGGATCTTCTGGCTTTCCTTAAGCTTATGGGAGATAAAGGTCGAGTTGAAAGGATACCAAAGAAAGACATTGATCAACAAGCGAACTATATTATAGGTCAAGATTCTTGGCGACGATGCACTGCATGCGATGATGAGCACATTTTCGCACTCGTTTACATCAAGCACATACCGTTCATTTTCTCCACTGACCGCAGACTCGCCACCTGTCGCAATACGATGCGAAGATTTGTTGATCGTCATTATTGTTCTTTTTCTGTAATAAGCAACAAGAAGTCATTTGATGACAATAGGCATCAATACTAAGCTCATTTTGTGTACAAACTGCCCATCCTACGTTCCTGAATCCCCACCCCTGCGCGGAATAAAGGCGAAGCCGCCGCGCCATCGTCATGCTGGAAGCATGCCTCTGGCATGACGCGCCCCCACGCGGAGGCGATTTGGCTGACGCCTGCGCGGGCGGGTGAGGTCATCCGGGCTTGGCAGGGATAAAGCGCTCCGTGGAGAGGGCCGGATCGCCCCCGCGCGCGTCGGCGATGGCGCGGCTCGTCCGGCCCCCGGGGCTCCGCCCGTTCGCAGTCAAAACGCTCCCCCGGAGCGTTTTCGGGAAGCCTGCTCACCCCCGCGCGCGTCGTCGATGGCGCTCCCCCTGTCACCCCCGCGAAAGCGGGGGCGCTCCCCCTCATGGCCCCCGGAAAAACGGGTTTCTCCAAAGCGCGCCTCACGTTGCCATTGATCAAGTCAATAACCGGAGGGACCATGAAAAAGCTTCTGACCGCAACCGCCCTGTCCGCCGCGCTGGCCAATCCGCTGGCTGCGGGGGGCTATGTCGAACCCGTGCTGGAACCCGCCGTGATCGTCGAGGATACGTCCTCCAGCGCCGGGGGGATCCTGGTGCCGCTGCTGGCCATCGTCCTGATCACGCTCGCGGTGATGGACAGCAACGATACGGTTCTGGTCAGCGACGCGCGGCTCAAGACCGATATCACCCCGGTCGGCACCGCCGCGAACGGGCTGACGCTCTATCATTACCGCTATGTCGGGTCGCCCGTGGTCCACCAGGGCGTGATCGCGCAGGAGGTTCTGGCCCATACGCCCGAGGCGGTGGTCACGCTGCCCACGGGCCACCTGGCGGTGAACTACACGATGCTGGGGATCGAGCCGGGCATCGTCTCGCGCTGAGCCTGAAAAAGAAAATGCGCCGCGAGGTTTCCCTCGCGGCGCAATTTCCGACTGACCTTATGGTTCAGACTTTCTCGAGGTCCACAGCCGAGGCGCGGCCGTCACGGCCTTCGCGCAGCTCGTAGGAGACCTTCTCGTTGTCGGCCAGGCCCTTCATGCCCGAACGCTCGACTGCCGAGATGTGCACGAACACATCCTTGCCGCCATCGTCGGGTGCAATGAAGCCATAACCTTTGGTGGTGTTGAACCATTTCACGGTGCCAGTGGGCATTTCCGTCTTCCTTCTCAAGTATAGTATGCCACCCACGTCATCGCGGCGGCGCGGTGCCGACAGTCGTCGTCTGCCGGCTTTCTTGAGAGCACGGTTCAGTGAAAACTTGTTGTCACGCGCGACAACATGGAGTGATTTCGGCAAAACGCAAGAGAAATCGCTTGGATTTCATGGGAACGTGACATTGGAGGATCCATGGAGCTTTACGGAATCAAGGCCTGCGACACCTGCCGCAAGGCGCTGAAAACGCTGGACGGGGCCGGGCGGGAGGTGGTTTTCGTCGATGTGCGCGAGACGCCCCTGTCGCGAGAGGTGCTGGAAAGCTTCCAGGCCGCGTTCGGGGCGGCGCTGATGAACACGCGCTCGACCACCTGGCGGGGGCTGGACGAGGCCGGGCGCGCGGGCGATCCGATCGAGCTGATGCTGGCCCACCCGACGCTGATGAAGCGCCCCGTGATCCGCGAGGCGGACGGGACGCTGCACCTGGGCTGGGGCAAGGAGGTTCAGGCGGCGCTGAGCTGAGGCCGTTGCCGGCGCGACAGGATCGCGTCGAGCGAGAGTGGGCCTGCGCCCCGGAGGACGAGGTAGAGCAGCAGGAAGACCCAGAAGGCGCGCTGGTCGAGGATGAGGCTGCCCGAGCCGGCATCGAACCACGCGCCGATGGTGGTCGGGTCGGCGTGGTGGCCGACGATATCGACATAGCTTTGCACCAGGACGAAACCGATCATGCCCAGGGCCGCAAGCCGGGTCAGGAGCCCGAGCAGCAGCAGCGCGGGCAGGATGAACTCGGCCCAGGTGCCGAAGAGGACGACGAGCCGCCAGAAGGCCGGGATCTGGCTGGCGTCGTAGCCCACGGATTCGGACATGCGGGGCAGGATCTGCACATAGGCGTTGAAGCTGGGGGCAAAGAGGCCCGCTAAGCCCTCTCCAAGCTTGGTCAGCCCGGAATTCCAGAAGTAGATCAACAAGGTGCCCGCGAAGACGAGCCGCGCGAGCGCGGGCATCAACAGCGGCTCCACACGGGTTTCCAGCGCGCAGAACAGGCGGGCATGCAGGGCGGCGAGGGCGGTCATGGGGTGGCTCCTTTATGTGGACGGGTGAGGGCGCCGGAGGTCAGGAAAAGCGTCAGCAGCGTAGAGAGGTCGAGCCCCGGGGCGGCCTCTACCGCCCGTTCGAGGGCGAGGGCGATGGTGGTCCTGCCATCGAGCGCGCGGGCAAAGGCCAGGGCTCCGGGCGAGAGCAGGTGCACCGCCGGGTCAAAGCCCGCGCGCGCCACCAGCACCGCCTCGGGGCCGGGCCGTGGCTTCGGGGCGTCAGGGGTGGTGTTGCGCTGCCAGAGCCCGTGGATGGGGTGGGCCGAAGACAGGATCTCGGCCGAGGGGGCAAGACGCGGGGACAGCTCCATCAGCTGATCGGGAGCAAGGGCAGAGGCGTCGAGCGGAGCGTGGTCGGCCGCGTGGTAGGAGCGGCGCAGCGCCAGTTCCAGCCGGGCGATGTCGGGCAGGTAGGGGTAGCCCGCAAGCTGCGCGATCCCGGCGAGGAAATCCGGCATCTGCTGCCCGTAATGGGCCAGCTGCCGACCCCGGGGCGGGTGGCGGCGCGCGTAAAGCAGCGCCAGCGTGCGGAACGGGCCCTCGCCCATCAGCTTGCGCAGCACCGGAAAACCGATTTCGAGCGCCTCGGTCAGCGAGGCGGCGAGGTTGTTGCGGTAGACCGCGAAGCGCTTGCCCGCGGGGCGACCCTGCGGGTCGCAAAGCCCCGGCGGCACCGGCAGCGCGGGGTCGAGAAGGGCGGCGGCGAAATCCTGCTGGCGCATGGGCTCAGACCCTGACCGGTGCCAGAAGCGACTCGGCCCGCGCGGCCTCGGCTTCGAGCGCGGGAAATTCGGGCACGTTGTTGTCCCATTCGATCAGGGTGGGCCGGGCCCCGCCGCGGGCCAGCGTGTGGGCATAGAGCGCCCAGACAGGGTCCACCACCTCGCGCCCGTGGCTGTCGATCAGCAGGGGCGCGCCGTGTTCATCCTCGTCCTCGTCATGGCCGCCGAGATGGATCTCGCCCACCTTGTCGAGCGGGAAGGCATCCACATAGGCCACCGGATCCCAGCCCTGGTTGGTGGCGGAGACGAAGACATTGTTGACGTCGAGGAGCAGGCCGCACCCGGTGCGCCTTGCGATTTCCGAAAGAAACGTGACCTCGTCCATCGTGGACTCGGTGAAGGCGAGATAGGTGGAGGGGTTTTCCAGCAGCATGGGCCGGGCAAGGACCTCTTGCACGCGGTCGATGTGATCGCAGACGCGCGTCAGCGTTGCGGCGGTATAGGGCAGGGGCAGGAGGTCGTTGAAATAGGCATCGCCATGGGTGGACCAGGCGAGATGTTCGGAAAAGCTTGCCGGGCGCAGCCAGTCGCACAGGTGCTTGAGCCGCGCCAGGTGATCTTCGTCCAGCGCGCCCTCGCCCCCGATCGAGAGACCCACGCCATGCACGGATATGGCAAAGCGGTCAGAGAGCGCGCGCAGCTGCGCCAGCGGACGTCCCCCGTCGCCCATGTAGTTCTCGGCATGGATTTCGAGCCAGCCGACGGCACCGGGCGCCTCGATCAGCGCCTGGAAATGCTGTGGCTTGTAGCCCACGCCCGCGCGGGCGGGCCGGCGATTAGGTGCGCTGTCGTCGAACATGGGCCGGTCCCCTTCGGCGGTAAGGTAAAAGCCCCGGCCCCTTCGGGTGGGCCGGGGCGGATGGTCAGGCTGCGATCAGCTGTCCATTTCCTCGTCGTCCATCATCATGTCGAGCGGGCGATACTGGGCGATCACCTCTTCGCTCAGCCCTTCGGGCAGGTCGCGGGCGAGGCCGATATAGCCATCGGCTTCCAGCGAGGCCTGGGTTTCGCCGTGGCGGTCATCGGGCAGTTCCATCTCGGCGCAGGTGCCCTCGGGCACGAGGGTCCAGGCGTTGCCCTGGTAGTCGATGGTCGAGGAGCCTGCACAGGTGGTGCCGGGACCGGCGGCGCAGCTGTTTTCGCCCGCCAGCGACACGCCGTAGCAGCGCTCCATGGCCTGGGCCTGCGCGCCGGTGGTGGAAACGGCGCCCAGGGCGGCTGCGACGGCGCCCATCAGGGCCAGAGATTTGATTTGGGTCGACATTGGGGAAGCTCCCTTTAACTCGTGTTTTGCGTGTCCCACCCGGACCCCCCGGGTGTTGTCAAAAGGGATAGATCGGCGGTCCGATCACTGGCCAATCACAGGCCCGTCAAGCACGTGTGCGTGACGGATCGTGGGAAAGGCGTGAGGCGGATGCATGGGCCGATGATGCCTGGTTTTTATTTAAAAACAGGATGTTGCCTGATGAGTTCACGTAAGGTCACCGCGCCGTGAGGCAGGTTTTCTGTCGTTGAAGGGCCCGATTGTTTCAGCCCGGAACCCTTGGCGCGGGCGGTCATCGCGCCTATCTCGGATCGCAGCACAGGCAGAGCAGGAAGGACAGCCCATGCGCAACGCGGCCCTCGTTCTGGGGATCATCGGCGGCATCCTGGGGATGATCGTCGGATTCTTCGGCTACGGATACGTGGAGTTCGTGGAGTGGTTCGGCGAAGTTCCGGACCTGGCCGAGCAGGTGGACAACCCGGACCTGATCCAGGCCGCGAGCTTCCTGTCACCCATCCTGGCCATTGCAGGCGGCGCCATGGCGCGGGCGCGGGCGCTGTGGGGCGGCGTGTTCATGCTGCTGTCGGCGGGCGGGCTTTACTACGCTTTCGGCTTCGGCGTGTTCACCATGTTCCCGATCGCCTTCACGGCGCTTGGCGGTGTGCTGGCGCTGGCGGCGGGGCGGCCCGACGAGGAGGTCAGCCACTTCTAGGCGTCAGAGCACGGCGCGCAGGACAGACAGCGCCCCCCGCTTCCACGGCACCCGGTGAGTGACGCCAGCATCGCGCGAAATCCGCTCGCGGTTTGCCAGGTACCAGTCGAAATTGCGCAAGAGCGCGTCGATGTTGGAATAGCGCGGCGCGAAGCCAAGCACGTCGCGCGCGCGGTCGATGCTGACGAAACTGTCGGTCGCGGCGGTTTCGTAGATCCACTTGTAGAGCGGCGAAAGGTGCAGCGCCTCCAGCGCGCGCAGGGTCCAGATCGCGGGGGCGGCGGGAAAGCCCACGATATGTTTGCCGAAGCCGGCCCGGTCCAGAACCGCCTGGAAACTGTCACGCAGAGAGCCGAACTCGCCTGCGCCGATGTTGAACGTGTCGTTCACCCGCTCGGCAGGGCCGAAGGCGGTCAGGCAAATGGCCTCGTTCAGATCGTCCACGTCAAGCAACTGGTATCGGTTATTGCCCGACCCCAGGACCGGGAAGTTGTGCCCGGTGGAGGCGAAGTCATAGAGCAGTTCGAACGCCCCGAGCCGTTCCGGGCCCACGAAGCTCTTGGGTCGCAGGATCGGCAGCACGAGATCGCTGACCCTGAAGGATTTGCACACGCCCTCGGCCGCGACTTTCGAGGCCCCGTAAGGCCCCACACCCTGCATCGGGTCGGCTTCGATCAGCGGGTGATGGTCGGGAATGCCATAAACGGCGGTCGAAGAGATATGGACGAAGCGCCCGATCCCCTTGCGCGCGGCACTTTCCAGAAGCGCGAAGGTGCCATCGACATTGGTGGAATGGATCTCGGCCGGGTCGGCCAGCGGTAGGGCTGCGGCGCAGTGCACCACCACGTCGACCCCGTCAAAGGCCCGGTCATGCAGCGCCCGGTGCCGGATATCGCCCTGCAGCACGTCGATGCGCCCAGCCTCGGGATAGAGGAAGGGGGCGATGTCGTAGCTGCGCACCCGGTGGCCCCGTTCCAGCAGGAAGCGGATGAGGTTGATGCCCAGAAAGCCAGCGCCCCCCGTTACCAGAACGGTCTTGGGGGCTTCGCGCGAAGAAATAGTTGCCTGCGTCATGCATTAACCATTGCCGCAAGCGGGGCCGGGCAAACATGACGTGGATCAAGCCCGGTGCGGCAGAGTAAAAAGGCCGGCGTCCCTGTGTGGATGCCGGCCTTTTCGTCAGGATCGGGGACTGCGCGTTCAGCGCATGTCGGGCGGCACCGCGTCGGCGGCAAGGCTGCCCACCACCTCGTCGAGCGCGACGACGGCGGTCTGCTTTTCCCCAAGCCGGCGCAGGGTCACGGTGCGATCCTCGACCTCCTTGCGGCCGATGGCCAGGATGACGGGCACCTTGCCCACGGAATGCTCGCGCACCTTGTAGTTGATCTTCTCGTTGCGCACGTCGGCCTCGGCGCGCACGCCGCGCGCCTTGAGTGCGGCCACCACCTCGCGCACGTAGTCATCGGCTTCCGACACGATCGAGGCCACGACCACCTGGCGCGGGGCCAGCCAGAAGGGCAGCTTGCCCGCATGTTCCTCGATCAGGATGCCGATGAAGCGCTCGAATGAACCGAGCGTCGCACGGTGCAGCATGACGGGGCGGTGCTTGGCCCCATCCTCGCCGATGTAGTTGGCATCGAGCCGCTCGGGCAGAACGAAATCCACCTGCAAGGTGCCGCACTGCCAGTCGCGGCCGATGGCGTCGGTCAGCACGAATTCCAGCTTGGGCCCGTAAAAGGCGCCCTCGCCGGGGTTGAGCTCGTAGGCATAGCCCGCCGCATCCGTCGCGGCCTTCAGCGCGGCCTCGGCCTTGTCCCAGACCTCGTCGGAACCGGCCCGCATGTCGGGGCGATCGGAAAACTTGATCGAGAAGCCTTCGAAGCCGAGATCCTTGTAGATCGTGGACAGGAACTCGATGAAGATCTTGGTCTCTGCCTCGATCTGGTCCTCGGTGCAGAAGATATGGGCGTCATCCTGGGTAAAGCCGCGCACCCGCATGATGCCGTGCAGCGCGCCCGAGGGCTCGTAGCGGTTGCACGCTCCGAACTCGGCCATGCGCAGCGGCAGGTCGCGATAGGACTTGAGGCCCTGGTTGTAGACCTGCACGTGGCAGGGGCAGTTCATGGGCTTGAGCGCGTTGACGGCTTTTTCGCGGGCATGCTCTTCGTCCACTTCGACGATGAACATGTTTTCCTGGTATTTCTCCCAGTGACCCGAAGCCTCCCACAGCTTGCGATCGACGACCTGGGGGGTGTTGACCTCCACATAGCCGCCGCGGCGCTGCTGGCGGCGCATGTAATCCTGAAGCTCGGTGTAGATGGTCCAGCCGTTGGGATGCCAAAAGACCTGCCCCGGGGCCTCTTCCTGCATGTGGAACAGATGCATCTCGCGGCCAAGCTTGCGGTGGTCGCGCTTGGCGGCCTCCTCGAGCATGGTCAGATGCGCCTTGAGGTCGTTCTTGTTGCGGAAGGCCACGCCGTAGATGCGTTGCAGCATGGCGCGGCTGGAGTCGCCACGCCAATAGGCACCGGCCACGCTCATCAGCTTGAAGGCATCGGCGGGAACCTGGCCGGTATGCTGCAGGTGCGGGCCACGGCAGAGATCCTGCCAATGCCCATGCCAGTACATGCGCAGCGGTTCGTCGCCCGGAATGGCTTCGATCAGCTCCACCTTGTAGGGCTCGTTATTGGCCTCGTAGAACTTCACCGCGCGGTCGCGCGCCCAGATCTCGGTGGTCACCGGGTCGCGGCGATTGATGATCTCGCGCATCTTGGCTTCGATCTGGCCAAGGTCCTCGGGCGTGAACGGCTCTTCACGGTCGAAATCGTAATACCAGCCGTTTTCGATGACCGGGCCGATGGTGACCTTCACGTCGGGCCAGATCTCCTGCACGGCGCGCGCCATGATATGGGCGCAGTCATGGCGGATCAGCTCCAGCGCCTGCGCATCGTCCTGCATGGTGTGAATGGCAATCGAGGCATCCGAAGGGATCGGCCATTGCAGGTCCCAGTGGGCGCCGTTCACGGTGGCGGAGATGGCCTTCTTGGCCAGCGAGCTGGAAATGCCGGCCGCGACCTCGGCAGGCGTCACGCCAGCCGCGAAGTCACGGGAATTGCCATCAGGGAAGGTCAGGGAAATCTGGGCCATCGGCCTCTTGCTCCTCGTCGGTTTGGCGCCCACGGAACGCCCGGTTGCGGGTATTTGGTTCGGGCCCATCAGGTGACCTGTCGGGCGCGGACTGTCAAGACCTGCCACCCCGGCAAAGGGCCTTTCGTTCCGGTTAACCCCCTCCCGTTAACCTTAACGCGCGCCCCCGACCGCCCCTCCGCCCCCCGTTGACGCGATGTCACCTGCCTTCATTGTTCCCCAAATATCCCCGCCGGAGGCATAAAAACTTGTCGCAGGGCCCCGCCAAGGGCAAAACCGGGGGAACAGAGGAGACGACCCAGACATGACCCCGCAGACGCTGACCACCAAAGAAGGCCGCACCATCGCCTTTCACCAGACCCCGGGCAAAGGGCCGGGTGTGGTGTTCCTGGGCGGGCTCAAGTCCGACATGCAGGGCAGCAAGGCGATCTTCCTCGAAGACTGGGCCCGTCGCACGGGCCGCGCCTTCCTGCGCTTCGACTACTCGGGGCATGGCGAAAGCTCGGGCGCCTTCACCGATGGCTGCATCGGCGATTGGGCCGAGGATGCCGAGGCCGCGATCCTGACCCTGACCGAAGGCCCGCAGGTTCTGGTGGGCTCCTCCATGGGGGGCTGGCAGGCGCTGCTCTTTGCCCGGCGCCACCCCGGTCTGGTGGCCGGGCTGGTGGGTATCGCCGCCGCCCCCGATTTCACCGAGGACGGCATGTGGGACAGCTGGAGCGCGGCGCAGAAGGCCGAGATGGAGCAGACCGGGCAGGTGGCTCTGCCGTCCGATTACGGCGAGCCCTACATCATCACCCGGCGCATGATCGAGGACGGTCGCCGGCAGCTGGTGCTGCGCAGTCCGCTCGTCATCAACGCCCCCGTTCGCCTGCTGCAAGGCACCGCCGATGCCGATGTGGATATGTCCGTTGCCCTGCGCCTGCTGGCCCATATGGATGGGCCCGATATCCGGCTGGAACTGGTCAAGGGCGCCGATCACCGCTTTTCCGACGATACCTGCCTGGCCCGGATCGAGGCCGCGATAGAGGATGTGCTGACCCATGCTTAAGTTTATCGGACGTGTTTTCCTGGCACTGATCGCCCTGGTGGTTCTGGTCGTGGGTCTCGTGGCGCTTGGTCCGCGTGAACGGATCGAGCGGGGGGCGGCCGTGGCGGCAATGCAGGGGGTCGAAGCCACGATCGCGGCGCGCGAGGCGGCCTTCGACGATATCACGCCGGGGGCCGAGGCGCGTGTCATCTGGGCCGCAGAGCCGGAAACCCGCACGCCCCTGTCGATCCTCTACCTGCACGGCTTTTCGGCCACGTCCGAGGAAATCCGCCCGGTGCCGGACAACCTGGCCGAAGCGCTTGGCGCGAACCTGATCTTTGCCCGCCTGACAGGGCATGGCCAGACCGGGGCGGCGCTTGGCGCGGCGCAGGCCGGGCAATGGGTGGATGATGCCGCGCTCTTCCTCGACCTGGCTCGCGCGGCGGGCGAGCGGGTGCTGGTCATCGGCACCTCGACCGGGGCGACGCTGGCGGCCTATGCCGCCGCCGATCCCGACATGGGCCGCGACATGGCCGGGATCGTGATGGTCTCGCCCAATTTCCGGGTGGCGAACCGGGCCGGCGTGCTGATGGAACTGGCCTTCGCGCGGGCCTATGTGCCCTACCTGGTGGGCGAGGAGCGGGGGTTTGAACCCCTCAACGACTTGCAGGCGCGCTACTGGACGACTCGCTACGGATCGGGGGCGCTGACCAGCCTCGGAACGCTGATGCGAGAGACGCGCGCGCAGGATTTCGGCGCGGTTTCAGTGCCCGTTCTGGCCATTTTCTCGGAGCAGGACAGGGTGGTTTCCGCCGTGGCCACGCGCGAGATCCTGGGCGGGTGGGGCGGCCCCGTCCAGCTGGCGCCGCAGACCCTGCCTGCCGAGGGCGTGGACCCTTATTTCCATGTCATTGCAGGCGATATCCTGAGCCCGGCGATGACCGGTCCGGTGACCGATCTGATCCTCGATTGGGTGTCCGACACGCTCGACTGACCCCGGCGGTTTCGGCGCCGGTTTCGGACAGATCTCAAAATTCCCCTTGCCGAAACCGGTTTCGGAACTGAGCCTTCGAGTCGGGAGAGGAAAAACCATGTCCGTCGTTCAGTTCAAATCCGGCAACCGCGACCGCGTGACGATCAACGATCTGGCGCGAGAGCTGGGTATCGCCAAGGGCACGGTCAGCCGGGCGCTGAACGGCTATCCCGACATCTCGGATGCCACCCGTCTGAGGGTGGCGCGGGCCGCCGAACGGATGGGCTACCGGCCCATGGCGCAGGCGCAGGCCATCCGCACGGGGCTGTCACGTGCCCTGGGGCTGGTGCTCAACGCGGGCCCCGGCAATGCGCACAAGCCCTTCCTGACCGATTTCATCGACGGTATCAGCCGCGCCGCCTCGGAAGAGGCCTGGTCGCTGACCGTGGCCACCGCCGTGGACGAGGAAGACGAGGTCGCCACGATGGCGCGCCTGGTCGAAGAGCGGAAGGTCGATGGCTTCATCCTGCCGCGCACCAAGATCGTCGACGCACGGATCGACCTTTTGCGCCGCCTGGAAGTGCCCTTCGTCCTCTATGGCCGCACGGGCGACCCCACGGGCTGCGCCTGGTTCGACATCTCGGGCGAGGACGCCATGCGCGACGGGGTGTTGCGCCTGGCCGGGCAGGGGCACCGCCGCATCGGCTTCATCAACGGGCTGACCGTCTACAACTACGCCACGCTACGCCTTGGCGGCTATCGCGAGGGGCTGGCGCAGGCGGGGCTGGCGTTCGACCCGGTCCTGGTGCGCGAAGGTGCCACGACCATGACCTCGGGCGAGGCCCTGGGGGCGGAACTGCTGGACCTGGACGCGCCGCCCACGGCGATTGTCTGCGCGCTCGATCTCGCGGCGCTCGGCGTCTATCGCGCGGCCGAAGCGCGGGGCCTTGCGATCGGGCGCGACCTGTCGGTGCTGTCCTATGACGGCATCCCCGAGGCCGCGACCGCCTCGCCCCCGCTTACCACCTATGCCGTCGACACCCGCGCCGCCGGGTCACGGCTGGCGAAGATGCTCTTCGCCCTCATTCGCGGCGCCGATCCTGAAACCCTTCGCGAAACCGTTCCGGCGCATCTGATCGCGCGCGGTTCGGACAGTCGCGCGGGGACAACCTGACGTCCGGGCAGGGATCCGGACCACCAAGACCAACCAAGGGAGATGAGACCATGACCACATTGACCAAGACCGGGCGGGCCTTGCTGCTTGCAGCGGCCTCTTCGCTGGCGCTCAGCGCAGCGGCGGGGGCCGACACGATCCGCTTCTGGACTACCGAGGAACAGCCCGAGCGCCTGGCGCGCCAAGAGGCGATGGCCGCTGATTTCACCGCCGAAACGGGCATCGAGGTCGAGGTGATCCCGGTGACCGAAAGCGACCTGGGCACCCGTGCCACCGCGGCTTTCGCCGCGGGCGACCTGCCTGACGTGATCTATCACACGCTGCAATACGCGCTGCCCTGGGCCGAAGCGGGCATCCTCGACACCGACGCGGCCTCGGACGTGATCGACGCGCTTGGCGCCGACACCTTCGCCCCCGGTGCGCTGGAAATGGCCGCGACCGCGGATGGCTATGCCTCGGTTCCGGTCGATGGCTGGACGCAGATGATCGTCTACCGGGCCGATCTCTTCGCGGAAAACGGGCTGGAGCCGCCCAACAGCTATGCCAACGTGCTGGCGGCCATCGAGGCGCTGCACAACCCGCCCGAAATGTATGGCTTCGTTGCCGCGACCAAGGTGGATGAGAACTTCATGAGCCAGGTGCTGGAACATGTGTTCCTGGCCAATGGCGTGTCGCCGGTCGATGCCGATGGCGTGGCCGAGCTGGACGTGGACGCAACGACCGAGGTGCTGGAATTCTACCGCGCCATCGCCGAAGCGAGCCCCGAGGGCGAACTTTACTGGCAGCAGTCGCGCGAGCTCTATTTCGCGGGCCGGGCCGCCATGATCATCTGGTCGCCCTTCATCCTCGATGAACTGGCCGGTCTGCGCGACAGCGCCCCGCCCACCATCAACGATGACCCCACCACCCGCGACCTGGCCGCGGCAACCGGTATCGTGACCAACTTCTCGGGTCCGTCGAACCCCGACGGGGCCGCCTGGGGTGACGTGCGCTACTTCGGCATCACGGCAGATGCCGATACCGACGCGGCGATGCAGTTCGTGGAATACTCCATGAACGAGGGCTACACCGCGACGCTGGCCATCGCGCCCGAAGGCAAGTTCCCGGTGCGCCGTGGCAATGGCGACAATCCCAACGCCTTCACCGAGGCCTGGGCCGAGCTTGAGGTCGGTGTCGACCGCCGCGCGCCGCTTGGCGAGCTCTACGCGCAGGAAATGATCGACGAGATCGTCGGGGGCCTGGACGTGGCGCAGCGTTGGGGCGTGGCCGAGGGCCAGCTGGCGCTGGCCAGCCGCATCATCAACAGCCAGGTCATCAACCGCCTGGTGCGCGAATATATCGACGGCGAGCGTGACGCTGCCGCGACGGTCGCGCTGATGAACGAGGAACTGGCTGCGATCGAGTAATCGCCGCACTCCTCCTCCCGGGCCCCGGGACCCCTCACGTCCCGGGGCCACTTATCCGACACCTGACCTTCCCGCCGGAGCGGACCCATGAGTTCTGCCATTCCTCCAAAGGGCATCGGCCCCCTTCAGCGCCGCGAGGCCCGGCTGGCCTGGGGCCTGTTGCTGCCGACGCTTGCTGCCGTGATGCTGGTCGTGATCCTGCCGCTGCTGGCGATCTTCTGGATCAGCGTGAAGCCGGTGGAGCTGGCCGACCTGCGCCCGCCCGCGCCGGTGGCCAATGAACAGATGCGCGGCCGTCCATCCGAGCCGGGGGATGCGGCGACCTGGCAGTTCCGCGTCCGCAACAGCTCGCCCGAGACGGTGATCGAAGGCGTCACGCTGAGCGACGAGCTGCCGCTTGGCTTCGAGCCGGGCGAGATTGACCCGCGCTGTGCCTTGAGCGGCACCGCCCTGCGCTGCGACCTGGGCGACCTTGCTGGCGGCCAGCGCGAGACAATCGCCATAGAAGGCACTGTTTCGCAAAGCTATTTCGACAATGGCACGGATGTGGACGACATCGCCCCGGCACTGACCGGCGAGGCTGACTTCGTCCTGACCAATGCCGAGTTCACCTTCGAGAACTTCACCCGGCTCTTCAACGCGCGCGACTTCTGGTCGGTGATCTGGGCCACGATGTTCTACACCGTTGTCGGCACCATCGGCGCGCTTGTGGTGGGGCTCTTCGCGGCTCTGCTTCTCAACCGCAGCTTCCGCGGGCAGGGGATCTTGCGGGGCTTTTACCTCTTTCCCTACGTGGCGCCGGTGATCGCGGTGGCGTTTTCCTGGGTGATCCTGTTCGATCCGTTCTCGGGATCGGTAAACGCGTTGCTTATCCAGATGGGGGTGACCGAGAGCGCGATCAATTTCTTCGGGGAACGGCCGCTGGCGCTGATCACGGTCACGGTCTTCGAGATCTGGCGCTATTTCCCGCTGAGTTTTCTCTTCATCCTGGCGCGGATGCAGTCGATCGACACCGACATGTACGAGGCCGCCGACATGGACGGGGCGAGCCCCTTCCAGAAGTTCCGCTATCTCAGCCTGCCGCAGCTGATGGGCATCCTTAGCGTGTTGTTCCTGCTGCGTTTTATCTGGACCTTCAACAAGTTCGACGACATCTTCCTGCTGACCGGCGGCAATGCCGGAACCCGGACGCTGACGGTCAATGTCTACGAGCAGGCCTTCGCGCTGTCCAATATCGGCGCGGGCGCCGCGGTGGCGGTGGTGATCTTGCTGGTTCTGCTGTGCTTTTCCTGGGGGTTCTTCCGCTTCCTGTCGAAGGAGGAAGGGCTATGAGCAGGACCGGATTTCGCCCCCTTCGGGGTCGACCCGCGCGGGACCTTCGGCCCCACGTGACGGGGGGTGCCCCCCGTACACCCCCCGTACACCCCCCGTGCACCGGGCGTGCAGACGAAGCCCGGGTTTCGCCGCCTGCGGCGTCGACCCGGGCGCGATCCCGGCGGATCGCGCTGGGGGGCCAGCCCCCCGCCGCCTGCGGCGGCGCCCCCCGGGGTATTTGGACAAAGAAGAAGGAGGGCGCGCGATGAGCCGGTTCTGGCACGGGGCTTTCGTGGGGCCGCAGGTGGGCATCCTGTGGGCCTTCATCGTGGCGACCACGGTGTCGGTGCTGCTGTCCTTCACCACGGGGGCCGCGTTTCGGCCGGGACTGGTGGGGGCGGTTCTGACGGGTGTGCCGCTGGGCCTGGCGGCGGTGCGCCAGCCGGGGGTCGCGGCGATGATCGCGGGAGCAGCGGTGCTGGGCGTGGGCCTGGGCTTTTCGCCGGTCGGTCCGATCCTGTTCGGGGCCGAGACGGAGATTTCGCACAAGCTTCTGGCCGGAGCGCTTTTCGGCATTGGCACCGGCTGGCCGATGGCGGCGATGCTGGCCGATTGCCCGTCCGGGCGGCTGACGCGGCATGAATTCGAGGAGGCCGAGATCCGCTTCCTGACCGGGTTCGGCTACATCTTCTTTACCGCCATCGTCGCCATTCCCTTCTACGTCATGGTGATGACCAGCCTGAAGAGCCAGGGCGAGCTGATTGCCAACCCGCTCGATTTCACCATCGACCTGGGCCAGGGCTCGGGCGAGCTCTTCCGCTCTTACATCGAACTGTTCCGGGACTTCGATTTCGGCCGCTACCTGTGGACGAGCTTCTATGTCTCGGTGCTGACGGTGCTGATCACGCTGGCCTTCTCCATCCCCGGGGCCTACGCGGTGGCGCGGCTGCGCTTTCGCGGGCAGAAGGCGCTGAGCCGCTCGATCCTGCTGATCTACATGGTGCCGATGATCGTGCTGGCGCTGCCCATCTACATCGTCTTCTCGGTCACGGGGCTGCGCAACTCGATCCTTGGGATCGTGATGATCTACCCGGTCACGACGATCCCGGTCTCGCTTTACATGTTGCAGGGCTATTTCCGCGGGCTTCCGGCGGAGGTGGAGGAAGCGGGGCTGATGGATGGGCTGAGCCGGCTCAAGGTGATCTGGAAGATCACCCTGCCGCTGTCGCTGCCGGCGCTGGCCTCGGTCTCGCTCTATGTCTTCATGATCGCGTGGAACGAGTTCCTGCTGGCCTTCATGCTGCTCGACGACCCGTCGCGCTTCACGCTGACGCGGGGCGTGGCGATGCTGAACAGCTCCGAAGTGCCGCGGCAGCACCTGATGGCGGGGGCGGTCATTGCCACCGTGCCCGTGATGGCCCTGTTCCTGGGGCTGGAAAAATTCATGACCCGCGGATTGACCGCGGGATCGGTCAAGGGATGAACGAGATGTTCGACATGACGCCTGAACGGGCCATCGAGCTGGATGCAGAGGCGCGCCGGATCCTGCGCCTGAACGACAGGGGCGGCTATACCGTGCCGACGGCGGGGCTTTATCCCTACCAGTGGAACTGGGACAGCGCCTTTGCCGCCTACGGCTTTGCCGCCTTCGATATCGACCGGGCCTGGACCGAGCTGGAAACGCTGATGGCCGGGCAATGGGAAAACGGCATGGTGCCGCATATCCAGTTTCACGTTGCCGATCCCGGCTATTTCCCCGGCGCCGATGTCTGGGGCACCGAGGATGCGCCGGGCAAGGGGGCGGGGCGCGTGGCGTCGTCGGGGATCAGCCAGCCCGCGGTGGCGGCAAGCTTTGCCTGGCGGATCTATCGCAAGGATCCGGGCGCGGGCGCGGCGCGGGTCAGGGCGCTTTTCCCCCGGCTTGTGGCCTTTCACCGCTGGTTCATGGCCGCGCGCGCGGAAAGTGGCGCGGTGGCGATCAGCCACCCCTGGGAGGCGGGCCGCGACAATGCGCCGGACTGGGACGAGGCGATGGCGGGCGTGGTGCCCGAGGGCGTGGCCCCCTATACCCGCCGCGACACCGGCCATGTGGACCCGAAGATGCGGCCCACAAAGGAAGATTACGACCGCTATATCTGGCTGGTGCAGTTCGGGCGCGAGCGGGGCTGGGACGACGCGGCGATTGCCGCGGAAAGCCCGTTCCGCGTGGCGGACCCCACGCTGACCTTCACGCTGATGCGGGCCTGTCGCGACCTTGGGCTGCTGGCCGAGGCCCTGGGCGAGGACCGGGGCGAGATCGACGGCTGGATCGCCCGGCTGGAAGCGGGGGCGGAAACGCTGTGGAACCCGGAGATTGCCTGCTACGACGCGCGCAACCTGCGCACGGGGCAGTTGTCGGGCTGCGTGAGCAACGCGTCCTTCCTGGGCTGGTGGGGCGGGCTGCGCGACGGGCAGCCGGTGGACACGCTGCACCGCATCTTCGACGCCGCGCCCTATTCAGTGCCGAGCCATGATCCGGCGAGCCCGAAATTCGAGGGGCTGCGCTATTGGCGCGGGCCGGTCTGGGGCATCATGAACATGATGGTGGGCGTGGGCCTGGCCGAGGCGGGGCTGATCGAGGAGGCGGCCCGCGTGCGGGCCGATACCGCGCGGCTAATATCCGAGCGCGGCTTTGCCGAGTATTTCGATCCCCATGACGGCACGCCAGCCGGCGGGGGCACTTTCACCTGGACGGCCGCCATCTGGCTTGGTTGGGCCTCTCCCAATGCAGAGGAGCTGTGAGCCATGGGGGCGATCACGCTGAAATCCGTCGAGAAATGGTATGGCGAGGTGCAGGTCATCAAGGGCGTGGACCTGGAGATCAACGACGGTGAATTCGTCATCTTCGTGGGGCCCTCGGGCTGCGGGAAGTCAACGCTGCTGCGCATGATCGCGGGCCTGGAGGAAACCAGCCGTGGCCAGGTTGTGATCGACGGGCGCGATGCCACGGCCGAGCCACCGTCGAAGCGGGGGCTGGCGATGGTGTTCCAGTCCTACGCGCTCTACCCGCATATGTCGGTGGCCGAGAACATGGGCTTTTCGCTGAAGACAGCCGGCGCGCCGAAGCCCGAGATCGAGGCCAAGGTAGCCGAGGCGGCGCGGGCGCTGAGGCTGGAGGACTACCTGGAGCGGCGGCCGAAGGACCTGTCGGGCGGGCAGCGGCAGCGGGTGGCCATCGGCCGGTCGATCGTGCGCGATCCAACGGCGTTCCTGTTCGATGAACCGCTGTCGAACCTCGATGCGGCGCTGCGCGTCGAGATGCGCTACGAGATCGCCAAGCTGCACGAACAGCTGGCCTCGACGATGATCTACGTGACCCATGACCAGGTGGAAGCGATGACGCTGGCGGACCGGATCGTGGTGCTGAGCGCGGGGCGAATCGAGCAGGTGGGCAGCCCGCGCGAGCTGTATGAAAAGCCCGGCAACCTCTTCGTGGCGCAGTTCATCGGCAGTCCGAAGATGAACATCCTGCCCTGCACGGTGACGGGCGGCGCCTTCAGCCTGGAGGGCGGGCGCGGCGGCGATGCGCCGGGATGCGACGGGGCGGTGCACCTTGGCATCCGGCCCGAGGCGATCACCCTTGGGGCGCCGGGCAGCGGCCTTGTTGATGGGGTGGTGGACCTGGTGGAATACCTGGGGGCCGACAATTTCCTGGTGGTCGATTGCGGGGCGCTTGGCAAGCTGACGGTGCGCGCCGATGGCGAGGCGACGATCCGCGTGGGCGACGAGGTGGGGCTGCAATTCGCCCCCGCCAAGACGCATTTCTTCGATCCCGAGGGAATGGCGCTGGCCTGATCCCGTCCGGACCCGTTGCACGGGGCAGGGGGCTCTGGCACCCTTGGCGCAGCAACGGTTTCTGGACGAGGGATTTCGGTATGAAAAACATTCTGGCGATCTGCGGCGTGCTGTTGATGGGCGCGACGCCCGCCTTGGCGCAGGACTGGCAGGGCAGCACCAGCGCCGAACAGGGGTGGTTCTGGGGATGGGTCCGGCCCAATGACGCCAGCATGCTGATCATCTGTTCGGGCAGCCAGCCGGGGGCCGATCCGATGATCGGGGCCGAGGACGGGCCGCACCCGGTTTACGGGCTGACCATCGAGATGATGCAGGCCGACCTCTCTGACCCGGATTTCACGGCACCGGGACCCTATTCGCGCAATGACCTGATCCTTGTCACGGAGGCGACCGGCTACCTTCTGCCCGCGGCGAACTGGCAGGAGCTGAACGGCGAACGGTGGGAAAGCATCATCTCTGTCGGGGATCCGTTGATCGCCGCGCTTCTGGGCGGTGGCGGCGTGCAGGCCTGGGCCGAGGGCCCGGTGCAACTGGGCGATTACGGGGCCGAGGGGCTGGCCGAGGGGCTGGCCGCGATGATCCGCCATTGCGACGCCCAATGGGCGCAGGCGGGCCATGCGCTGCCCGATCACGCGGCGGAGGTGGTAATGGCCCTGCGCGCTGCATCGCCCGCGACGGCCCCTGCTCCGGCGCCTACTCCGGCGCCTGCTCCGGCCCCTGCTCCGGCGCCTGCTCCGGCACCTGCTCCGGCACCTGCTCCTGCCCCGGCCCCCGCGCCCGAACCTGCCCCGGACGGGAAGTAGCCGGGCAGGCGCACGGTCCCAAGGCATCTCGCGCAGGTCAGCGGGCAGTTGACCTGCAGTGCAACCGTGTCAGAGTGCGAAAGGGTGCAATTGCGCACTTTCGGTATTCTTTCCAGGGGCAGCCAAGCGTGGAGCCAATCGTTTTTCTACCGGGGTTCATGTGCGATTCCCGGCTCTTCCGGGCACAGGCCGAGAGCCTGTCTGCCACGCGGCCCGTTCATGTTGCGCCGCTTGGCCCCTTCGACAGCGTGCGGGAAATGGCCGGGCGCGTGCTGGACCATGCGCCGCCGCTTTTCGCGCTCTGCGGGGCGTCTCTTGGCGGCATGGTGGCGATGGAGATCGCCCGCCGTGCGCCGGAGCGCATCACCCGGATGATCCTGATCGCGACAGATGCCCTGACCGAACAACCCTCGAATGCCGCGGCGCGTGAATTGCTGATCGCGCGGGCGCGGGCCGGGCGGTTCGACGATGCCTGGGCCGAGGCACTGCCTGCCGAGGCGCTGGCCCCGGGGCCGGGGCGCGCGCGGGTGCAGGACATCTCGCTGGCCATGGCGCGAGGCTTCGGCACCGAGGGCTTCCAGAGCCAGGCGCGTGCGCTGCAACGCCGCCCCGACCAACAGGGCACCCTGCGCCGCATCCAGCTGCCGACCCTGATGATTTGCGGGCAGCATGACCGCCTGTTTCCCCCGCGCAGACATCAGCTGATGGCCGACCTGATGCCGATGGGCGAGGCGCTGATGCTGGAGGAGGCAGGCCACCTGCCGACACTGGAGCAACCCGACGAGGTGACGCGGGTCATCGACCTGTGGCTGACCGCCTAGGCGCGCGGGGCCAGGCGGCGGGAGGCCGCATGAATCTCGCGCAAGGATATGCCCGGCCGCGTGGCGCGGGCAGGACAGGGGAGACGATCATGACCACGAATGCTGACATCCTTGCGATCACCGACGTGGTGCGCACATACGCGACGGCGATGACGGCTGGCGACCGCACGGAGCTGGAGCGGATCTTTTTCGAATCGTCCAGTGAAGTGGGCCATTTCGAGGGTGAGCTGCTTTGGAATTCTCGCGATGCGTTCATCCAGATGTGCGAGGACGAGGCCGACAGCTCGGCAACGGCATGGTGGGACATCCGCAATATCTCGGTCCACGGGGATATTGCCGTGGTTCATCTGGAAGATGACTGGGCGGGGCTGCGGTTCGATACGATCCTGTCGCTGCTCTGCCATGACGGTGCCTGGCGCGTGGTCGCAAAGACTTACAGGATCAAGCCGCAGTAGGGCCGGGTTGCCGCCAGTCGAGGGGGCGCGGGTCATCGACCTGTGGCTGACCGCCTAGGCGCGCGGGGCCAGTTCGGGGGCGGCAATGGGCGCCCCGCTGTCATCGAAGAAGGGCGTCGAGCGCCAGCGCCGCGACAGGCGCGCGGCGGTGGTGCGTTTCAGCATCCGCCAGATCACCCGCCCGCCATGCTGATGCCCCTGCTTGCCGCCAGCGCGGGTGACGAAGCCATGCGCGATGACCGGGCCGAGCGGGGCGATGTCGGCAAGGTTGCGGGTCAGCACGCCCACGAAGGGCAGGCCGGGGCCGGAAAACGTGTTGAACATCGGCGTATCGCAGCAGCGCGCGGTCCAGCGGTAGAGCCCCTTGGGCGACAGCTGCACCGGCACCAGCCGGTCGAGGCCGGTTGCGATGGTCACGCGGTCGGGGGTGGTCTGCCACAGATCGACCCCGCCTGCGGCCTCGTCCTGCAGGCCGCAAAGCGCCATTGCACGGGCGCAGGCGTTGCAATGGCAGATGACATGGGTGCCCTCGCCGGGGCGGATGCCGGTCAGGGTTCCGGAAACGGTTCCGCAGCGGCAGGCGAAGGAGCTGTCCGCGCCCGCCGTCACGATATCACTCTGCGACCGCCGCGACCTCGGTGACCGGGGCCTTGGGCACGTCGCAATTGGCGTCGATGAAGTTCAGCACCAGCGGGCGGATATTCGTGCGCCAGCTCTTGCCTGCGAAGATGCCGTAGTGACCGGCATTGGGTTCGAGGTAGTTGGCCTTCTTCGAATCGGGCAGCCCGGTGCAAAGCCGCAGCGCGGCAACGCACTGGCCGGGGGCCGAGATATCGTCCTTGCCGCCCTCGACGGTCTTGACCGCGACGGTGGTGATCTTGCCCAGGTCGACGCGCTTGCCGTTCACGGTGAAACGGTTCTGCGCGATTTCGAGACCCTTGAAGATGCGTTCCACGGTCGAGAGGTAGAATTCGGCGGTCATGTCCATGACGGCCAGATACTCGTCGTAGAAGCGGTTGTGCTTGTCATGCTCGGAGGCTTCGCCCTTGGCGACGGCGAGGATCTGGTTGGAAAAGGCCTTGGCGTGCTTGTCGGCGTTCATCGCCATGAAAGAGGCGAGCTGCTGGAGCCCCGGATAGACCATCCGGCCCGCGCCCGCGTATTTGAAGCCCACGCGCTGCACCACGTGGCGTTCCAGCGTGCCCATGGTGACGCGGTTGCCGAAATCGGTGACGTCGGTTGCCGCGGCGTCTGGGTCGATCGGGCCGCCGATCAGGGTCAGGGTGCGGGGCTGTGCGGAGGGGTCCTCCTCGGCGAGATAGGCGGTGGCAGCCAGGGCCAGCGGGGCCGGCTGACAGACCGCGATCACATGGGTGTCGGGGCCCATCTCTTTCAGGAAATCAACGAGATAGAGCGTGTAGTCCTCGATGTCGAACTTGCCTTCGGACACCGGGATGTCACGCGCGTTGTGCCAGTCGGTGACGTAGACGTCGCAATCGGGCAGGAGGCTTTGCACCGTCGAGCGCAGCAGCGTCGCGTAGTGGCCCGACATGGGCGCAACCAGCAGCACCTTGCGCCCGGTGGGCTGGCGGCCCTGCACCTTGAAACGGATCAGGTCGCCGAAGGCGCGCGGCAGCACGGTCTGGATTTCCACCACGTGATCGCGGCCATCGGCGCCGGGGATCGAGGGGATGTTCCAGTCGGGCTTGACGATCATCCGCTCGAAGCTGCGTTCGATCACTTCGCCCCAGGCGGCGGTGAGCTTGAACATGGGATTCGGGATCAACCCAAGCTGGGGATAACCGCACATCGCCCGTGCCGTCGAACCGAGCCACTGGTTGGTCACACGGATCGATTCCATCATGTCATAGGTAAGAAGATGTTTCATCGCGCTGTGACTCCTGCAAAACTGGACAAAGAGCCGTGGCATCATGCCCCCGGTTCATTTCGTCGCTTTGCCCCCTCACCCTGGCAAGGCTTATATGCACATGCAGCATTGAGAGGGCAAAATCAAGCATGGGACAGCAGGCGGACGGAGGAGACGGCGACATGGGCGAGAACCTGGAACGCCTGAACGCGAACCTCGCGAAGATGGAAGAACTGTCCAAGCGGATGGTCAATGCCCTTGCGAAAAAGGAGGGAATGGACGACCCGGGCCTGTCGGGGCCGGGGGGCGACCTCTACCTCAAGGCGAGTTCCGCCTTTCTCAACGACATGATGACGAATCCGTCGAAACTGATGGGCCAGCAGGTGGCTTATTGGTCGAAGGCGCTTGAAAACTTCATTGAAACGCAACAGGCGCTGGCCACGGGCACGTTCGAAATGCCCGAGGATGACGAGGATGCGCCGAAAGATCGCAGGTTCTCGAACCCGATGTGGCGCACGCATCCCTATTTCCGCTTCGTGCGAAAGCAATATGAGCTCAACTCGGAGGCGATTCAGCAATCGGTGGCCGAGCTTGACCTCGAGCCCAAGGAAAAGAGCCGGGTCGAATTCTTCTCGCGCCAGATCATCGACCTGTTCGCGCCGACCAACTACCTCGCCACCAATCCTGACGCGCTGCAGAAAGCGATCGACACCGATGGGCAGAGCCTGGTCGACGGGCTGGAAAACCTGGTGCGCGATATCGAGGCCAACAAGGGCGAACTCTTGCCCACGCTGTCGGACCCTGACGCCTTCAAGGTGGGCAGCAATATCGGCACCGCCGAGGGGAAGGTCATCTTCCGCAACCGCATGATGGAAGTCATCCAGTATGCGCCCGTCACCGAGGAGGTCTATCGCACGCCGCTGGTGATCTTCCCGCCCTGGATCAACAAGTTCTACATCATGGACCTCAAGCCGCAGAACTCGCTGATCCGCTGGATCGTCGAGCAGGGCTATACGCTGTTCGTGGTCAGCTGGAAGAACCCGGACCCCAGCTATGCCGATGTGGGGCTGGAGGATTACATCGCGGATGGCTACCTCAAGGCGATCGAGGTCGCCAAGGATGTGACCGGTGAGAAACAGGTCAATGCCGTGGGCTATTGCATCGCGGGCACGACCCTGTCGGCCACGCTGGCGCTGTTGCAGGCGCGCGGCGACAAGTCGGTGAAATCGGCCACCTTCTTTACCACGCTGACGGATTTCAGCGACCAGGGCGAATTCGTCGTCTTCCTTCAGGACGATTTCGTCGATGCGATCGAGCGGCAGGTGGGCGAGCGGGGGATCCTCGACAGTTTCTTCATGTCCAAGACCATGAGCTTCCTGCGCTCGAACGACCTGGTCTACACGCCGGCGGTGCGCAGCTACATGATGGGCGAGGCCCCGCCCGCCTTCGACCTGCTCTACTGGAACGGTGACAGCACCAACCTGCCGGGCAAGATGGTCACGCAATACCTGCGCCGGCTGTGCCAGGCCAACGACCTGGCCGATGGCGGGTTCGAGCTGATGGGTGAGCGGCTGCACATCAAGGACATCAAGGTGCCGGTCTGCTCGATCGGGACCAAGACCGACCACATCGCACCGTGGAAGAACTGCTATATCGGCTTCGAACAGTTCGGCAGCCGCGACAAGACCTTCTTCATGTCCGAGTCGGGCCATATCGCGGGGATCATCAATCCGCCGTCGAAGAAGAAATACGGCCACTACACGAACCCCAAGGTGAAGGGCACGCCGGACGAGTGGCTGGAAGGCGCGGACTTCCACGAAGGGTCCTGGTGGCCCCGGTGGGAAGAGTGGCTGCAACGCCGGTCCGGGGCACAGGTTCCGGCCCGAATCCCGGGTGAGTCGGGCTATGACATTCTGTGCGATGCCCCTGGAACCTATGTTCTGGAAGGCAAGAATTCCTGAATTTTCAAAGGGTTGGGTAAAATTTGCTGCGGTGCAGAAAAAGACTTGATTTTCTGCACCGCAGCAATCATATTCTTTGCAGACGCAGAAACCAGCCCAGTCCCCAAGTGGACATTCAGGAGAAGACCGATGGCCAAGACCAACGATTTCACCAAATACGTCAATGAAGCTCTCGCAGCTTTCCCGATCGACACCTCCGCTTACAACGAAGCGTTCAAGTCCTCCGCAGCCCTGGGCGAGAAGTTCTCGCGCGTTGCTCTGGAAGCCGCTGAGAAGTCGACCGAGATCTCCGCTCAGTGGACCAAGGACACCCTGGCCAAGGTTGCCGACGTGACCTCTGTCAAGGACGAGCCGACCGCCTACACCAAGGCAATGACCGATTTCGCTTCGGCCCAGGCCGAAATGACCGCCGAAACCCTGGCTGCCTTCGCTGAAGTCGCCAAGAAAGTGCAGATGGAAACCGTCGAGCTGATGATGGCTGCCGGCAAGGAAGCTTCGGAAGAAGCCACCGCAGCCGTCAAGAAAGCCACCGCCGAGGTGACCACCGCTGCCAAGAAAGCTGCTGCTGCCGCCTAAGGCGCCAGACAGCCCGATCTTCGCCCGGATTTCCTCCCACTCCGCGCGAATATCAGAAGGACGGACCCGCGCCCCGGGCCCGTCCTTTTCTTTTTCCATGCAAGCGATTGCTTTTTGTGCGCAAAGGGCTAGGCTCGGCATGCTGCAATGCAGTGTGCTCAAGCTGCACCGCAGTGACAGGGACTAGGGGAGGTGGCCGCCATGGCTGACACCGATGCACCGCTGCTGATCAAGCGATATGCCAGCCGCAGACTGTATAACACCGAGACGTCGGATTACGTGACGCTCGAAGATATCGCGGGGTTCATCCGCGCCGGACGCGAAGTGAAGATCGTCGATCTGAAGTCCGGGGATGACCTGACGCGGCAATACCTGCTGCAGATCATTGCCGAACATGAAAGCCGCGGCGAAAGCGTATTGCCGATCGGGGTGCTGACGGACCTCGTGCGCAGCTACACGACGCAGGCGCAAAGCGTGGTGCCCGATTTCCTGGCCATGTCCTTCGAGATGCTGCGCGACGGCCAGTCCAAGATGGTGGAAAACATGGCCGCGATGAACCCGATGGCCAGCATGCCGGGGTTCGAAGCGATGCGCGCGCAGCAGGAAGCCTTCATGAAGGCCATGACCGGCGGCATGTCGGGGCAATGGTCGGGGCCATCTGCCGGTGAGCCGGAAGAGGAAAGTTCATCGGACGAGCTGTCCGAGATCAAGAAGCAGCTGGCCGAGCTACAGTCGAAACTGTCGAAGCTATAACCCCCCTACAGCAGAAGGATTTTCCGGAAAATCCTTCTGCGCGGCGGGAAGATTTTTCTGGAAAAATCTTCCCTGCATGAGGTGAACAGTTTTCTGGAAAACTGTTCTTCAGGTGCCGTAGGCGAGGGATTGGCCCTTCACCTCATCTGCCGCTGCCAAAAGCGCTTCTGCAATGACATCGAGTTCTTCGCGTGTCAGGCGCGCAGGCAGGCGCACGTCGCAGGCCCGCATCAGCATGGCCCGGGTTTGCGGCAGGTCCGGTTGGTCGCCCGGAATGAACTGCCAGTTCCAGAAGGCGCGGGCATTGTCGGTCGACAGGCCGAAGACCTGCACCTTGACCCCGCGTGCGGCGGCGGCATCGGCGAAAGCGCGGGCCTCTGCGTCGCTTGCGAAATCCACGAGGTTGAACTGGATCGAGTCCGGGGCGCGTTCTTCGGGCGGCAGGGCGGGCGGCACCGAGAGCCAGGGCGAGCGGTTCAGCCGCGCGGCCACGTAATCGTGGTTGGCGCGGCCGTCGCGGACGCGGCGGGCCACTTCGGGCAACTGCGCGCGGATGATCGCGGCCGAGAGGTTGGACAGGCGCAGGTTGTATAGCGGCAGCTGGTTTTGCCAGCGGGCGAAGGCGGCTTCGAGCGCGCCGGTGTTGTCGCCCTCGGGCGCCTTGTGCTTGGCCCAGTTGTGTTCGTAGGCCCCCGACATGATCACCGCCCGCGCCACCAGGTCGGCGTCATCGGTGACGAGGATTCCGCCCTCGCCGGAATTGACCAGCTTGTAGGACTGGAAGCTGAAGCACCCCACGCGGCCGATCGTGCCGATCTTCCGCCCATGCCAGGTGGTGCCGAGCGAATGGGCCGCATCTTCGACCACGGGGATGCCGCGCGCCTCGCAGAGCGTCATGATCGCGTCCATGTCGGAGGTATGGCCGCGCATGTGGCTGATGATGACGGCGTCGACACTGTCGAGCTTGGCGGTGAAGTCCGCGATGTCGATGCGATAGTTGTCACCGACCTCGCACAGGACCGGGATGCAATCGGCGTGCACGACCGAGGAGGGCACGGCGGCGAAGGTGAAGCCGGGGATCAGAACGCGGGCGTCACGGGGCAGGTCCAGCGCCTTGAGCGACAGAAACAGCGCGGCCGAGCAGGAGGAGACCGCCAGCGCGTATTTCGCCCCAAGCAGTTCGGCGAATTCCTGTTCGACCAGCGCCACCGGCGCCTCTTCGGAATTGTAGCGGAACAGGTCGCCGGATTTCATCAGCTCGGTCAGGGCGCTCAGCGCCTCGGCAGGGATGGATTCAGCGTCATGGACGTTCGGGGGCAGGGTCATATTTCAAAATCCTGAATTTAGCCTTTCAAAAACATAAATCAGTGAAGTGTGAAACCCAAGTGAAGGCGCGCAAATTGGGCGCCGGATCGGCGGGATTTTTCTCAACTGTTGCTGTGGGGACCCGTGAGACAACGAGGAGACTGGGAATTTCTGCTCAAGCCAATGACCACCATCGGGTGCGGCTGAG
>NZ_CAXREX010000018.1:0-15639 GCF_964229645.1 Nioella sp. | reverse complement strand
GCGCGGAACCGTGCGGCCAGCATCCGGCCCTCTTCGGTTGGCGCGATGCCCTTGGCCCGCGTGCGCACCAGAAGCGCCGCACCGACCTCTGCCTCGACCTGATCGACAGAGGCTGCAACAGCAGAGGCCGCGATATTGAGCGCGCGCGCCGCGCCCGCGATGGAGCCCTGTTCCACCGTGGCGGCAAAGGCCGCCATGGCGCGCAGGGACAGACGTGGGGGGTCGGTCATCGAAAAAGCCTGTGATTCAGATTTATCAGACCTGATAATACTGATTTTCCGGCTTTTTAATACATGGCAGGATGTTCTCCGCGCAACAGGAGTTCCCCATGCAGGACCGCCCCGAGACAATCCCCGGCTGGCATCACGTGCCCGATGTGCCGATACAGGTTTCGCCCTTCTTCAGCTGGCCACCCGACCCTGCCCGCATGGCGCGCTGGATCGCCGCGCGTTGGATCGGCATCGCGGAAAACCTGCTGGTTCTGGTGCTTGCAACGGTCAGCTGGCTTTGGTTCCAGCCGCCGCTTGAAGTGACCGCCACGCTGGCACCGGGCTGGATTTTCGGCCTCTGGGCCCGGAACCTGGTTCTGATGACCCTCGTCGCCGGGTCGTTGCACTGGTTCTTCTACATGCGAAAGGGCCAAGGAGACCGGCTGAAATACGACCCCCGCGAGCTGATGGTGCGCGGCAAGCAATTCACCTTCGGCGGGCAGGTGCGTGACAACATGTTCTGGAGTCTCGGCAGTGGCGTCTGCTTCTGGACCGGCTACGAGGTCTTGATATTCTGGGCCATGGGCAATGGCTATGCGCCGATCCTGTCGCCGGGCGAACATCCGGTCATCTTCGTGCTCTGGTTCCTGCTGACGCCGGTGTGGATTTCCTTGCATTTCTACTGGGTCCACCGGGCGCTGCACTGGGGGCCGCTCTACCGCATCGCCCATGCCCTGCATCACCGCAATATCAACGTGGGGCCATGGTCGGGCCTGTCGATGCACCCGGTCGAGCACGTGATCTTCTTCAGCTCGATCCTCATTCACCTTGTCGTGCCGGCCCACCCGCTGCACATCCTTTTCCACATGCAGCACCAGTCGCTGACCGCGGCGACGTCACATACCGGGTTCGAAAACCTGCTGGTGAAGGACAGGAAGCGCCTCGCGCTTGGCACCTTCCATCACCAGATGCATCACCGCTATTTCGAGGTGAATTACGGCAACCTGGAAATGCCCTGGGACAAGTGGTTCGGCACCTTTCACGATGGCACCAGGGCGGCGCATGAGCGGCTGAAATCCCGACGCAGGCCGCGCGCTTAACCCCTTTCCAACCGCTGGCGTTTCTCTAATGTGACGGCCATGCTGCGCTATATCCTTGGCCGCCTTGTCTCGCTGAGCCTCAGCCTGATCGTCGCGAGCCTCGTCATCTTCACGGTGATCGAGGTCATTCCCGGCGACCCGGCGGCGTTCATGCTTGGGCTCAACGCGGATGAAGCGACGGTGCAAGCCCTGCGGGCCGAACTTGGCATAGATGGCAGCAAGGCCGCGCGCTATCTCGCTTGGATCGGGGGCATGGTGCAGGGCGATTTCGGCACCTCCTACACCTACCGCGTGCCGGTAGCGGAGCTCGTGTCGGATCGGCTTTGGGTATCTCTGCCGCTGGCTGTCCTGTCGCTGATCCTGTCCACGGCCATTGCCTTTCCCGTGGGCTTGCTTGCGGCGGCAAACCGGGGCCGGGCGGCCGATTACGGCATCATGGGCGGCACGCAGCTTGGCATCGCTATCCCGAATTTCTGGTTCGGGATGTTGCTGGTTCTGGTTTTCGCGGTGAACCTGCGCTGGTTCAGCGCGGGCGGCTTCCCGGGATGGGAAACGCCGGCATTGGCGCTGAAGTCGCTGGTTCTGCCTTCGGTCGCGCTGGCTCTGCCGCAGGCGGCGATCCTGGCCCGCGTCATGCGGTCGGCACTGATCGAGACCATGGCGCAGGATTACATGCGCACCGCGCGCGCCAAGGGGCTTTCTCGCCGTCAGGCGCTGCTGCGCCACGCGCTTCGCAATGCGCTGATCCCGGTTCTGACTATCATCGGGCTGCAGTTCTCCTTCCTGCTGGCGGGCGCGATCATCATCGAGAACGTCTTCTTCCTGCCGGGCCTCGGGCGGCTCATTTTCCAAGGCATCACGCAGCGCGACCTTGTGGTGGTGGAGTCGGTCACCATGCTGCTGGTCTTCGCGGTAATCGTGGTCACCTTCGTGGTCGATATCGCCTACGCGGTGGCCGATCCGCGCCTGAGGCGCCGCACATGAGCCGCCTGCCCATCCCCCTGATCTTCGGTGCGATCCTGTCCTCGGTCTTCCTTGCCATGGCGCTGCTGTCCTTCGTCTGGACACCGCATGACGTGGAACAGCTGGTGATCGCGCAGCGGCTGCAACCCTCCAGCGGAGAGTTCCTGCTCGGCACCGACCAGTTCGGGCGCGACCTGCTGTCGATGCTCATGGTGGGCGCGCGGGTATCGCTGGCGGTGGCCCTTGTCGCCGTGGGCATCGGTGTGGCCATCGGCGTGCCGCTCGGCCTTGCGGCCGCTGCCACGCGGGGCAGTCTGCTTGATGAACTCATCATGCGCGGCAATGACCTCATCTTCGCCTTCCCCAGCCTTGTGATCGCAATCCTGATCACCGCCGTTTTCGGCCCCTCGGCGTTCAACGCGATCCTCGCGATCGGTATCTTCAACATCCCCGTCTTCGCGCGCGTGGCGCGCGGCGGGGCGCTGAGCCTTTGGACGCTCGACTACATCCTCGCCGCCCGCGTGGCAGGCAAGGGCAAGGCGCGGATCAGTGCCGAACACATCCTGCCCAATATCGCGAACCTCCTGATCGTGCAGGCGACGATCCAGTTTTCGCTCGGCATCCTGGCCGAAGCGGCGCTGTCCTATGTCGGCCTCTCCGTGCAGCCGCCCACCCCAAGCTGGGGCCGGATGCTGGCCGATGCGCAGACCATGATCTACACTCACCCGATGCTTGCGGTGCTGCCGGGGCTGGCCATCGTGCTGATGGTCCTTGGGCTGAACCTGATGGGCGACGGGCTGCGCGACATGCTGGACCCAAGGCTCAGGAGGGTGCGGCAATGATCGAGGTGGACCGCCTGTCGCTCGATATCCATGGCACGCCGATCCTGCGGGATGTGAATTTTGCCATGCAGCCGGGCAAGACCTTCGGACTGGTCGGCGAAAGCGGATCGGGCAAGTCGATGACGGCACTTGCGCTGATGCAGCTGCTGCCCGACGGGTCGCGCACGCGTGGCACTGCCTGTCTTGACGGGATCGACCTGCTCAATCGGCCAGAGGCCGAGATGTGCGCCCTGCGCGGCAACGAGCTTGGCATGATCTTCCAGGAACCAATGACGGCCCTCAACCCGGTGCGCACCATCGGCGACCAGGTCGCCGAAACCCTGCGCATCCACGGGGCGGCCAGCCGTTCCGATGCTCTTGACGTGGCACGCCAGAAACTGGACCGCGTGGGCCTGCCGCAGATTGCGCTGGACCGCTACCCGCATGAGCTGTCGGGTGGCCAGCGCCAGCGGGTTTGCATCGCCACCGCCATTGCGCTCCGCCCCCGGCTGCTGATCGCCGATGAACCCACCACCGCGCTCGATGTGACCACGCAGGCACAGATCCTCGATCTGCTGCGCGGGCTGGTGGAGGAAGAGGACATGGCGCTGCTGCTCATCACCCATGATCTTGCAGTGGTCGCTGACATGGCCGACCAGGTGGCGGTGATGAACAAGGGCGAGATCGTCGAACAGGGCACGACCCGCGACGTGCTGAGCCAGCAGCGCCACCCCTACACCCGCGCGCTTTTCGCGGCATCGGACCACCGCCCCGAACGGGGATCGCGACCCGCAGGGTCGCCACTGCTCACCGGCACCGACATCGACCGCCACTACCCCGGCCCGCGTATCGGCCTTTTGCGTCGCGGCGCCCCGGTCAAGGCGGTGAACCGTGTCAGCCTGTCCCTGGCCGAGGGTGAAAGCCTCGGACTGGTGGGCGAATCCGGCTGCGGGAAGTCGACCCTGACCCGCGCCATCCTCGGGCTCGACCCGATCCAGGGCGGCGAGATCCGCGCGCTTGGCAATGCTGTCGGCCCCCTGATGCCGCGGGCGATGCGAGCGGGTATCCAGGTGGTGTTCCAGGACCCCTACGGCAGCTTCAACCCGCGCTGGACGGTCGAACATCTCGTGGCCGAGCCCTATCACCTGCTGTCCGACAAGCCGCAGCGGGCCGAGCGCCGCACACAGGTGGCCCGCGCGCTGGAAGCCGTGGGGTTGCAAGCCTCCGACATGGACAAGTACCCGCACGAGTTTTCCGGCGGCCAGCGCCAGCGCATCGCAATTGCCCGGGCGCTGATCACGCACCCGAAGATCCTTGTTCTGGATGAGGCGGTTTCCGCGCTCGATGTCCGGGTGCGGGCCCAGATCCTCAACCTTCTGGCCGACCTTCAGGGCAGGATGGGGCTGAGCTATCTCTTCATTTCCCACGACCTCACCGTCGTGCGTGCGATCACCGACCGGGTGATGGTGATGCAGGCTGGCCAGATCGTGGAGGAAGGCCCGACCGACACCGTCTTTGACGCGCCCGAACATCCCTATACGCAGGCCCTTCTGGCCGCCGCGCCGCGCCTGCCCGATTACGCAAGAAAGGAATGACCCCATGCAGCTCTGGTTCGATCCGGCAGAGGTATTCATCGGCGGGCGCTGGTTCCTGCCCGCCAGCGGCGAGACGCTGCCGCTGGAAGACCCGTCGACCGGCAAGGAAATCGGCCGTATCGCGCGCGGCAGTGCCGAAGACATCGACAATGCCGTGACCGCCGCGCAAGAGGCGCAGGCCGGCGAGTGGGGTGCGCTGGCCGCGGCTGAGCGGGGCCGCATCCTGATGCGGCTGTCCTGGCTCATTTCCCAGAAAGTCGAGGAACTGGCCGAGATCGAGGCCACCGACGTGGGCAAACCGCTGGCGCAGGCGCGCAACGATGCCATTGCACTGGCCCGCTACATGGAATTCTACGGCGGCGCGGCCGACAAGCTGATGGGCGAAACGATCCCGTTCCAGAACGGCTTTACCGTCTACACCTTGCGCGAACCGCACGGGGTGACGGGCCACATCGTGCCCTGGAACTACCCGATGCAGATCATCGGACGCTCTGTCGGTGCGGCGCTGGCCATGGGCAATGCCTGCGTTCTGAAACCCGCCGAGGAAGCCTGCCTGTCCGCCCTGGCCTTCGCCGACCTGGCCCGGCAGGCAGGCCTGCCCGATGGCGCGCTCAATGTGGTGCCGGGGCTGGGGGAAGATGCGGGCGCGGCGCTGACCGCGCACAGGGGCGTTCAGCACCTCTCGTTCACCGGGTCCGTTGGCGTGGGCAAGCTGGTGCAGACCGCTGCCGCCCAGAACATCGTTCCCGTCACGCTGGAGCTTGGCGGCAAGTCCCCGCAGGTCGTGTTCGAGGATGCAGACCTTGAGAAAGCCCTGCCCTTCCTTGTGAATGCGGGCATCCAGAATGCGGGCCAGACCTGCTCGGCCTCGTCGCGGATCCTGGTGCATGAGAGCCTCTATGATGAGCTCTGCACCCATATGGCGGCGGCCTATGACGGGCTGAAAGTGGGGCCGGCGATGGCCGATCTGAACGTGGGGCCGCTGATTTCGGCACGTCAGAAGGAGATCGTGGAAAGCTTCCTGGCTATGACCGACGAGAACCACATTCTCAGCCGGGGCCGCATCGTCGAGGACGCGCCGGATGGCGGGCATTACGTGGCGCCGACGCTGGTCTCTGGTGTGGGTCCCGACCACAGCCTGTCCCAGGACGAAATCTTTGGCCCAGTGCAGGTGATCATCCCGTTTCGGGACGAGGATCACGCGGTCGAGATCGCCAATGGCACGGCCTACGGCCTGGTGGCCTCTGTCTGGTCAAAGGATGGCGGACGCTGCATGCGGATGGCCAAGAAGCTGCGCGCGGGCCAGGTCTTCATCAACAACTACGGCGCGGCAGGCGGGGTCGAGCTGCCTTTCGGCGGCGTGGGCCATTCGGGACACGGGCGGGAAAAGGGGTTCGAGGCGCTCTATGGCTTCTCTGTGCTCAAAACGGTCGCGGCCCATCACGGCTAGGCGAAAACGGGCTTTGGAAAGCCCGTTATGCGCGATGCCTCGCATCGCGCCCGGATCGGCCGTGAAACGGCCGATCCCTGCGGCTAATCGAAAAGCCGCCCGCCGCCCTTGATCAACGCGCGCGTGGAGGCTAACCCCACGCCAACCCATCCAAGAGGACGCTGCCCATGCCCTTCGACCGTTCCATCAAGATCGCCCCGTCCATCCTTTCCGCCGATTTCGCCAATTTCGGCCAGGAGATCCGCGCGATCGAGGACCAGGGCGCCGACTGGGTCCATGTCGACGTGATGGACGGCCATTTCGTGCCCAACCTGACCTTCGGCCCGCCCGCGGTGAAGGCCTTCCGCCCGCATGTGAAGACTTTCATGGATGTGCACCTGATGATTGCGCCCGTCGACCCCTATATCGAGGCCTATGCCGAGGCGGGCGCGGACATGATCACAGCCCATGTGGAAGCGGGGCCTCATATCCATCGCACCCTTCAGGCGATCAAGGCCACCGGCAAGATGGCAGGCGTCAGCCTGAACCCCGGCACGCCGCTGGACAGCATCGAGCACGTGCTCGATCTCGTCGACATGGTCCTGATCATGACGGTGAACCCCGGCTTCGGCGGGCAGAAGTTCATCCATTCGGGTGTGGAGAAGACGCGCCGCTGCCGCGAGATGATCGGCGATCGCCCGATCCACATCCAGATCGACGGCGGCGTGACGACCGAAACCGCACCACTGGTGGCCGCCGCGGGCGCGGATGTGCTGGTGGCAGGCTCTGCCGTGTTCAAGGGCGGGTCGGTGGATCAGCCGCAAGTCTACGGCGAGAACATCCGCGCCATCCGCGCGGCGGCCCAAGCCGCGCTTTAGGCGGGGTCACACCTCGGCGCCCAGTCTGTCCTGTGCCGCCAGAACCATTGGCAGGAAGCGGTCGAACGCGGCCTGCCAACTGGCCTTCATCGCCGGAGTGAAGCGGCCCCCAAGGCAGTCCTCGAAGGCCGCGATCACGGCCCTTGCCATGTTCCGCAGCTGTGCTTCGGTGATGTGAAAGCGCGCATGTGACCGCGCCAGCCCTTCGGCCACGCGGGCGAGTTCGGCGTCCGTGGTCATCGCCCGCACCGTGAAAGACAAGGCCCGCATGATCTTGGCCCGCTGCGCAGCCAGATCATCGCTGAACAGGTGGCGGGTGGCGGGCTCCAGCTCGAAGAACCTTTCATAGACCCGCATCGACAACTGCGCCTTGACCGGCAGCGCAAGGGCAAAGCTTTCGCTGATCAGAACGGCTTGATCGGGCGTCAGTGGGGCGGAGGACGAAGCGGCTTTGGGCATGGTCCGCCCAGAGTGGCAGAGCCGCCTTTCCCAAAGCTTAACGTGGCTCAGTTCATGGCCAGCCCCATGACCGAGCCATCGGCCGCGTCACGATACCAGCGGCGGATCAGGGCGCGTTCCTCGTCAGACATGTAGGAGACATTGGCCGGCGGCATCGCCGTGGTCACACCTGCCTGCAGGTAGATCTCGCGTGCGGCCCGGGCGATGTCGGCGGGCGTTTCCAGCAGGATCCCACGCGGGGCCTGGCGAATACCCGGCCAGGAGGGTTCGCGTGCGTGGCACATGGCGCAGCGGCCCGGAATGGTCCAGCTGACATCCTCGAACCCGTCGGCGGCCATCAGAAGCTCTTCGCGATGGCTGAGCGCGCGGGCCTCGGACTCTTCGTAGCTGTCATACTCGGCCCCCGCCGTCGACAACCACGCAATCAGGATGAACAGAACCGCCGTAACCGCCCAGGTCCACCAAGGCATCCCCTTGCGCGCATGCATCGAGTTGAAGAAATGCCGGATCGTCACGCCCATCAGGAAGACCAGCGCCGCGATGATCCAGTTGTACTGGGTCGCAAAGGCCAGCGGATAATGGTTCGACAGCATCAGGAAGACCACGGGCAAGGTCAGGTAGTTGTTATGGGTCGACCGCAGCTTGGCGATCTTGCCGTATTTCGGATCGGGCTTGCGCCCTGCCTTCAGGTCGGCCACCACGATCCGCTGGTTGGGCATGATGATGAAGAAGACATTGGCCGTCATGATCGTGGCGGTGAAGGCCCCCAGGTGCAGCATCATCGCCCGCCCGGTAAAGATCTGGTTGTAGCCCCAGCCCATGACCACCAAGAGCGCGAACAGAAGCAGCATCAGAACCGTTGGTCGTTCACCAAGCGGCGATTTGCACAGGAAGTCGTAGACCAGCCAGCCCACGGTCAGCGACACGGCCGAGATTGCAATGCCCTGCCAGGTGGCGAGATCGGCCTTCGCGGGGTCAATGAGGTAAAGCTCTGCCCCCATCCAGTAGACGAGGATCAGCATCGCCGCGCCCGAAAGCCAGGTCGAATAGCTCTCCCATTTGAACCATGTCAGGTGCTCGGGCATTGCCTCGGGCGCCACCAGGTATTTCTGAATGTGGTAGAACCCGCCGCCATGGACCTGCCATTCCTCGCCATCCGCGGGGCCGGGAATGTTGCGGTTGAGGCCAAGGTCTAGCGCGATGAAATAGAAGCTCGACCCAATCCAGGAGATGGCGGTGATGACATGCACCCACCGGACCGCGAATTCCACCCAGTCCCATATCGTCAGGATATCCTGCATCGCCCCATCCTCTGCTCTGCGTCGGTTACCGTATCGAACTTATCTCTATCGCAGCGCCCGTTTCACGGGTAATGCAATAAATATCCGAGCTGTTTCAAAAATTGGCTAAGAATAGACATGGCCTATCTCGACAATATCAAGACCTTCGTCCGGGTTTTCGAGCTTGGCTCTATGTCGGCCGCCGCGCGCGATCAGCGCATTTCGGCCGCCGTTGCCTCGTCGCGCATCTCCCAACTGGAGGAGCACCTGAACGTGCGCCTCTTCCTGCGCACCACGCGGCAACTCAACCCGACGGAGCAAGGGCTGATCTTCTACCGTGGAGCCTGCAAGATCCTCGAAGCGGTCGAAGAGGCCGAGGCCGAGATCAACAAGGTCACACTCACCCCGCGCGGCACGCTCTACGTGGCGGCCCCCCTTGGGATCGGACGGCGGCTGGTGGCGCCCGCCGTGCCGGCCTTCAAGGAACAATACCCGCTTATCGACATTCGCCTTCGCCTGTCGGACCGGCGGCTCGACATGGCCAAGGAGGGGCTCGACGTGGCGTTCTTCCTCGGCGTGCCCGAGGACAGCACCCTTCGCATCCGCAAGATTGCCGATTGCCCGCGCATCCTTTGTGCCGCGCCGGAATATGTGGCACGCAAGGGGATGCCACTCAGCGGCGCGGACCTGACCGGCGGCAAGCATGACTGCCTCAACCTGCGCTATCCCGGTGCGCCCGAATTCCAGTGGCCCTTGCAAACCGCGGATGGGGTCCGCCGCTTCGCCGTGAAGGGCCCGTTCGAATCCGATGATGGCGACGTGCTGACGGGGTGGGCCCTGTCGGGACAGGGGATCATCCTCAAGCCCGTCTTCGAGGTGGCCGAACACCTTGCCTCGGGCTCCCTGGTCCCGGTTCTCGAAAACGAACCGCCGGTGCCGATCCAACTGGCCTGCCTCTACATGCATCGGCGCAGACAGGACCCAAAGGCGCGACTGCTCATCGACTTCATGTCCGAGCACATCCGCAAGGAACTGCCCTGATCCCGGGCTTGTCTTCATTGTTCCGAAAATATCCCGGGGGGTCCGGGGGGCAGCGCCCCCCGGCGGGTCGACGCGCGATAGCGCGGCGAACCTCCTGCCCCGTGTTCAACTGCCCCGGTAGGTGGAATAGCCATAGGGCGACAGCAGGAGTGGCACATGGTAATGCGCCTCTCCGTCCGACATGCCGAAGCGGATCGGCACTTCGTCCAGAAACAGCGGCGCCTCCCCATCCTGCCCCGTCGCGCGCAGGTAATCGCCCGCGTGGAACACTAGCTCATAGGTGCCGGTCGCGAAACGGCCCTGCGGCAGGATCGGACTGTCGGTGCGACCGTCATCATTGGTCACCATCTCGGCCAGGCGCGACCGGTTTTCTCCGTCGACGGAGAAAAGCTCGATCCGAAGACCCGCGGCCGGGCAGCCCCGCGCGGTGTCCAGCACATGTGTCGTGAGATATCCGGCCATTGCCTGTCCTCCTGATCTTTCTGCATGCTTATGCCGCCTTGCAGGGGCGTCTGCATTGCCTTCCAATCTACAGCAGTTTCAAAAAACTCCGATAAGTCAAACCCGCGCCTCTCGCCTAGAGTGGCGCAAATCCGCGAAGGACGCAGAACAGGTGACACGCTACATCCGAGACATGCGGGGCTTCGGGCCTGACGCGCCTGATCCGAAATGGCCGGGCGGCGCAAAGATTGCCGTGCAGATCGTGCTGAACTACGAAGAAGGTGGAGAGAACTGCGTGCTGCATGGCGATGCGGCCTCCGAGGCGTTTCTGTCCGAGATCGTGGGGGCGGCCCAGTGGCCGGGCCAGCGGCACTGGAACATGGAATCGATCTATGAATACGGCGCGCGCGCCGGGTTCTGGCGGTTGCACCGGCTGTTTACCTCGATGAACATTCCTCTCACCGTCTACGGCGTCGCCACAGCTTTGGCGCGCAGCCCGGAACAGGTGCGCGCCATGCAGGTGGCGGGGTGGGAGATCGCCAGCCACGGGCTGAAGTGGATCGAACACAAGGACATGCCCGAGGAGGAAGAGCGCGCCCAGATCGCCGAGGCGATCCGTCTGCATACCGAGGTGACCGGCGAGCGCCCACGCGGCTGGTATACCGGGCGCTGCTCGGTCAACACCATTGCCTTGGCGGCCGAGGCGGGGATGGACTACATCTCGGACACCTATGCCGATGACCTGCCTTACTGGGTTCGCGTCGCGGACAGGGATCAGCTGATCATCCCCTATACGCTCGACTGCAACGACATGCGCTTTGCAACGCCGCAGGGGTTCAATTCGGGTGACCAGTTCTTCGCCTACCTGAAAGACAGTTTCGACGCGCTTTATGCCGAAGGCGAGGCGGGACAGGCCAAGATGCTCTCGATCGGGCTGCATTGCCGCCTGATTGGCCGCCCGGGCCGGGTGATGGCGCTGAAACGCTTCCTTGACTATGCCGCCGGACACGAGGGCGTCTGGTTCGCCCGCCGCATCGACATCGCGGATCACTGGCTGCGGGAACATCCGCCTGAAGCGCGCATCCGCCCCTCGGAAATGGACAAGGATGCCTTCGTCGCGGCCTATGGCGGCATCTTCGAGCATTCCCCCTGGATCGCGGAACGGGCCTGGGGGCTGGAGCTTGGCCCCGCCCATGACTGCGCCGCCGGTGTGCACAACGCACTAGCCCGTGCCTTCCGCAGCGCCAGCCGCGAGGAACGGCTCGGCGTGCTGCGCGCCCACCCCGACCTCGCGGGCAAACTGGCCGCGGCAGGACGCCTGACCGCGGAATCGACCTCGGAACAGGCCGGCGCCGGGCTCAACATGCTCACCGACGAGGAGCGCGAAGCCTTCACCCGGCTGAACGCGGCCTATGTGGACAAGCACGGCTTCCCCTTCATCATCGCGGTCCGCGATCACGACAAGGCCAGCATCCGTGCCAATTTCGAGCGACGCATCGATAATGACAGCGCAACCGAGTTCGACGAGGCTTGCCGACAGGTCGAACGCATCGCGGAATTCCGGCTAATGGATCTGCTGCCATGACGGTCCTGACCCCGCGCCCGCTGACGCAGGCCGATTTTGAGCCCTTCGGCGACGTGATCGAGCTGCGCGCGCAACCTGACAAGATTATCAACCAGGGGATGTGCGGACGTCACCATGACCTCGCCATGCTCGATTTCGCCGATGGCCGCGCGGGGATCAGCCTCTTTGATGCCGAGGCGCGGCACCTGCCCTGCGAGGTTGCCCTGGTCGAGCGCCACCCGCTTGGGTCGCAGGCGTTCGTGCCCATGTCGGGCACCCCCTTTCTCGTCATCGTGGCCGAAGATAATGGCGGCACGCCCGCCAATATCCAGGCTTTCATCACCCATCCCCGCCAGTCCGTGAACCTCCATCGCGGTGTCTGGCACGGGGTGCTCTGCCCGCTCGGGGAGCGCGGGCTCTACGCCGTGGTCGATCGTATCGGCCCCGGCGACAACCTGGAGGAGCATTGGTTCGACACCCCGCTGACCGTCGGGCCCATGACCTGAACCTGCCAGAAAGAGCGGGACATTCAGCACCATCCAACAGAAGGGAAACGAGTGATGGTAGACACGTCGATCGGGAGCGCGGAACAACTGCGTGATCCCAACTACACCCCCCCATTGGCCAAGGCGGTGCCGCTCGGCATCCAGCATGTCCTGGCCATGTTCGTCTCTAACGTGACGCCTGCGATCATCATCTGCGGTGCGGCCGGGTTCGGCTTCGGCTCGAACTCACCCGACTTTCCGCAGATGATCTACATGATCCAGATGTCGATGTTCTTTGCTGGCGTCGCGACGCTCTTGCAGACCATCGGCTTCGGTCCGGTCGGCGCACGCCTGCCGATCGTGCAGGGCACGTCCTTTGCCTTCATCCCGATCATGATCCCGCTGGTTGCCGGCCAGGGCGTCGATGCCATTGCCGTGCTGATGGGCGGCGTCCTTGTGGGCGGCCTCTTCCATGCCTGCCTGGGGATGTTCATCGGCAAGATCCGCTTCGCCCTACCCCCCCTTGTGACCGGGCTGGTGGTGATGATGATCGGTCTCGCCCTCGTCAAGGTCGGCATCCAGTATGCAGCGGGCGGCGTCCCGGCAATCGGAACCGAAGAATACGGCTCGCTCCAGAACTGGACCGTGGCTGGCGTCGTGATCCTGGTCACGCTGGCGCTCAAGTTCTTCACCCGAGGCATGCTGTCGATCTCGGCCGTGCTGCTTGGCCTCGTCGCTGGCTATGTCGTGGCGATGGCCATGGGCATGGTCAGCTTCGGTGGCGTTGGCCGCGCGGCAAGCTTCGCCCTGCCGAACCCGCTGCATTTCGGTCTGGAATTCTCGGCCGCCGCAATCATCGGCTTCTGCCTGATGGCCTTCGTTTCCGCGGTTGAGACCGTTGGCGACGTGAGCGGTATCACAAAGGGCGGTGCCGGGCGCGAAGCGACGGATACGGAAATCGCCGGGGCGACCTATGCCGACGGCCTGGGCACGGCTGTGTCCGGTCTCTTCGGGGCCCTGCCCAACACCTCGTTCAGCCAGAACGTGGGCCTGATCGCTATGACAGGCGTCATGAGCCGCCACGTGGTGACCATCGGCGCGCTCTTCCTGATCGCGGCGGGTCTCATCCCCAAAGTGGGCGCGGTGATCTCGACGGTGCCGATCGAAGTGCTCGGCGGCGGCGTGATCGTCATGGTCGGTATGGTGGTTGCCGCCGGCATCTCGATGCTGTCGGACGTGGACTGGAACCGGCGCAACATGGTGATCTTCGCGATCTCCCTGTCGCTTGGCCTGGGCCTTCAGCTGGAACCGGGCGCGTTGCAGTACCTGCCTGGAACGATCAAGGTTCTGGCCACCTCGGGCATCCTTCCTGCGGCCCTGATCGCCATCGTGCTGAACTTGGTTCTGCCCGAGGAACTGGCGGCTGAAGCCACCGAGGAAGTATCCGGCGGAATGTCGGGTTCGGGCAAGTAAGCCAAAGATCGATCCAACATGCAAAAAGGCCGCGCCCTTCCACGGGCGCGGCCAATTTTCTTTCGAAGAAAATTGCAAGGATTTTCGAAAATCCTTGCCCCTCCCGACCGGCAGATCAGAGCTTGGGGTGGCGGTTCACGTCCTTGTAGAGCAGGTAGCGGAACGGGCCCGGTCCACCGGCATAGCAGGCCTGCGGACAAAACGCGCGCAGCCACATGAAATCACCAGCCTCCACTTCGACCCAGTCTCGGTTCAGCCGGTAGGCTCCCTTGCCCTCCAGGACATAGAGCCCATGCTCCATCACATGGGTTTCGAGAAACGGAATGACAGCGCCGGGTTGCAGGGTCACGATGGTGACATGCATGTCATGACGCAGGTCGTCATGATCCATGAAGCGCGTGGTCGCCCAGGCCCCGTCCGTATCGGGCATCACGTTTGGCGCGATCTCAGCTTCGTTCGGGATGACGAATGGCTCAGGAGCACCCAAACCCTCAACCGGCTCATAGGCCTTTCGGATCCAGTGGAAGCGCGCGGGAGCCTCCCCTGCCGTGTGCAGGCTCCAGCTCGTTCCGGCCGGGATAAAGGCAAAGCCCCCGGCCTCGATCTCGTGCAGCTCGCCTGCGATGGCGACGCGAATTCGTCCCTCCATCACGAATAGAGCGGCCTCAGCGCGCGGATCGGTTTCCGGCCGGTCGCTGCCACCGCCGGGCATGACCTCGGCAATGTATTGCGAGAAGGTCTCAGCAAACCCGGACAGGGGGCGCGCAATCACCCAGAATCGCGCCTTGTCCCAGAACGGCAATTGCGAGGTAACAATGTCGGACAGACACCCGCGCGGGATGACGGCATAGGCCTCGGTGAATACCGCCCGATCGGTCAGAAGCTGGGTCTGTGGCGGCAGGCCGCCTGTCGGGGCGTGATAGGTGCGCGCGGGCATTCGGTCGGATCTCCGGTCTAAGCTTGAGACCCCATCAAACCCGAAGCGCGCGTCCGGGGCCATATCCAACAGACCCCGGAAATGACTGAAAGTTTCCGTGGCTGAAGTTGATAATCCCCTGTTCGGGACGGTCAATCGGTCGCGGGAACTCGCATCGGCAGGCCTCCGAGACGGGCGATCTGCTCCACGATCTGGTCCACGCCCTTGCGATGTTTCAGTTCGGCAAATTGGAACGGGCGGCCCGCGCGCATCCGCGTGGCATCCCGCTCCATCACGTCAAGGCTCGCGCCCACGTAAGGCGCAAGGTCCGTCTTGTTGATGATCAGCAGGTCCGATTTCGTTATCGCGGGGCCGCCTTTGCGGGGGATCTCTTCACCCGCCGCCACATCGATGACGTAAAGCGTGATATCGGCGAGCTCAGGGCTGAAGGTAGCCGACAGGTTGTCTCCCCCGCTTTCAATCAACACGAGGTCGAGATCGGGAATGCGCGCGGTCAGATCGGCGATGGCGGCAAGGTTGATCGAGGCATCTTCGCGGATCGCGGTATGGGGGCAGCCGCCGGTTTCAACGCCCACGATACGCTCCTGCGGAAGAACCTGAAGGCGCATCAGCGCCTCGGCATCTTCCTGCGTGTAGATGTCATTGGTGATCACGCCAACCGACCAGCGGTCGCGCATGGCTTCGCACAGGGCCGCGGTCAGGGTGGTCTTGCCCGCGCCAACGGGGCCGCCGATGCCGACGCGGAGGGGGCCGTTCATGCTCATGAGCGAAAGATCCTCGAATGCAGGGTTTCATGGCGCATCGACGCGATATCGGCGAGGAAGGCAGAGCTGCCGATATCGTCGAGCGTGTCTTGCAGGGCCTCGTCTGCGATCGCGGGGCAAAGCCGCGACAGGCGCGCAAGGGCCGCCTGCCCCTCGGTCTGGCCAAGAGGCACGATGCGGATCGCGGCGGAGACAAGGTT
>NZ_CAXREX010000017.1:0-2211 GCF_964229645.1 Nioella sp. | reverse complement strand
CCTGGCCGCAGGCATCGCCGCCGAAGTGGTAAGGTTGGCCCGCGCCGAGGGCGTGGCGCTCGACCTGGCGCCCGTGCGTGACCAGATCGCCTTTGCCATGGCCGAGCACCTGCATCACAAGCCGTCGATGCTGCAAGACCTGGAGGCAGGCCGAAAGACCGAAATCGAGGCGCTGAACGGCCATGTTGTGTCACGCGCCAACCAGCTTGGCCTGTCGGCCCCGCTGAATGCGCTGCTGGCAGCGTTGGTCAGGATGCGCGAAGCGACGGCGGCGCGTCAGTCCGCCACCTGATCGCGCAGCATCCGGCGCAGGATCTTGCCCGAGGCGCTTTTCGGGATCGCCTCGACCACCTGCAGGCGCCGCACCTGCTTGAAATGGGCCAGTCGCCCTTCGAGATGGGCCTGCACGCTGGCCAGCGTCACGTCGGCCCCCGGTGCGGGCACCACGAAGGCCATCGGCACCTCGCCGGCCTCGTCATCGGCCACGCCGATCACGGCCGCATCGGTGATGTCGGGGCTGGTCACCAATGCAGCTTCCACTTCTGCGGGGGCAACCTGGAAGCCCTTGTACTTGATGAGTTCCTTCAGGCGATCGGTGATGGTGCAGTAGCCCTCGTCATCGAACATGGCCAGGTCGCCCGTGCGCATCCAGCCATCCTCGGTCAGCGTCTGCCGCGTGGCGTCCGCGTTGTTGAGATACCCCGTCATGATCAACGGTCCACGCACCCATAGCTCGCCTTCTTCACCCGGCCCCCGGTCCTGACCGCTGTCCGGATCGACGATGCGGCACTCTGTATTGGGCACGGTGATCCCTGCTGCGCCGGGTTTGCCCTTGCCCTTGGGCGAGACATGGCTGGCCGGGCTCATCTCGGTCATGCCGTAACCCTGTTCGCAACGCACCCCGAGCCGCGCGTGCAGGGCTTCGGCAAGATCCGCGCCAAGGGGCGCGGCACCTGAAAAGGCGTATTGCAGGGCCGAGAGGTCATATTGGTCGACCAGCGGGTGCTTGGCCATGGCCAGCACGACCGGCGGCACCACATAGGCCTGCGGGGTGCGGTAGTCCTGGATGAGCTTGAGGAAAAGCTCGAGGTCGAAGCGCGGCATGGTCACGATCCGCCCGCCATTGCCGAGGTAGAGATTGACCAGGACCGTCATGCCGTAGATGTGAAAAAAGGGCAGGAAACCCACGGTCCATTCGCCCTGCTCAACAGGGCGCACGGCCTGGATCTGGCAGACATTCGCCACAAGGTTGCGATGGGTCAGCATGACGCCCTTGGGCAGGCCCGTGGTGCCCGAGGAATAAGGCAGCACGAGGATGTGCCGGTCAAGATCCACGGGGGCCTGCGCCTCTTGCGGCGGCCCCATGAGATCGGCAAGCGGGGTCAGCCCCGGTGCCGCGCCGATCACGGCCACCTCCCGGATGCCAGTGCCCTCGGCAGCCTCTGTTGCCACGTCGGCAAAGGGCGGCACGGTGATCAGCAGGCTCGCGCCCGAGTCCTGCAACTGGTGGCGCACTTCGGGCGCGGTATAGGTCGGGTTGATCGTGGTCACCGTGCCCCCCGCCCAGGCCACCGCGTGGTAGACAAGGCAGAACTCGGGGATGTTGGGCGACAGCAGCGCCACCGTCTGACCGGGACCGAAACCGCGCGCGCTCAGCCCGCCCGCAAGTGCCTTGATCCCGGCCATCAGCGCGCCTGCCGTCATTTCGCGACCGGAGGGACCATCGACCAGCACGACCTCGTCGGGCCGGGTCCCGAGATCGCGCATCAACAACTCGGTGATCGAGAGATCGGGAATGGCGATATCGGGCAGCGGGCTGCGGAATACGGTCATGGCGGTTCCCCCTGATGCAGGCTTGCAGGAATTAGGGCCGGAAACCTTGGCGCTGTAAACGGAAATCACCAACGAGGCTGGAGTCGGGGCTGGCAATCGGCCCTGCCGGGCATGCCGTCAGCCGCTCGGCTCAGAGCGTCTTCGGCAGCGCCAGGCAGAAAGGAAATACCATATTCAACGCGGCCCCCTTTGCGGGTGGTGTTTTGGCCAAGGGCAGCGACACGGTGAAATGCATCACGTATCAAGTTGTGGACGACGCCGCTCTTGCCCCCGTCAAGCGGATCGAAGCCGCCCGTGCAGAAAACAACGTGGCGCCTGGGGCCCTGGCACTTCAGTTTTCGCTGCGGCAGGCGTTTGTCGGAAGCACGATAGTCGGCG
>NZ_CAXREX010000016.1:0-2706 GCF_964229645.1 Nioella sp. | reverse complement strand
CGGCAGCCCGCCTGACGGCGCGCTGCGTCAGCGCCCCTTCCAGACCGGATCGCGTTTCTCGGCAAAGGCGCGGGCGCCTTCCAGGTTGTCCTCGGAACCATAGAGCACATCCACCGTCTTGAGCTGGCGCTGCGTGATCCGGTTCATCGCATCCTGGAACTTCAGGTCCTCGGATTCGCGTACGATTTCCTTCAGCGCCGCGTAGACCAGCGGCGGCCCCGAGGCGAGCAGGTCTGCCATCTCGCGCGCCTTGGCAAGCAATTGATCTGCCGGGTAAATATGGTTCACGAAACCCCAGCGCGCGGCCTCCTCGGCATCAAGCCAGCGGCCCGTCAACAGCATCTCCATCGCGATGTGATAGGGGATGCGCTTGGGCAGCTTGATACTGGCCGCGTCCGCAATGGTGCCCGAGCGGATTTCCGGCAGCGCGAAGCTCGCATGCTCAGCCGCAAGGATGATATCCGCAGACAGCGCCAGTTCCAGCCCGCCACCGCAGCAGATCCCGTTAACCGCTGAAATCACGGGCTTATTCAGCCCGCGCAACTCCTGCAAGCCACCGAAACCGCCCTTGCCATAATCGCCATCGACCGCGTCACCATCGGCGGCGGCCTTGAGGTCCCAGCCCGCACAGAAGAACTTCTCGCCGCCGCCCGTCACGATCGCCACGCGCAGGTCTGGATCGTCGCGGAACTCGGTGAAGACATCGCCCATGATGATGCTGGTCTTCAGGTCGATCGCATTGGCCTTGGGCCGGTCCAGCGTGACCTCCAGCACATGGCCACGGCGTTCCGTGCGGATGGGGTTTTCTGTCATCTGTCCTCTCCGATTGTGATCAGCGCATCGGCTGCGATGGCATCTGCCGGGGTGCATATCAGCGGGTTGATCTCCACTTCCTCCAGCCGCGCAGCCTGGGCCTCGACAAAGCCCTGAACGGCCATCACGGCATCGAGCACAGCATCGATATTAGCCGCCGGAGCCCCGCGATAGCCAGCCAGAAGCGGGGAAATCCTCAGGTTTTTCAAGGCATCCCGGACCTCGCTGCGGGATGCAGGCACCAGCAGGGACACGGTATCGCGCAGGATTTCCGTCAGCACGCCGCCGGCCCCGAGCGTCAGGACGAAACCATGTGCCGGGTCGCGCACGGCACCGACCAGAAGCTCGGCCACCGCGCCCGTCACCATTTCCTCGACCAGGAAAGACGCCGCCTGCATCCGGGTTGCGGCTGCTTCCACCGCCTCGGGGTCGGCAAGGTTCAGGGCCACCGCCCCGGCCTCCGTCTTGTGGGCGATGCCCTCGCCCTTCAGAACCACGGGAAAGCCCATCGTGCCTGCCAGCGCCGCCGCTTCGGCCGCGCCGCCCGCGCGCCCCGAATAGGGCACCCGCAGCCCATGCCCTGCCAGCGCCGCCTTGGCCTCTGCCTCGGTCAAGGTCTTGGCCCCCACCGGATCGCCAGGCAAAAGCACCGGATCGGGCATCCCCTGCCGCGCCCCGAGCCAGGCCCCGATATCGAGCGCGGCCAGTGCTTCGGCCATGCCGCTGAAGGCCACGATCCCACGCGCCGTAGCCGCATCGGCCACCGCCTCGGGCATGCATTCGGGAATGCTGGCCACCATGCACATCCGCTTGCCCGTCGCGGCCTGCGTGTCGGCAATGGCCTCAACCACCTTCATCCAGTCGCGCGCATCGCATCGATCCGGGCGCGGGAAGTCCAGCACCGCGCAGCCCATGGCAAGATCGCCTTGCATCATCGCCGTGAAGCACCGCGTGGTCGCTTCTTGGTCGCCCCAGATATAGGTGTGGTAATCCAGCGGGTTGGCCAGGGCCACCTTGGGCCCAAGCGCCTCGGCCAGCGCCGCGCGCTGACCGGGGTCGAGCGGAGGATAGACCAGCCCGGTGCCAAGCGTCACATCGGCCATCAGGCTCGCTTCACCCCCCGAACAGGACAGCGAGGCAATCCGGTTCGAGCCGAGCGGCCCGCCCACGTGCAGAAGCTTCAGCGCCTCCAGCATCTCCGCCAGCGTGCGCGCCTGCGCGATCCCGAGCCGCGCCAGCAGAGCCCGACCGCCCGCATCCGAGCCCGCGACCGAGGCCGTGTGCGACACGGTCGCCGCGCGCGCCTGCTCGCTCGCCCCCACCTTTACCGCGACGATGGGCTTGCCCAATGCGCGCGCCGTGGCCGCCAGGGTCTCGAAGCCGCGAATGTCGGAAATCCCCTCGATGTGCAGCCCCAGGGCGGTGACCCGCGGATCGGCCAACAGCCCCTGCCCGATCTGGGCCAGGTCCGTCTGCGCCTGGTTTCCCGCCGTCATGATATAGGCAATGGGCAGCCCGCGCGCCTGCATCGACAGGTTGCACGCGATGTTGGAGCTTTGCGTCACGATCGCCACGCCGCTATCGACGGGCACCAGCCCGTGCTGGTCAGGCCACAAGAGCGCCCCGTCAAGCGCATTGAGAAACCCGTAACAGTTGGGCCCCACGATGGGCATGTCTCCCGCGGCGGCGATGAGCTCCTCCTGCAAGGCTGGCCCGTCGGCAAGCTCTGCCCAGGCCTCGGCAAAACCGCTTGCGAAACACACCGCGCCGCCCGCCCCCATCCGGGACAGAAGCCCGACGGCCTCGACCGTTACATGCCGGTTGACCCCGATGAAGACGGCATCCGGTGCCTCGGGCAGGTCCTCCACGCGGGCGAAGACGGGCAGCCCCGCC
>NZ_CAXREX010000015.1:0-3504 GCF_964229645.1 Nioella sp. | reverse complement strand
CTATATCGTCGTCATCGTCGACGAGATGGCCGACCTGATGATGGTCGCGGGCAAGGAAATCGAAGCTTGCATCCAGCGCCTGGCGCAGATGGCGCGTGCCTCCGGCATTCACATCATCATGGCCACACAGCGCCCGTCGGTCGACGTCATCACCGGCACGATCAAGGCGAACTTCCCGACGCGGATTTCCTTCCACGTCACGTCGAAAGTCGACAGCCGCACCATCCTTGGTGAACAGGGGGCCGAACAGCTTCTGGGTATGGGTGACATGCTCTACATGGCCGGTGGCGCCAAGATCACCCGTGTCCACGGACCCTTCGTCAGCGACGAGGAAGTCGAGGAAATCGTGAGCCACCTCAAGAGCTTCGGCCCGCCCGACTACGCGGCCAGTGTTCTGGATGGCCCCGACGAGGAACGGGAAAGCGACATCGATGCGGTGCTTGGCCTTGGCGGCAACACGACCGGCGAAGATGCTCTGTATGATCAGGCCGTTGCCATCGTCATCAAGGACCGCAAATGCTCGACCTCCTACATTCAGCGCAAGCTGGCGATCGGCTACAACAAGGCCGCGCGGCTGGTTGAACAGATGGAGGATGAAGGCGTCGTCAGTTCGGCCAACCACGTGGGCAAGCGAGAGGTGCTGGTGCCTGAGCAGTAATCCGCCCTATCGCGCGGACGTGAGGTGCAAAGCGCTGCTGGCGTGATTAGATGGGACACATGAAGAACCTGATCCTTGCGGCGGCCCTTTCGGCCGCCTCCACCCTGCCAGCCCTTGCCGATGATCCGATCCCGCTGTCGGATCTTTCGGCCTATCTCAACGATCTGCGCACCGCAGAGGCGAGCTTTACGCAAATCACCGAGGATGGCGCGATCTCGACCGGCACGCTCTACTTGCAGCGACCGGGCCGGATGCGTTTCGAATACGATGGTGAAGACCTTATGGTCATGGCCGGGGGCGGGCAGGTTGCGATCTTTGACGGGCGTTCGAACACGCTGCCGGAACAGTATCCGCTCAGCCGCACACCGCTGAACCTGATCCTGGCCCGCACGGTTGATCTTGGGCAATCCGACATGATCGTTGCCCACGAGGCAGACGAGACTTCGACCCGCGTCGTGGCGCAGGATCCGGACGAACCCGACATCGGAACGATCACCCTCGTCTTCACCGGAGACCCGGTGGAGTTGCGGCAATGGGTTGTGACCGATTCCACCGGATTTCAGACCACGGTGATCCTGGGTGAATTGAGCCGCGACGGAACCATACCGTCGCGCTACTTCAACATTCCCCTGGAATTGCGGGAACGCGGGCTGGTGGATTGACCGCCAGCCGCGCGCCTTCCGTCACCGGCGGCAGCTGGCCAACTGGCCTTCGTACATCTCGGCCCGGTTGTCGACGCGGTCTGCCACGCGCAGCAGCCATGTCTGCCCGCGATAGCTGCCCCGCGCATAGCCCGCGTGGCCCTGATGATAGGCCAGATACTGGTTGCGCGCGTCGTCAGGGGCGATGCCGAGCCGTTCCACAGAACGGTTCATGTACCAGCCCATGAAATCGGCGGCGTCGTGGATGTTGGTTCGGCGCGCCGTCCGGTTGCGGGTGGCCTGCCGGTAGTCATCCCAGGTGCCGTCCAGCGCCTGGCTATAGCCATAGGCGGAACTCTGGCGCCCAAGCGGGATGATCCCGAGCGCAAAACGATGCGGGGTCCGGGCGTCGTGAACGAAGCTGCTTTCCTGATGGATCGTTGCCAGCAGAACATGGGGTGGAATGCCCCATTCGCGTTCCGCCGCGCGCGTGGCCCGGGCGATGTCCGGACGTTCGCGCAGGATCATACAAGCGTTGTCGAGATTGCGTGGGGGCCGCGGGCCGCCGCCACAACCGGCAACAGCCAAAAGCAGCACGAGAAGAATCGCGCGTGTCATGAAATCTGCCTGCTCGAGTTTTTGTTTATTACCCCAAGCTTACCCGATTTTGGGCCTGGGGAAAACTGTCAGAGCAGGAAATAAAGAAGAACCGGCAGCGAAAGCACGCTCATCAGTGTCGAAATGACCACGTAGCCGGCCACGGCATCGGCATCGGCGCGATAGCGTTCGGCCAGCAAATAGGCCGTGACGGCCACGGGCGTTGCCATCTGCACGACCAGAACCGCGAAGGCCACGTCTTCCAGCCCAAAGGCCAGCCCGACCCCGACAGCCGCCCCCACGCAGAGAAGCAGCTTGGCCAGCGACAGCAGCATGGCGCGGCCAACACCCCTGGGTGTCAGTCGCGCCACCGCAACGCCAAGCGTGAACAGCATCAGCGGGATCGCCAACTGTCCTGCCAGTTCCAGCGAATGGCTCAGCCAGCGCGTCGTCTGCCAGCCTTGCCACAGAACGAGGGCCCCCGCGAGCGTGGCCCAGCTCATCGGCTCTCGCAGGACTCGTTTGACCGAAGCGTCATCGGACACCATGCGGATGCCCACGGTGAAAGAGAGCACCGCCATGATCGCGAAGATCACGATGGCGTAGCCGAGCCCCGCTTCACCGAAGGCAAAGACCGCCAGCGGCAGACCCAGGTTGCCGGTATTCCCGAAGATCGTGGGCGCCAGGAAGGTGCGCCGGTCCGACCCGGTAACCCGGATCAGTCCCCATGCCAGCAGGCCGATCACCGCGTAGCTGACGAAGGTCGCGATGGTCATGGTGGACAGCGCTGCCGGATCGATCTCGGTCTGCATCAATGCGGTGAAGATCAGGCAGGGCACGGCGAAGGTCATCGCCAGCCGCGTCACGAATTCCACCGGGTAGTCGAAGCCCAGTTTCTTCCAGCTGAAACCGGCGCTGGCCAACAGGAAGACCGGCGCGACGATTTCCAGGACTGTCAGAACGAGGTTCACAATCTGTTTCCCGTGATTCGGCTGGTCGCGGATGGACAAGCCCCCGGCCGGGGGTTTAGTTGGAGGGGCAAGGGGGCGCAACGCGATGCTGAAGACGCACGCAAAATACACACTCGGTCAGGTGGTCAGACACCGTAAACACCCGTTTCGCGGTGTTATTTTCGACGTGGACCCGGAGTTTTCGAACACCGAGGAATGGTATGACGCGATTCCCCCTGAGTCACGCCCGTCGAAGGAACAGCCCTTCTATCACCTGCTGGCCGAGAACGATCAGTCCTACTACGTTGCCTATGTGTCCGAACAGAACCTGGTTCTGGATGACACCGGCGAACCCGTCGATCACCCCGATCTGGGCGATCTTTTCGGCGAGTTCCGCGATGGACGCTACCCGCTGGAATTCCAGCTGAACTGAGCTTCAGTCGATCGGCAGCCCGGCGGCACGCCAGGCCGTGAAACCACCGTCGATCTCGGCCACGGTCTCCAATCCCATATCCTGCAAGGCTTTCGCCGACAGCGCCGAGCGCCATGCGCTGGCGCAAAACAGCACCAGCGTCTTGTCGGTGGCCAGCGGCGGCTTGTGGTAGGGGCTGTCCGGGTCGATCCAGAATTCGAGCATGCCGCGCGGGGCGTGAAAGGC
>NZ_CAXREX010000014.1:0-10035 GCF_964229645.1 Nioella sp. | reverse complement strand
CGCAGTTTCCAGAACTCCTGCGGCCCGCTGGCCGAATAGGTGCGCAGCAGGTCGATATCCATCGGCCCGGGGCTTCTGAGCCCCTTCACCATGCCCACCACCACCGGAAAGAAGCTCAGATAGGACGAGATCAGCGATTTCGGCAGCAGCCCCTGGATGCCCACCGCGTTCATCACCACGATGATCATCGGCGCGATGGCGAGGATCGGAATGGTCTGGCTGGCAATCGCCCAGGGCATGACCGACAGGTCCATGGTGCGGTTGTAGACGATCCCCACCGCCAGCAGCACGCCCAGCCCGGTGCCGATGGCAAATCCCAGCAAGGTGGGGGCCAGGGTCTGCCAGGAATGGAACAGGAGGCTGCGGTTATGGGCCACGACGCGCAGGCACCCGTCCGACAGCGGGGTCCAGTTGTCCCGGTCGGCCGCAAAGCCCTGCCATTCGCAGCGCCGGATCAGCCCGGCGGTGTTGTCATAGATTTCCATCAGCACCGCCTGCGGCTGCGGCAGGCGCGGACGCTCGAACTCGAAGGCGGCAGACCACAGGCCCGGATTGTCCAGCATCAGCCGCACCAGCCCGGTTTCTCCCTGCTCCTGCACGGTGGCAGGCACCACCGGGTCGCCCGCGCGGGTCGCCGCATCGAGCGCAAGGCGGAAATTCATCGGTGCGACCGCCACCAACCACAGGCCCAGGATGGCCGCGACCACGGTCAGGATCGGCAGCAGGCTCCTCATCGCAGGGCCTCCATCCGGGGGGCGATCCGCCCGTCGTTGAGCGCGCCCGCCCCGGCGGTTTCGTCTGCACGCCCGGTGCACGGGGGGTGCACGGGGGGTGTACGGGGGGCGCCCCCCTGTTTCAGGGCGTCAATCGTCATAGGCATGACCGGCACGCAGCCCCTCCCGCACCCTGTGGGCCACGTCCAGGAACTCGGGTGTATCGCGGATATCGAGCGGCCGTTCCTTGGGCAGCGGGCTGTCGATGATGTCGGTGATCCGGCCCGGACGCGGGCTCATCACCACGATCTTGGTCGAGAGATAGACCGCCTCGGGGATCGAGTGGGTGACGAAGCCGATGGTCTTGTCGGTGCGCGCCCAGAGCTGCAGGAGCTGCTCGTTGAGATGGTCGCGCACGATCTCGTCGAGCGCCCCGAAAGGCTCGTCCATCAGCAGGATGTCGGCATCGAAGGCCAGCGCCCGCGCGATGCTGGCGCGTTGCTGCATTCCGCCCGACAACTGCCAGGGAAACTTCTTGCCAAACCCTTCCAGATCAACAAGTTCCAGAACGTTCTTCACGCGGTCTTCCTGGTCGGCCCGGCTGTAGCCCATGATCTCGAGCGGCAGCTTGATATTGCCCGCAATGGTGCGCCACGGGTAGAGCCCCGCCGCCTGGAAGACATAGCCATAGGCGCGGTTGCGGCGGGCCTCGTCAGGGGTCATGCCATTGACGGTCAGGCGCCCGCCCGTGGGCTGTTCCAGCGCCGCCACGCAGCGCAGGAAGGTGGTCTTGCCGCAGCCCGAGGGGCCGATGAAGCTGACGAATTCGCCCTTGCCGATCTCCAGGTCCACGTCCTTGAGCGCGTGTACGGGCCCGTCATTCGTCTGGAAGACGAGGTTCAGCCCCTCGGCCCTGATCACCGGCGCGGCGGCGGTTTCGTTTGCCTGTTCTGCCATCATTATGGTTCAGTTCTCCTCGCGCCAGTCCGGCGCTCAATCTGCAAGAGGCCCACATGGACCAGACCATGCCCAAGACCTGCATCAAGCTGCGGCCAGGCCAGACTTATTCGGGCAAGCAGGGCTTTAGCTACTTCGAAGGAATCGCAAAGGAAACAACGGGTTCCCAGGCGATTTGCATGCATCTTCTGACGGTGTCGCCGGGTGGCCGCGCCAAGGCGCACAAGCACGCCACCCACGAAACCGCGATCTACGTGATCTCGGGATCGGCCATCATGTACTGGGGCGAAAGCCTCGAACATTGCATGGAAACCCATGCGGGCGACCTGATCTACATTCCCGCTGACGTGCCGCATCTGCCGCTCAATCCGGGCGACGAGCCGGCGCAGGCGGTGATCGCCCGAACCGACCCGCATGAGCAGGAAAGCGTGGTGTTGCTGCCCCATCTCGACGCCCTCGTCCCCTGATCCGCCTCAGATCCCTGCCGGGATATTCATCGGGTCGCGGTGGATCTGCTTGGGCGCGGTCAGTTCCTTCCACTTCGACAGCGCTTCATGCGCCGAGGGGAAGGCCGGGCGCGGCACGAAACGGCCCCGGCCGGGGTTGGGCTGGCTGTTCTGGCCCCAGGCCCAGATCACCTCGCCACGGCTGAGCGTATAGCGCGCCTGCGCCTTGACGTCGAAGCCCTCGAAGACGTTGTAGTCCAGCACCGAGTGATGGTTGGAGGCGCTGATCTTCTTGGAAATCTTGGGATCCCAGACCACGATGTCAGCATCCGCCCCTTCCACGATCGCACCCTTTTTCGGGTAGATATTCAGGATCTTGGCGACGTTCGTTGACGTTGCCGCGACGAATTCGTTGGGCGTCAGGCGGCCGGTCTCGACCCCTTCGGTCCAAAGCACTGCCAGCCGTTCCTCCAGCCCGTTCGAGCCATTGGGGATCAGGCAGAAATTGTCCTTGCCCATCAGCTTCTGTTCGCTGGTGAAGGCGGCGTGGTCGGTGGCCACCACCTGCAACGAGCCGCTCTGCAAACCGGCCCAGAGGCTTTGCTGGTGTTCCTTGTTGCGGAAGGGCGGGCTCATCACCCGGCGGGCAGAGTGCATCCAGTCGCCCTTGAAATACTCCGATTCATCGAGCGTTAGGAATTGTATGAGAGGCTCGCCGTAAACGCGCATGCCCTTCTGACGCGCCCGGCGGATCGCCTCATGCGCCTGCTCACAGGAGACATGAACGATGTAAAGGGGCACGCCCGCGGCATCGGCGATGGTGATCGCGCGATTGGCAGCCTCGCCCTCGAATTCAGGCGGGCGCGAATAGGCATGACCCTCGGGCCCGGTAATGCCCTTGGCCAGCATTTCCTGCTGCATGTCGGCCACGAGGTCGCCGTTTTCGGCATGAACCATGGGCAGCGCGCCCAGTTCCTTGCAGCGCTTGAACGAGGCGAACATCTCGTCCTCCTCGATCATCAGCGCGCCCTTGTAGGCCATGAAATGCTTGAACGAGTTGACGCCCATGTCGACGGCGTCCTTCATCTCGTTGAAAATGCTTTCATTCCAGCCGGTGATCGCCATGTGATAGCCGATATCGGCGCAGATCTGCGGGGCCGACTTGCGGTGCCATTCATGGATCGCGTTCTTGATCGAGCCATCCTCGCCCGGCAGGCAGAAGTCGATCAGCATCGTGGTGCCGCCAGCAGCCGCCGCCCAGGTGCCGGATTCGAAGGTTTCGGCCGCCGTGGTCCCCATGAAGGGCATCTCCAGGTGGGTGTGCGGGTCAATGCCGCCGGGGATCACATAGGCGCCTTCGGCGTCGACATATTCGTCACCGGTCAGGTTCTCGCCGATTTGCTTGATGGTCTCGCCCTCGATCAGCACATCGGCCTTCCAGGTGCGGTCGGCGGTGCAGACGGTGCCGCCCTTGATGACTTTCGTGGTCATGTCTTTCTACTCCCTGTCATCTTGTGCCCCGCGCTCGCGGCAGGGCGGTCATCTTGTCGTTCCGCTGCGGTCACACACCCTCGGGCCGCGGGCGCGGCGGGTCGCAGACCGGGATGCTTTCGGAATCTCGGACCGGAACCCAGACGGTTTCCAGCGGCCCGTGACGCAGGTACCAGAAGCAGCCATCAGGCCCCTGCAACAGCTCGTTGAGCGGGGTGGAGCCCGGCACGCGCGCCCAGACCAGCGCGGGAACCTGGTCCCGGCTGGTGGGGGTCGTGCTGGTTCCGACGCAGCCGCCCAAGCTCAACACACACAGGCCGGCAGCTACGAGATACTTGTGATTCATCCAACAATCTCCGCGGTTTCCACGACAGCGTGGAACAGAACATTGGCGCCGGCCTCGGCCCATTCGGGGCTGATTTCCTCGGCCTCGTTATGGGACAGGCCGTCGACGCATGGGCACATGATCATCGCCGTGGGGGCCACGTCGTTGATCCAGCACGCATCGTGGCCCGCGCCCGACACAATGTCCATGTGAGAATAGCCAAGCCGCTCGGCCGCGTCGCGCACCGCCCCCACGCAGCCTTCATCGAAGGCGGGCGGGTCGAACTGTCCGACGATCTCGCAGGAGAACTCGACGCCGATCTCTTCGCAGAGCTTCGGCGCACGCTCCATCAACTCGTCCACCATCGCGTTGAGCTTGTCGAGCAGATGGGTGCGCATGTCGACGGTGAAGACAACCTTTCCGGGGATGATGTTGCGGCTGTTGGGGTAGACGTCGATATGGCCGATCGCGCCCACTGCATTGGGCTGATTCTTCATCGCGATCTCGTGCACCAGCTCGGTGATCAGGGCCAAACCGCGGCCCGCATTCCTGCGCATATGCATGGGCGTCGAGCCGGTATGGCTTTCCTTGCCCGTCACCGTGCACTCGATCCAGCGCAGCCCCTGTCCGTGGGTCACGACGCCGATATCCTTGCCCTCGGCCTCCAGGATCGGGCCCTGCTCGATATGAAGCTCGAACATGGCGTGCATCTTGCGGTCTCCGACCTTTTCCTCGCCCTTCCAGCCGATCCGCTCCAGCTCGTCTCCGAACCGTTTGCCCTCGGCGTCGACGCGGTCATAGGCCCAGTCACGCCCGTGCTTGCCCGCGAACACGCCCGAGGCCAGCATGGCGGGTGCGAATCGCGTGCCCTCCTCGTTGGTCCAGTTGACCAGCACGATGGGATGTTTGGTCTTGATCCCGAGATCATTCATGGTGCGGAAGGCTTCGAGCCCGCCCAGGACCCCGAGCACCCCGTCATACTTGCCACCCGTGGGCTGGGTATCTAGGTGGCTGCCCATGTAGACCGGCAGCGCGTCGGGGTCTGTCCCCTCGCGCCGGGCGAACATGTTGCCCATCTCGTCGAGCCCCATGGTGCAGCCCGCGGCCTCGCACCATTGCTGAAACAGCGCGCGCCCCTTGGCATCGTCATCGGTCAGGGTCTGGCGGTTGTTGCCGCCTGCCCCACCGGGGCCGATCTTGGCCATCTCCATCAGGCTGTCCCAAAGCCGGGCGCCATTGATCTTGAGGTTCTCGCCGGGGGCGGACATGCTATCTCTCCCTGTCATGCGGCCCGGATACGTGCCCGGGCCCGTCATTCCTGTTTTGACCAACTGGTCAAGAACACGCTATCAAAGGGACATGGTCAGTCAAGAAGCTGAACCGGGACAAATGTGCATTCGCCGGGCAAATGGGCGAAAAGCGCCCGGTTTGCGGGCAGGCGAGGCCATCTGTGCCCCAGGCTTGGCCGGTGAAGGGATGAGACCGATGGAAAAAGAGGCTGCATGAGCGTGACCGTCAAGAAACCCAGGACCCGCATCCAGCGCAAGAACACCCAAGCGATTCTGGATGCCGCGCTGGAGGTTTTCTCGCGCCAGGGGTTTCGCGGGGCGACGCTTGACCAGATCGCCAGCGAAGCGGGGCTGTCGAAGCCCAACCTGCTGTATTATTTCCCGTCGAAGGAGGCCATTCACGTCACTTTGCTGACGCAGCTGATGACGACCTGGCTCGACCCCTTGCGCGACATGGATGCCGGCGGGGACCCGGCCGCGGAGATCTTGACATATGTGCGTCGCAAGCTGGAACTCAGCCGCGACTTTCCACGCGAAAGCCGGCTGTTTGCCAACGAGATCCTGCAAGGGGCCCCGCGCATGATCGAGGCGCTGGAGGGCGAGTTGCGCGACCTGGTCGAGGAAAAGTCGGCCGTGATCCGGGACTGGGCCAAGGCTGGCAAGATCGCTGACGTGGACCCCCATCACCTGATCTTCTCGATCTGGGCGCTGACGCAGCACTACGCCGATTTCGACGTGCAGGTGCGCGCGGTGCTTGGTCCGGGGCACGATCCGCTGGCCGAAGCAGGCGGCTTCCTGGAGACGCTCTTTACCAAGCTGATCCGTCCCGAATAGGTCCGCATCGGCCCTTTAGGTCAATCTTATTGACTTATTTTTGACCCGGCGTAAGGTCTCCCGTCGAGGAGGATCCCGCCGATGAGTCTCGCCCAGAATTTCGCCACCCGCACGCGCCGGATGAAAGCCTCGGAAATCCGGGAGCTTCTGAAGCTTCTGGACCGCCCCGGCATCCTGTCTTTCGCCGGCGGCATTCCCGATGCCGCGCTGTTTCCAAAGGCGGAATTCGCAGAGGCCTATGCCGAGGTGCTGGCCGAGGCGCCGGGCCAGGCGTTGCAATATTCGGTCACGGAAGGTTACCTGCCGCTTCGGCGCTGGATCGCGGGAGAGATGGCCAGGATCGGCCTTGCCTGCGGCGCCGAGAACGTGCTCATCACCAGCGGATCGCAGCAGGCGCTGGACTATCTTGGCAAGCTCTTCCTGTCGCCCGGCGACACCGCGCTCGTGGGCTGGCCCACCTATATGGGCGCGCTCGGGGCCTTCAACGCCTACGAGCCGCGCTATGACCGGCTGCATATCCGCACAAATCGCCCGGCCGAGGATTATCGCGCCGCGGCAGAGGCTGCGGGCGGGCGAGTCAAGTTTCTCTACCTCTCGCCCGATTTTGCCAACCCCACGGGCGAAACCGTGGACCGGGCGGGGCGTGAGCGGCTGCTCGACCTGGCCGAGGATCTCGACTGCATGGTGCTGGAAGACGCCGCCTATCAATCCTTGCGCTACGAGGGCACGCCGGTGCCGCCGATCCTGGCGCTGGAACTCGCGCGCAAGGGCGATCTCGATGCCTGCCGCACGGTCTATTGTGGCAGTTTTTCCAAGACCTTGTCGCCCGGCCTTCGCGTGGGATGGGTGGTGGCGGCCAGCACGGTGATCCAGCAGTTGGTGCTGATGAAACAGGCCGCCGACCTGCACAGCGCGACGATCAACCAGATGGCAATTCACAGGGTGGCCGAAGCCTGTTTCGACGCCCATGTGGACAAGGTGCGCGCCGCCTACGGGGCGCGGCGCGACGCGATGCTGGACGCGCTGGAACGCCATATGCCGGACGGCGTGACCTGGACGAAGCCCGAGGGCGGCATGTTCGTCTGGCTGACGCTACCGCGCGGGGTGGATGGGGCCGATCTGCTGGCTCGTGCCATCGAGGAAAAGAACCTGGCCTTCGTGCCGGGCCGTGCGTTTCACGCGGACGGGTCGGGGGAAAACACCCTGCGGCTCAGCTTCTCCTGCGCCGATGCCCCGATGATCGAGGAAGGGATGAAACGTCTCGGGGCGCTCCTGCGAGCGCCCCGAACGTAGCGGAGATCGGCGCGATCTCCGGCTGAAATCCGACGCGGATTTCACGACCGGAAACAGCTACGGTTTCCGACCGGGATCCGCTCTGGATCCCGCCCCCTTACTCCGCTGCCTGCGCAGAGGGGTTGTTGGGGTGGGTCGTCCAGTTGGCATAGTCGTCCTCGACCACCTTGCCGGTGCGCGGATCGACGCTGCCCGGCGCCATCCGTTCCATCGTGATGCAATTCTCGACCGGGCAGACATCGACGCAGAGGTTGCAGGCCACGCATTCGGCGTCATTGACCTCGAACACCCGGCCTTCCTTCATCCAGATCGCCTGGTGGCTGGTATCCTCGCAGGCAATGTAGCAGCGGCCGCACTTGATGCAGGCGTCCTGATCGATCTTGGCCTTGGCGACATAGTTGAGGTTCAGGTACTGCCAGTCGGTCACGTTGGGCACGGCGCGGCCAACAACCTGGTCGATCGAGCTGTAGCCCTGCTCGTCCATCCACTGGCTGAGACCCGAGATCATCTCCTGCACCACCTTGAAGCCGTAGGTCATGGCCGCGGTGCAGACCTGCACCGTGCCCGCCCCGAGCGACAGGAATTCCGCCGCGTCGCGCCAGGTGGTCACGCCGCCGATGCCGCTGATGGGCAGGCCCGCCGTCTGCGGATCGCGGGCGATCTCGGCGACCATGTTCAGCGCAATCGGCTTCACCGCCGGGCCGCAATAGCCGCCATGGCTGCCCTTGCCGTCGATCGAGGGCTCCGGGCTCATCGTGTCGAGATTGACCGAGGTGATCGAACTGATCGTGTTGATCAGGCTCACCGCGTCGGCCCCACCCGCCTTGGCGGCGCGCGCCGGGTAGCGGATATCGGTGATATTCGGCGTCAGCTTCACGATCACCGGGCGGTCGTAATACTGCTTGCACCACTCGGTGACCATCTGGATGTATTCGGGCACCTGCCCCACGGCCGCGCCCATCCCGCGTTCGCTCATCCCGTGGGGACAGCCGAAGTTGAGCTCGATCCCGTCGGCACCGGTCTCGGCCACGCGCGGCAGGATCGCTTTCCAACTCGCCTCGTCGCAGGGCACCATGATCGAGGCGATGAGCGCGTGATCGGGGTAGTCCTTCTTCACGCGGGTCATTTCCTCGAGGTTCACCTCCAGCGGGCGGTCGGTGATGAGCTCGATATTGTTGAGCCCGAGCAGGCGCCGGTCGGCCCCGTAGACGGCCCCGTAGCGGGGGCCGTTCACGTTCACCACGGGCGGCCCTTCGGAGCCGAGCGTTTTCCACACCACGCCGCCCCAGCCCGCGTCATAGGCACGGCGGACGTTGTATTCCTTGTCGGTCGGCGGGGCCGAGGCCAGCCAGAAGGGGTTGGGGCTCTTGATGCCCAGGAAATTCGTCGTGAGATCAGCCATTGTCTTACCCTCCCATCAGGGTCTGGTGGATGTCTTCGGCAGCGTCGCGGCCCTCGGCCACCGCCGTCACGGTCAGGTCTTCGCCGCCCGAGGCGCAGTCGCCCCCGGCCCAGACCCCGGCCAGGCTGGTGCGCCCGGCCCCGGTCACCGCGATCTTGCCGCCTTCGATGGCCAGCCCCTCGGGCGCGCCCTCGAGCGTCTGGCCGATGGCCTTGAGCACCTGGTCGGCGGCAATCGTGAAGGTTTCGCCCGTGCCCTCCAGCCCGTTCGGACCAGAGCGGGTATATTCCGCCTCCAGCGCCGCGGCGGTGCCGTTTCCGGTGACCCGGACGGGGCGCGCGTTGAACACCAGCCGCACGCCCTTGGCGGCGGCCAGATCCTGTTCGAACCGGCTTGCGGGCATCTCGTCCCGGCCCCGGCGATAGAGGATGGTGACGTTTTCTGCGCCCAGAAGCTTCGATTGCACGGCAGCGTCGACGGCGGTCATCCCGCCGCCGATCACCACCACGTTGCGCCCCACGGGGAGGGAGGAGAGATCCCCCGCCTGGCGCAGGTCCGAAATGAAATCGACGGCATTGGCGACGCCGTCCTTGTCCTCGCCCTCGGCGCGCAGCGCGTTGACGCCGGCCAGCCCCATGCCGAGGAACACCGCGTCATGATCCGCCTTGAGCGCCTCAAGGCTCAGATCGCGGCCAAGCGCCTTGCCGGTGTGCAGGGTGATCCCGCCGATCTGCATCAGCCAGTCGAGTTCGGACCCCGCGAAGCCGCCGACCGCCTTGTAAGCGGCAATGCCGTATTCGTTGAGACCGCCCCCCTTGGGGCGCGCGTCGTAAAGGTCAACGTCATGGCCATGCATGGCCAGCCGGTGCGCACAGGCCAGACCCGCTGGCCCCGCGCCCACCACGGCCACGCGCTTGCCTGTTGCGGCGGCGCGGGTGAAGGGATGCACGCCCGCCGCCATCAGCTTGTCGGTGGCGTAGCGCTGCAACTGGCCGATCAGAACCGGTTTGCCCTCGGCGGTTTCACGCACGCAGACCTCTTCGCACAGCGTCTCGGTCGGGCAGACCCGCGCGCACATGCCGCCCAGGATGTTCTGGTCAAAGATCGTTCTTGCCGCCGCCTCGGGCGTGCCGGTGGCGATCTGGCGGATGAAGAGCGGAATGTCGATCGAGGTCGGGCAGGCCGTCATGCAGGGCGCGTCGTGGCAGAAATAGCAACGGTCCGCCGCTACCAGCGCCTCGTGATCGTCGAGGGGCGGATGCAGGTCCGAGAAATTGGCGCTCAG
>NZ_CAXREX010000013.1:0-28455 GCF_964229645.1 Nioella sp. | reverse complement strand
GCGGATCGCAAGATGGTAGCCGCTGTGGGACTCGAACCCACACGCCCATCCGGGCAACGGATTTTAAGTCCGGTCTGTCTACCATTCCAGCAAGCGGCCTAACCGTTTTCTTTCAACACTTTAACGGCTTGTTTGCAAGGGTAATTCGCGCCCGTTTCAACCGCTGTTTCCAGGTTCGCGTTCCGGCCCCGTTCTGTTCCCGCGCCGGGATTGGGCCTCGGTAGCCCGCGCGCGTTGCCGCGTGGCGCCCGCGTAATGGGCCACCATGCGGGCGCTGGAATGCCCGGTGACCGACATGATCAGCTCATCGCTGCAGCCGAGCGCGGCCAGTTCCGCCGCCGCGGTATGGCGCAGCGCATGGATGTCGTGGGCCTCGGCCCCGGCCAGCTTGCGGGTGGCCATGACGTGGCCCTGCGCCGTCTTGTAGGCCATGGGGCGCCCGTCGGGGTTGCTCACGATGGTCAGGCCACGCTTCGGCGTGTCATTGAGCGCCGCGCGCAGATGGGGCGTCAGGGGCACCCAGAGCACGGCCCCGGTCTTGCCCTGCCGGACGTTGATCCCGCCCGCCTCGATGTCGTTCCAGCGCATCCGCAGCACGTCGCCGATGCGCTGCCCGCTGCCGAGGCAGAGCTCGAAGATCAGCCTTGCGGGGCCGGTCGCAACCTCGCGGTACTTCTGCACCTTTTCCTGCGGCCACGCCTCGCGCCTCGGTCGCTGCGACGGGATCAGCAGCACGCCCTTGGCCGGGTTGTCATTGCGCCAGCCCAGATCGATCGCATGCTCGAACAGCACCCGGATCACCTGGACCAGGTAGTTGGCAAAGCGGACTGTCCCCGCGTTGTCGTCACGCCATCCGACGATATGCCGGCGCTCGACCTTGGCCGGATCCAGCTTGCCCATGCGGTCCTCGATGAAGGCCAGCACCTTGTCGTAATCCGACACCGTCCGGGGTTTCAGCTTGGTGAAGCGCTGCGAGCGGCGGTAGCTGGCGATCAGCGCCGAGAAGGTCTTGCCGGTCGGAAGGGGCGGGCGGCCTTTCAGCAGCAGGGCATATTCCGCCGCGAAATCGGCCGTGCCTGGGACAGAGTGAACGCGCGTCGTCTGGCCACCCCGGCAGAAATACAGGTAGCCGCGTTTGCCCTTCGGATAGACATAGGCGGGCAGGGACCGCTTCATCGTTTCCTCATGTCGATCAGATCGAATTCGTTTGCCACCTGCGCTGCGGGCAGCGCGGGCTCGATGATGGTCTCGCCATCGGGCTTGATGGTGATGCGCACGCCTTCCCGCGCGGCGGCAATGGCTTCGCGCATGGCGGCGGCGGTGATGGCGGCGCGGGCGGTCATGGGCGTACCTCGGGCAAGGTGGTCAGCTGGCCGAGATCTCGGCCAGGAAGCGTTTCGAGGCGGCGTGGTCGCGGGGTTGTCCGTGCTGCAGCAGCCAAAGGGCGGCGGTGCGGCGGGCGGCGGCGGGTAGGGCGGGATCGGCCAGAACACGGCGCCGGGTGACGAGGGGCGCGCAACCAAGGGCGGCGATGGCCCCGTGAAACAGCGGCGGAAGGGCGGTGCCGGGATCAGGGATCCCGGTCCTGTCGTGAACCCGCCGTGCGGTGGATGCTCCCGCCATCAGGCAACCCCTTGGTGACGGGCGCGTGCGGCACGTTGCGCGGCGAGACGCCGGCGCAGGAAAACCCAACGCACCTTGCGCATATGCTCGTCTTCGAGCGGGTGCAGCGGGTCGATCAGGGTCGTGGTGGTGCGGGGATTGGAGGGGGTGGGCATCTGTGGCTCCTGCTCTTTCGGTAAGAGGAGCATTAGGGGATAAATATCCCCTGTCAATATAAAAAGGGAAAATTATCCCCTATCGTGATGCTCTGATGAGGGGTCGAAGGCGGGCGCCTCGGCCGTGGTGGCATGCTGTGTTTGCGCAGGGTGGTCTAGGTCACTTGCCCGAGCGAAGGGCTTGCGCATCGATCCAGACCCGCGCGCCGCCGATGGTGGCGAAGTCTTTGCCCTCGGCGCGGTAACCGTTCTCGATGCGGACGATGTCCTTGCCATGGCGCATTTCCACGACGTCGCCCGGGACGGGCGGGGCTTTGACTGGTGGTTCGCGCCGGGGCGGTGTGGTTGCTGGCTGAGGCGCTTTCGCAGGGTCAGGCCGCGCCAGGGACTGTTTCAGCAAGGCAACCATTTCCGCGGTATTCTCGGCTGTATCGAGCTGCGCTGTGGCCATTTGGGCAATCGCGACCAGGGCAAGCCCGCCAAGGCCCAGCGAAATGATGACGGGGATCGAGAGTCTGAGACCTGACGACTGATACAGTACCAGTGCGAACAGGATTCCTGCGGCAACCGTGATCCATCCGATGATGCTCAGCACCGCGATCAGCGAGCGGGCCGTACTGTACTTGTTCATTATTCGACTTCTAAACCTTGCGGACGAACTCAACCGGCAGGTGCATTCTTACGGGGGCAGCCCAGATAAGTGCAACGTCGAATTGGTTCTGTCCCATGGGATTAGCAGTAATCAGATGGAAAAGGCCCGGTCCGGTCCCGAGCTTCACCTGCTTGACCCAGACGCGGTGTTCGTCGTCCTCGCAGATGCATATCCGGTCGAGCGCCTCGGTCGGCACCCCCATAGCGTCACGCGAATAGAGCAGCACGTCGCCTGAATGATAGATAGGGGCCATGGACTGGCCCTGAACCTCGACCCCTACGATGCCTGAGGGCGAAAGCTGCGGGGGGCAGACAATGTGGTAGAGCCCGTCTCCCTTCGCGTAATCGTCCGCCAGGAAAACGCTGTCTCCGGCTCCGACCCGGCCCGCAACGGCAATCGACGGCGTCTCGGCAGGGATACGACCGCCCAGCAGATCCTCGACGGTGAAGCCCAGGGCGGCGGCAAGAGCGACCGCGTCTTCCGCGTTGGTGGTGCTGCTCTTCCCTTGCCGGAATTTTTTCGCCTGCTCGTACGAGACACCGGCCTTCAGGGCCACGTCCCGCAGGGAGCGACCGCTCTTCTCCAGTTCCCGAATGAATGCGTCGCGAAAGGTTGTTTTCATTGGGGAAAATTTACCCCGCCCGGCGCAGTGTGGATATGAGGAAAATAATCCCTTGACCGCAGGGGAGATTTGTCCCCATTTTGCGCGCTATGGAAGAGCTCATCGCGGAAATCGAAGCCTATGCAGCGGTCGCAAACCGCCCGCCCCAAGCCGTGATCCGCAAGATCTGCGGTTACGGCGGTGGGGTCTGGCATTCGTGGAAGGCCGGCAGAAGCAGCCCGACGATGATCAATGTCGACCGGATGCGCGCGTGGATGCGGGCGAATCCGCCTGAAAATTTCAGCAAAGACGCCGCCTGAAAGGAAATCCTTCATGACCAAAACCTCCCTTCGTCTTGTTGCTGCCTCGGGTGCATCCTCGCGCCGGGCCGCGCCCGTGTCCCGTCAATACCATGGTTTTGCGCCCGAAGGCGGGCGGGGCAGGGGGCGGCAGGCTGTCCGCGCGGCTGGCCCTCTGCCCGACCCGATCGCCTGGCGCGGCGGCTTCGCGCGGGTCTGGCAGGCTTTCCTTCTGGCTCGCTGGGGCGCCGATCCGCATGCCGTTGCCGAGGCCTTCGGCGTCCGCGTCCAGACCGCGCGCAACTGGCTCGACGGGCTGCATGTGCCCACGGGTGACGTCGCCGCGCGCGCCATGCTCGCCTGGCGGGGCGAGATCCTCGCTGCGGCCCTGCGCGTGGGGGTGCGGTGATGGCCCTCTCCATGACGGAGCGCATGGTCGACGCGGCCGAGGCGGCGCTGGATGCAGCAGCGGGTGAGCTCTACCCCGATCATGCCGACTTCGACGCGCACGAAGCGGGGGAGATCGCGCAAGCGCTGTTCACCGCTGCCATTGCCGTTTCGCGGGAATTCGGGCTGACCGACGAAGACCTGACCCGGTGGCTGGGAGAGCTGTGCAAGCGGCCCCTCGGAACGGGTGAACAGCCCTTCATGATGCCAGCGCGTCCCGTAAGCGTCGTTGTTCCGTTCCGGGGCGCCGTATCGTGAGCGCGGCTCGCGCCCCTTTTTACCTTGCCTGTCGCGCGGCCTGCTCACCGCGCGCGTCTGCCGCAGATCCGCGCCGTCGCGGGGATGGTGCGGCCAACTGGCCGGCCCGTTGTGCACCCTCGGGGGCGCGCGGGCAGGTCCCTTTTCTTTCCGATTGGCACGCCCGCTCCCCCGGGCCGGTCCAGGGCGTCCCCGCGCTGCTTTCCTCCTCCCGGCGGCGCGGGGATGCCGACTTGGATTTGCCGGGTTGGGATCTGGCTCCCGGGGCGCGCCGGGGTCTGCGCGTCGGTTCCCTGTTGGACCCCCCCGGTGGCGTGCCTGCCGCCGGGGGCCTTTTTCCGCTGTCCCCGGTGAACCCCCTCCAACATTGAAAGGCCCAGACATGCTTGATGACGAACCCGATCCCGATCCCGCCCCGCGCGCGGGCGGGGTGCCGATGAAGAACACGCCCGAGGACGAGGCTGTCCGGCAGGGCGCTTATGACGTGACGGCGGACGAGATCCGTAGCTTTGTCGAGCGCTATGAGCGCCTTGAGGCCGAGAAAAAGGACATTGCCGACCTGCAGAAGGAGGTGATGGCCGAGGCCAAGGGGCGGGGCTACGACACCAAGGCGCTGCGCAAGATCGTGGCGCTGCGCAAGAAGCGCGCGGACGAGATCGCCGAGGAAGAGGCGGTGCTCGACCTCTACAAAGCTGCTTTGGGGATGGGCTGATGGCGCGCGATACCGACACCGCGCCCCGACCCTCGGACTTCTGGACCTCGCTGGAACATGCGCCTTCGGTGCGGTTCGGCGTGTTGCCCGAGGCGCTGGCACGGCGCACGCATGGGCAGGTCTATCTCGCCACGCCCTATGCCGAGATCGCGGCGCCGGGCGGGCTGTTCCACCTGCCGGCGGCGCGTCAGGCGGCCAATGCGGCGGCCTTGTGGGCGCGCCAGCTCGCCGAGCTGGGCGTCTGCGCGGTCTCGCCCGTGGTGCAGATGCAGGCGATGATCGAGGACCGCAAGGCGCATCGGGGTATCCGGGCGGCGGCGGAATGGGCGCTCGATGCGGGCGCCTGGCTGCGCTGGTGCGCGCCGATGCTGGCGGCGTCGCATTCGGTTTACGTGCCCGACATCCCGGGCTGGCGCGCGAGCGCGGCGATCGAGCGGGATGTTCGCGACGTCGTGGCGCGCAACGGGCCGGTCTATGTCGCGGGATGGCCGTGATGGTTAGCCTCGTCGTCCCGGCCCTGCGCGCCGGCGGATCGCGTGATCCCCCCGGCTGACCCGCCCGACTGATCCACAAACCTGACGCGGCCCTGCGGCCGTGTCTCCAGAGACCTGCGCTCTGCGCCGTGTCCGGATTCCGGACACGGGTGGTGCTTTGCGCGCTTCGAGGTAAGGCATGAGCCACAAGGCGACAAATTGGGCGTTCTCGATGTCTGGTCTGAAACCGGCAACCAAGCTTGTCTTGGTGGCGCTGGCGGACCGGCACAACGCCGATACCGGGCAATGTGACCCGTCACAGGACCGTCTTGCCGAGCAATGCGGCATGGCGCGGTCGACGCTGAACGTCCATCTGAAGGCTCTCGAAGAGATGGGCCTGATCAAGCGCATCCAGCGCTCGGACCGGCGCACCAGGCGGCAGGAGAAGACGCTCTACCTGCTCGCTCTGCCCGAGGAAGAGCCCGCCCGCGCGCCCAGAGCCGTGTCCGGAAACCGGACACGGAAAGGGGCCGAGCCGTGTCCGGAAAACCCGCAAAGCCGTGTCCGGAAAATGGCCAAAGCCGTGTCCGGACGTCCGGACACTAACCGTAAGGGAACCGTAAGAAACGCGGGCGCGCGTGAGGCGCACCCGCCCGCGCGTGTGGGCGCGAGGCCCTATTTCCACCCCGATGAGCGGTTCAGAGCGCAGCAGATCGCCGAGAGGCTGAGAGAGGGCGGAACGGTGGATCCGGGACTGATCCCGGATCGGGTCGGGCGATGCCTGATCGTCGAGAACATGATCACGGCAGAGCAAGCCGAGACGTTGGGCATTTGCTGAGAAAGGGGGCGAGGATGGACAAGGCAGACACCAGGCACGACGAGCGCAAGGCGACCGAGACGAACCGCGACCGGGTGCGTCGGTTGCTGTTCAATCCGCTGGGCTTCCGGTTCCCGAAGGGCACGGGCGAGGCCGAAGCGCGCGCGACGCTGGACCGGATCGCCGATGAGCTGGCCTATATGCGCGACGATGCGCTGGAAACTCTGGCCCGCTCGATGCGGCTGCAGGGACAGGGCAAGGCCCGCAACTTCTGGCCTGAGCGCGCAACCTTCGTGTTCTTCGCCCATCTGTGTCAGAAACTGCCCCTTGAGCAGGATCCGAAGCTTCTGAGCTGGTTCGCGTCGATCGAGGGGCAGCGCATGGTGCAGGACGGCACGCTGGTCGAGACCTGGGATTACTTCGAGGACAAGCGCATCCCGCCCGCGACACCGCAGGCCCGCGCGAAGGTGCTGGCCGAGGCGCAGGACGCCGCGCGCCGCGTCCAGATCGTCAGCGAGAAACAGGCGGCGGGCTGGTATGTCGACCCGCGCGAGGCCGAATGGGTCCGGGCCTATCTCACGCGCCGCGACCGGATGCTGGCGCTCCTCGACCATGTCCGGACTGAGCGTGCCGCCTCGGCCACGGCAGGTGCCGCATGAGCCACGCCAAAGCTTTTGACAGCGAGGGCCTGCAGGTTGGGGACTACGTCCTCGATGAGGGCCGCGCGCCGATCACCATTCCCGGGACGGCGGGCTGGTACGCGTTGCGGGTAGCGCCGCAGCGCGAGGGCTTTGTCGAGCGCTGGCTGGGGCTGCGGGGCGTGACGGGCTTCCACCCGGTGCTGCGGCGGCGGGTCGTGCGGTTCGGCAAGCCGCGCGAGAGCGTCACGCGCTACTTGCCGGGCTATGTGTTCGCGCGGTTTCCGGGTGAGCCGATCCCGCACGCGGTGCAGGCGCTGCCGCATATCCTCGGGGCGCTGACCGCGCGAGACGGGCATTGGGCGCGGCTGGTGCCCTCAGACCTGCGCGCGCTCTACGGCATGCGGAACACGGATGCGGATCTGGAGGATACCCGCGCGACCGAGCAGGCCCGGCGCAAACGGGCAGCGGCACTCCGGGTTGGACAGGGCGCGCTCTTCCGGTCGGGACCGATGGCAGGCGTCAGCTGCGAGGTGGTCGAGCTCAAGGGCACCGGCGACGTTCGCGTCCGGCTCAGGGCCTTTGGCTCGGACCGGGTGGTGACGGCGCAGGACCGCGATCTCGTTGCCCTCAGAAAGACGGGTTGACAGCGAATCACCAGATTGCGTAGCTTGGCCCGCATAGCCTCACGGTAGCCATCCTAACACCTCAGCAGTGCACAGATGCTATCCCGGTGGGCGGCGAGGGTCCGTTGCAACGCGAGGCTCAGCCCGCCTTCATTGCGTCTTTTGAGAGAGCGCCCCGCGGAAACGCCGGGCGCTTTTGTCGTTCCGGGGGTATGTCCCGCTATTCCTCCAACCCTTTGTCGAAGCTCTACCGCACGGCTGGCTGGCGCCGGGCGCGGGCGGCGCATCTGGGGGTGGAGCCGGTCTGCCGGCTGTGCCGGGCGGCGGGGATCCTGAACGATGGCAGCCTGACTGTCGCGGGCGAGACCCAGCGCGACGGGCGGCGGCGGTTCCTGGTGGTCGATCACATCGTGCCGCATCGGGGCGATCTCGCGCTCTTCTGGGATCCGGGCAACTGGCAGACGCTGTGCCCCGATCATCACGACATCACCAAGCAGCGCGACGAGCAGCGCGGCTTCTCGAATGCCAGGGGCGCCGATGGCTGGCCCCTCGATCCGCGCCACCCCGCGAACCGCTGACCGGATCACCGACGCCCCAGCCCAGGGGGGTGGGTCAAAGTTCAGGCGCCTGAGCCCGCGAACCGGCGGGGAAGGGTTTTTGTGCGCAAAGCTCGAATTGAAGACAAAAAGCCACACTCAGGAAAGGGTTAGCGATGGCGAGGGGCCGCAGGCCAGCGGATCAGAACGTCGTGCCGATGAAGGGGGAAGCCCCGGGCGGGCATAACCTGCAGGAGCGCGCTGTTGCGCTGGCAACCGAGCTGCGCCCCGAGGGCCTGCCCACGCGGGTGCGCTGGATCTATGACCGGCTGGCCCCGCCCTTGTGCCTCGCCACCCGCAAGCACCCGCTCAACACCGCCAATGTCACGATGTTCGTCATGCTCTGCCGCTCGGTCGCGCGCTATGAGCATTACGAGACGCTGCTCGACGAGCTGGGCGAGACCTATGTCTCGCAGGGCCGGCAGGGCCAGCAGATCAAGGCCCGCCCCGAGATCGCCCAGCTCAACGAGACCTGGCGCCAGATCCGCGCGCTGGCCTCGGACTTCGGCATGACGCCCGCCTCGGAACGCGCGCTCGGCGCGGGCGGGCAGATGGGCTTTGACTTCGACGACGATGACGATGGCTTCAGCTGAGGATCCGCGCTACGCCGCCGATCCCGTGACCGCCTGGGCCGAGGATGTCGTGGCCGGGCGCATCATCGCCGGCCCGCATGTGCGCAACGCCGCCGCGCGCCATCTGCGCGATCTCATTGAGGGACCGAAGCGCGGCCTCGTCTGGGATCTCGACGGCGCCAAGCGGGTGATCGGCTGGTTTGCCAAGATGCTGCGGCTCAATGGCGGGCAGTTCGAGGGCGTGCCCTTCGTCTTGCATCCCAGCCAGGCCTTCCGCGTGGGCTCGCTCTTTGGCTGGAAGCACCGCGCGACCGGCCTGCGCCGGTTCCGGCGGTTCTATGACGAAGAGGGTAAGGGCAACGGCAAGTCACCGATGCTGGCGGGGATCGGGCTTTACCTGATGGTGGCCGATGGCGAGCCCCGCGCCGAGATCTATTCGGCCGCGGCCAAGAAGGATCAGGCGGCGGTGCTGTTCCGCGATGCGGTGGCGATGGTCGAGCAATCGCCGAAGCTTGCGAGCAAGGTGGCGTCGCAGGGCCAGAACCCGGTCTGGCAGCTGAGCTACCGGGGCAAGGATGGCGGCGCGCGGTTCTTCAAGCCGATTGCCAACGAGACCAAATCGGGCGGGCAGTCCGGGCCCCGCCCGCATGCGGCGCTCTGCGACGAGGTGCATGAGCATCCCAGCCGCGACACGATCGACATGCTGGAGCGCGGCTTCAAGTTCCGCCGCCAGCCGCTCTTGTGCATGGCCACGAACAGCGGCTCGGACCAGAAGTCGGTCTGCTGGGAAGAGCACAAGCACGCGGTCGATGTCGCCGCAGGGCTCGTCGAGGATGATCGCACCTTCGCCTTTGTCTGTTCGCTCGATGAGGGCGACGATTGGGAAACGGATCCCGCCTGCTGGATCAAGGCCAACCCGCTGCTGGGCGTGACGATCCAGGAGGATTGGCTGGCCGAGCAGGTCAAGCAGGCGCGGATGATGCCGGGCAAGAGGAACGGGATCGCGCGGCTGCACTTCTGCGAATGGACGCAGGCGCAGACGGCGGCGATCCGGCGCGAGGCGTGGAATGCCTGCGCGGGCGCGGTCGATCCCGAGGCGATGATCGAGGCGGGCTATCCCTGCTATGGCGGGCTCGATCTCAGCCAGACGCGCGACTTCACCGCGCTGACGCTGGTCTGGGTGCTGGATGAGACCCGCGACGCCGAGCGGTTTGCGGCGCGGACATGGTTCTGGACGCCGAAGGACACGCTGGCGCTCAGGGCCGGGCAGGATCAGGCGGATTACCTCGGCTGGGAGACGCAGGGGCATCTGGAGGCGGTGCCGGGCGAGCGGCTCAAATACGCCTGGATCGCGGATGCGCTGGCGGGGATCAACGCCCGCTTCGCGCCGCGTCGCATCGCCTGCGACCAATACGGGCTGGAGCGGCTGCAGGAGCATCTGGCGGATATCGGCGCGGTGCTGCCGGTCGAGATCCACCCGCAGGGCTTTCAGAAGCGGATCCTCGAGAAGGACAGCGCGCTGCCCGAGGGTCAGCAGGAAATCTACCTGTGGATGCCCGACAGCATCAACAAGCTGGAAGCGGGGCTCTACGAGGAGCGGTTCCGGATCCATCCGAACCCGCTTCTCGACAGCATGGCGGCGAGCGTTGTCTACGCCGAGAACCGGACGGGACACCGAATGTTCGACAAACCCAACGCCTTCGGGCGGATCGACGGCATGGTCTCGCTGGCGATGGCCACGGGGATGGCGCTGTGTCGTCAGGCCGAGGCCGATCAGGGCAAGCGGCGTGAGGGCTACTTCGAGAGCCTGATCGCGGCGCAGCGCGCCGGGGTGCCGGCATGAGGCTCTTGCGCAAGATGGCCGGGCTGATCGGCGGAGCGCGGCGGCTCGACATCACCCATTCCGGGACCGGGCGCGATGCCACCGCGCGGGCGATGGATGCGGGCATGTCGGTCTCGGCCACGTCGAGCATGGCGCTCTCGGCGGTCTGGGGCTGCGTCGGGTTGCTCGCGGGCACGATCAGCTCGCTGCCCTTCCAGGTCTATCAGTCGGACGGCGGGAGCGGGCGAGACGGTAAGCGTGTGATGCGCCGCGACCACCCGCTCTATGCGATCCTGCATGACAGCCCGAATGCCGATCAGACGGCGCTCGACTTCTGGGACTTCATGACCCAGGCGATCGAGCTCTGGGGCAATGCTTACGCGAAGATCGATCGGCTGGGCGGCAAGATCGTCGCGCTGACGCCGATCCGGCCTGATGCGGTCAGCGTGCGCCGCGATGCGGCGGGCGCGCTGCGCTACCGCTGGAGCGACAAGGCACAGCGCTACGATCTGGGCGAGGAAGACGTCCTCCATATCCGCGGCCCCGGGGGTGATCCGCTGGGCGGCATGTCGACGCTGACCTTCGCGCGCGCGACCTTCTCGCTGGCGCTGGCCGAGAATGCGACGGCGGCGGGGATCTACCGCAACGGGCTGCGGCCGGGCGGGCTCTTGAAGTTCAAGGAATGGCTCAGCCCCGAGCAGCGCGATGTCGCGTCCTCGGCGATGGTCGAGCAGTTCACCGGCGCGGCCAATGCCGGGCGTCCCTTCGTGGCCGAGGGCGGGGTCGAGTGGCAGCCTTTGGGGATCAACCCGGTCGATGCGCAGATGCTGGAGACGCGGGGCTTCTCGATCGAGGAGATCTGCCGGTTCTTCAGCGTGCCGCCGGTCATGGTGCAGCATTCCTCGGCCACGACCAGCTGGCCCACGGGCGTCGAGCAGCAGGTGCTGTTGTTCCAGAAGTTCACGCTGCGCCGGCGGCTGAAGCGCATCGAGCAGGCGGTGTCCAAGCAGCTGCTCACCCCGGCCGAGCGCGCGGCGGGGCTGTCGGTCGAGTTCAATCTCGAAGGGCTGTTGCGCGGCGACAGCGCGGGGCGGGCGTCTTTCTACAATGCCGGTCTCAATGGCGGCTGGCTGGTCATCAACGAGGTGCGCGCCTGGGAGAACCTGCCGCCCGTCGAGGGGGGCGAGATCCCCCGGGTGCAGAAACAGAACGTGCCGATCACGGAACTGGAGAGGTTGATCCATGGAAGCTGAGCTTCGCACCAAGACGGGTGCCGCGCTTCTCGACATCAAGACGCTGAGCGAGAAGGGCCGGTTCGAGGGCTATGCCTCGACCTTCGGGGGCGAGCCCGACAGCTACGGCGATATCATCGCGCCGGGCGCCTATACCGAGACGCTGGCCGAGCATGCCGCGCGGGGCACGATGCCCAAGATGTTCTGGCAACACGATCCCAACGAGCCGATCGGCAAATGGACCTCGGCCCAGGAGGACGAGAAGGGCCTCCTGGTCTCGGGCCAGCTCAATATGGGCGTGCAGCGGGCGCGCGAGGCCTATGAGCTCCTGAAGGCGGGCGACATTGACGGGCTGTCGATCGGCTACCGGATCCGGGGCTACGAGGTCGACGAGGACAGCGACGTCTGGACGCTCACGAAGCTCGACCTGCGCGAGGTCTCCGTCGTCAGCATCGGCGCCAATGAGCATGCGACGGTGGCCTCGGTGAAGTCCGGGCGCCGGGCGCTGGAGCTCGCGGACAAGCTGAAGGCCGGGGAAAGGCTGACGGAGCGGGAGTTCGAGGATCTGCTGAAGGGGAGCTTCGGCCTCTCGAAGGCGCAGGCGGAGCGGGCCGCGCGCCTCCACCTGAAGGGGCTCGACCCTGACGGCCGGGGGGATCCCGGCGACGCGGCAGACGGCCTTGCCTTCCTGCAGGCCCTCGCAGGCTGACGCCCGCACCCAACACGACACGACCCAAAACCACCAATCACACACTATATATATAGAGGAGATCTCCATGACCGGAGAGACGAAGACGGCTGAGCAGCTGGCGGCCGAGTTCAAGGCGGCCAACGAGAAGGCGATCGACCAGGTCAAGGCGCTGGCCGAGGATGCGCTGGGGCGCGCCAAGGCGGGCGAGAAGCTGACCGAGACGCTCAAGACCGATGCCGATGAGGCGCTCATCAAGATGAACGAGCTCGGCGCGCAGGTCACCGAGCTGGCGCAGAAGCTCGCGCGGGGTGGCGGCGACGGCAAGGCCGAGGCGAAGTCGATCGGCACGCAATACGTGGAAAGCGAGGACTTCAAGTCCTGGGCCGAGGGCCGCCCGCGTCAGGGCAAGGCCGATATGGCGGTGAAGGCCACGATCACCACGTCCACCACGGATGCGGCGGGCTCGGTCGGCGCGGCGACGGATCGCACGCGGCTGCCCGGTCTGCAGGAGCTGCCGCAGCGCCGGCTGACGGTGCGCGACCTGATCTCGCCCGGCCGCATCGACAATGCCGCGCTGGAATATATCCGCGAGACGGGCTTCACCAACAACGCGGCGCCGGTGGCGGAAGGCGCGGCGAAGCCCGGCTCGGACATCCAGCTGGAGCTGATCACCACCTCGGCCAAGGTGATCGCGCATTGGATGAAGGCCTCGAAACAGGCGCTCGCCGATGTCTCGATGCTGAGCTCGCTCATCGATCAGCGGCTGCTCTTCGGCCTCGCGCTGGTCGAAGAGAACCAGATCCTGCACGGCGACGGCACGGGGCAGAACCTGCACGGGATCGTGCCGCAGGCCTCGGCCTATACCGTGCCGCCCGAGCTGGTGGCCGAGGATCTGACGGTGATCGACACGCTGCGCATCGCCATGCTGCAGGCGGTGCTGGCCGAGTTCCCGGCCACGGGCCATGTGCTGAACCCGATCGACTGGGCGTCCATTGAGCTCACCAAGGACACGACCGGGCGCCATATCATCGGCGCGCCCAAGGGCGAAGCGGCGGCGTCGCTCTGGCGGCTGCCGGTGGTCGAGACGCAGGCGATCACGGCGGGCAAGTTCCTCACCGGCGCCTTCAAGCTCGGCGCGCAGGTCTATGACCTGTGGGATTCCCGCATCGAGACCGGCTTCGTCCATGACGACTTCACCCGCAACCTCGTGACGATCCTCGCCGAGGAGCGCATCGCGCTGGCCGTCAACCGGCCCGAGGCCTTCGTCTATGGCGATCTCGCGCCGGTCGCGCCGTGATCTCAACGCGCCGCGCGGTAGTCGTGCGGCGCACCTTCTATTTCTTCGAAAGGACAATATCCATGGCGAGTTTTGATGTTCTGCGGCCCCATATCGGGGACCGGCCCTATGCCCAGGGCGACACGCGCGAGGCCGATGCCGCCTCGGTCAAGCACCTGGTGCGCGCGGGCGTGCTGGCGGCGTCTGCCGGAAAGGCTGGTGACGACGACGGCGCCGACACCAAGAAGGCCAAGGCGCCCGCGAACAAGGCCGCGCCGAAGCCCGCGAACAAGGCGGACACGGCGGCTGCCAACAAGGCGGCGTCGCAGGCATGACGCCTTTCCTGGTCACGCCCCCGGCAGGCGAGCTGGTCGACATGGACCTGCTGAAACTGCAGTGCCGCACCGATGGCCCCGAAGAGGAGCAGCTTCTCGCGGGCTACGTCGCCGCCGCCATCGGCTGGCTCGACGGCTGGGGCGGGCTGCTGGGCCGCGCGATCCTGCCGCAAAGCTGGGCGCTCGATGTTTCGGCGGCGGGGCTGGTTCGCCTGCCGATGCCCGACGTGGTCTCGGCCACGGCCGAGTATCCCACTGGCCCCGAACCGCTCGCGCTCACCATCGACGCGGGCGGCGCCGTGGTCGAGGTCACCGCCCCCTGCCGCCTCCTCTTCGACTGCGCCATGTCCGAGCCCAAGCGCGCCCTCGCCACCCAGGCCGTCATGCTCCTCGCCGCCACCTGGTTCCGCTTCCGCGAAACCGTCGGCACCGCCAGCATGAATGAACTCCCGTTTGGGGTCCGCGCCTTGGTGCAGGCGCTCAGATGGAGGCGGGTGTGATCGGGGCAGGGGATCTTGACCGCCGGATCCGGTTCCGGCGCCTCAATCCGTCCGATGATGGCATTTCGCAGGTCGGCACCTGGGAGGACCTCGGCAGCCCGGTCTGGGCGCGCAAGCGCGACGTGTCCGACGCTGAAAAGGCCGCCGCAGGCTCCGCCTCGGCCGCGACGGTCGCGCGGTTTGTGGTGCGTTTCAGTTCTTTCTCCCAGGGCATCGCCCCCGGCGACGCGATCCTGATCGACGGGCTGCATTACGACATCACGGGCCGCAAAGAGATCGAGCGGCGCGCTTTTCTGGAATTCACCGCCACGGCGCGGATGGACGGGGCACCATGACCGAATACGTCACGACGGAGGGTTTCGCCGCGCTCGATGCGCTGTTCGACGAGCTTGCCAAGCCCGCAACGCGCCGCGCCTCCGCCCGCCGTGCCCTCGGCAAAGCGGCAGAGCCGATGGCCGCGATTGCCAACAGCCTGAAACCCGATGACCCGGCCACCAGCGGGGCCGAGGATTCGATCCATGTCGGCATCGGCACACGCCTGACACCGCGCCAGCGCCTTCAGCATCGGCGCCTGACCCGCGACGACCGGGCCGGGGTCGAGCTGTTCGTCGGCATCACCGCCCCGCGCGGCGCCTCGGCGGCGGATCCGGCAGGCGTGCAGCAGGAGTTCGGCAACGTGAACCACCCGCCGCAGCCCTTCATGCGCCCGGCCTGGGATCAGGATCACCGCGCGCTTCTGGGCCGTCTGGCGGTCGAGCTGGGCAAGGATCTGGAGCGTAGCATCCAGCGCGCCCGTCGCCGCGCCGCGCGGGATTCGCGCTGACGCCATGTCCTTCGAAACAGAACTTCGCGCGCTGCTGACTGGGTCGGCAGCGGTCACCGCCCTTGTGCCCGCCGCCCGCATCAACTGGTCCGAACACCCGCAGGGCGCGCCGGCTCCCTATGTGGTCCTGCACTTGATCGACAACGCCGATGGCCTGCACCTGAAAGGGCGGACAGGCCTCTGGTCTGGCCGCGTGCAGGTCGATTGCTACGCCGCGACGCCCGCCGGCGCCATCGCGCTTTCCGCGCCGATTGTCACCCTGCTGCACGGATATGTCGGCGGCGGCTTCAATCCCATCCGCTTCGCCTCGATGCGCGGGCCATTCGTGCAGCAGCGCACCGGGCAGGATGATCGCCTCTTCGCCCGTCAACTCGATTTCATCACCCACTGGAGGGGAACCTAATGTCCACAACGGATGTCGGCACCGGGCACGGTGCATCCATTTCCTACGAGGCCACGCCCGGCAGCGGGACGTTCGGCACCGAGATCGCGCTGGCGCGCGTGATCCCGCTGCCCGAACGGACCCGCGCCGTGCATGACAAGACGCACCTGAAAAGCCCGAACAATCACCGCGAAAAGTTCGGCGGCCGGTTCGATACCGGGCCGGTGCCGCTGACCTGCATTTTCACCGATGCCAGCTGGAGCGCGGCGCATGCGGCGATGGATGTCGGCACCACCGGCTGGAAGATCAAAACCGCCGAAGGGTCCGAATTCACGTTCCCGGGCTTCGTGTCGAGCATCGGCCAGGCCGATCGCGCGGGCGAGGGCGAGACCACGTTCACCGTGACCATCACCCCGGCCGGCGCAGGCACCTGGACGGAGGCGCCCGCATGAGCGGGGGCAATCTGACGGGGCATGTCGAGGCGCTGGTCGGCGGATCGGTCTTCACCCTGTTCTTCGGATTCCGGGGAATGGAAGAGATGAAGGCGCGCCACGGCAAGGGCTGGATCCACGCGCTGGAACAGGCGCACCGGACCGGCGATGTCGAGGCCATCGACTTCACCCTGCTGCTCGACCTGATCGAACTGTCGCTCCGCCGCCATCATGCGGCCGATCTCGCCGCCGATCCCTATCTGCCCGACGACATCCTGCTGCAGGATTCTGCCGCGCTGCCCCGGATCCTGGAGGCCACCTTCGGCGCCGAGGAGTCTGATCCGGGAAACCGCCCCGCGGCGACGTCCAGCAAACGGGCCAGGAAGGCCACGACGTCGCCGCGTGGCTGAAAGCCTATATCGGCGCCGGGGGTGACCCGGTCCGGTTCTGGGATCTGACCCCCCGCCTTGCCCTGGCCGAGATCCGGGGCTTCGCCGAACGGCGGGCGCACGAGCGCGCCCAACTCTGGTGGGCCGCGATGCTGCCCCGCATGCAAAAGCCCCCCAGCCTTGAAGACTTCACCCGCCCCCCGATCCGCAGGGGGCGCGACAGCCAGGACGATATCAGCCGCTCGGTCAGCCTGTTCGCCGCGGCCCTTGGAGCAAGGAAAATCCCATGAGCAATTCCGTCATCGGCGCCCTGCGCGCAAACCTGTCCCTCGATTCCACCCGCTTTGAGCGCGGCGCCCGTCGCGCGCAGGGCTCGGCCAACAGCCTGCGCCGCTCGATCATGACGATCAGTGCCGGCGTAGCGGCGATGGGCACCGGCATGGCCGCCGCGATCCGGGGGCAATTGTCCGCGATCGACGATCTCGGCAAGGCCGCTCATCGCATCGGTATTCCGGTCGAGGATCTGTCGCGCCTGCAGCACGCCGCCGATCTCTCCGCCGTGTCGATGGGCAACCTGGAAGCCTCGCTGCAACGGCTAGCGCGTGAGATGGTCGAGAACGAAGACAAGTTCTCGGCGATTGGCGTTGCCGTGCGGGACGCCGAGGGCAACATGCGCCCGATCCGCGATGCGCTGGCCGATCTGGCGGACGTGATGCAGGCCATGCCCGAAGGCGCCGAGCGCACGGCGCTGGCCTATGACCTCATGGGCCGGCAGGGCGCGGCGCTGATCCCGATGCTGGAAGGCGGCGCCGAGGGGCTGCGCACGATGACGGAAGAGGCCGAACGGCTGGGGTTGACGGTCGAGGGCTCGACCTATGATGCTGTCGCCAGCTTCAACGATAACCTGAGCCGGTTGACGGCGGCGGTTCGGGGCTTTGTGCGCGAGATCACCGAACGGCTCGCGCCGGTGATGGCCGGGATCAGCGATGCCGTCGTGGCGGCGATTGGCGGTTTCCGATCCATGCCCGAATGGCTGCAGCGCGCCTCGGTCGCGGCAACGGGCCTGACCGTTGCCCTTGCGCCGCTTGCGGCGGGGTTGGCGCTGATCGTCGGCGGTCTCGGCGCCCTGGCGGCGCCGGTCTTGGCCACGGTCGGGGTTATCGCGGCGGCGGCGGGCGCGTGGGCGGCGTTTAGAAGTCAGCTTGAACCGACACCGGAAACCCTTGATGCCGTCGTCGACGCACAGGAAAAGCTGAACTAGGTGCTCGGGATCTTCGCGGAAACCGGCGCCCCGCAGGCAGGTGCCGAGGCGCAGAACTATGCGCGGCAGTTGGAAGAGCAGGCGCGCGCCGCGCTCGCTGCCGCAGAGGCCGAACTGGCGGTACAAGAAGCTCGCCTTGCCTCGGTTAGTGCGTTTCCTGACGCGGCCCGCGTGAACCCTGCATATGGGCAGATCGCGGGCGACGTCGATGCCGCGACCGCGCGCGTGGCCGAGCTCCGCGCTACGCTGGACGGTGCCCGCCGTACCCTCGATGCGCTCAACCGCTCGGCCATTTCCGCCGGCGCGTCCTCGGGTGATTTCAGCGAAGTTGTGACCACGGTCAACGTGAATACTGTCGATCTCGCCGATACGCTGGAAGACCTGAACATCGGCCTTGGCCGAGTGCCCGCCAATGTCGAATCGGGCGCGACGGCGCTCGACAAGATGAAGGAAGCGGCGCGCCAGACGCAAAGCGAGGTCGCCGGGATGGCACAAGGCCTCGGTCGTTTCCTGATGCAAGTCGCGAAAGGGGCCGATGCCGCGCGGCAGGCAATCGCTAACCTGCTCAGTCGTGCGGCCGAGATCCTGTTGAACCGGGGTCTGATGAGCCTGCTGGGCGGGATGAACCTGTCGGGTGGCCTGGGCTCGGTACTGTCGGGCCTTTTCGGCAACGGGCTCAGCCTGACCGGATCGACCGCCGCCCTGACCACCGCCGCCGGCATGGCCAGCGCCAGCACCCTGATGCCCGCGACCGGCGGCCTTGGCGCTTCGGCGGCAGGCAGCAGCGTCAATATCAACGTGAATGTTGACGGCGCGAATGGGGACCAGCACGTCATGGACCTCGTGGCCCAGGGCGTTCAGACCGGCCTTAGCCGTTTCGACCGCGTGCTTCCTGGCCGCGTGCGGGAGATCCAGTCCAACCCGAGGCGCCGCTGATGGCTCTGAACTTTCCCCTCGCGCTGGACGAGTTCTTCGCCGGGCTGCCGGTTGCAGAATGCGAATTCCACCTGCCTGCCTCGCTGGCGATCAGCCGAACGCGCGGAGGGAGCATCAAGACCGCGCGCCTTGCTGAGCGCCTCTGGACCGGCAAGGTGACGCTGGCGCTGCAGGAACCCGGCGACGCAGCTGCGGTAGATGCAAAGATCTCGGCGCTGCTCGAACCGGGGCGGACGTTCTTCGTTCATCCCTTTCCGTTCAGCTATCCGCAGGCAGATCCCGATGGGGCAGGGCTCGCGGGCGCGTTGCCGGTGCTCCACAGCGTCACGATTGGTGGACGCGAGATCAGGATCTCTGGTCTTCCTGCCGGCTATGTGCTGCGCGCAGGGGACATGCTGTCGTTCACTTACGGAATGAGCCCGCCGCGATACGCCCTTCACCGTATCGTGGCGGATGCGATCGCTGACAATGCAGGCCTCACTCCCGCTCTCGAACTCACGCCGCCGATTCGACCAGGCGCACGTGAAGGTGCGGCGATCCACTTTGTACGGCCGCTGACGAAGGCGGTCCTGTTACCCTCGGCCGCGCCGCGCTTCACCGTTGATGCAGCTCAGGGAAGCACGCTAAATTTTGTGCAGACACTTAGTTGATTTCGGCTGTTACAAGACCCGCCAGATTGAACTCCGAAGCGGCCGTTCGCGGGTAGAGCAGCATCTTCCACTAGGTGAAGTTGCGTGTCATGCTGGCGAAGCGGAGGAAGGCAGTTTTTTGCGAGGTTGGAAGGTGGTCGATCGGATCGAGAAGATCGAGAATGGCGTGGTAACTAAAACGACCGTCCGCTACCGTCGAAATGGCGGTAGTTTCTTCGAATGCTTCGAGCCGGGAGAGACGAGGAACCCCATCTGGCTTTCGACACTAGACGAGGTCGCCGCATTCCTGCGAACTGTGCCAGATAGACGTGTTCGTATGGATCCCGGCAGCGCAATGACGTCGCGGCACATCTACATCGATGGCGAGCCACTGTAAATCAATACTCACGGCCCTCTTCGGGCACTCGTGCAACGTGCGGCGGTGATCCTCTCCCACCCCAGAGCGGACTAGTATTTCTGAATTGAGGCAGAGAGCCGTCCTTCTCGGCGCTGAAATCGAACGTCAGGAAACGGCATCAGGGCAGCTCCAACAAGGTCTGACCAGGACAAAGGCAAACGAAACAGGCTTTCAATTCATGAAGCATTGAAGCTTGAGGTTGCAGCCGATTGACCTTGCCTTCATAGTTTGAGTGCGCACACTATTAAGGAATCTTCAGATGGCTGACGAGAGCGAATTTCTGCCACGAGTTGTGATAGAAAGCAGGGGGAACACTGGCAGCTTGACGGTCAATTTCAAATTGATAGGGGCAGATCGAGGCGACCTGACTAAAGGCGCAAAATCGATCCTCGAGGCATTTGAAGATTGGACCGCTTATTGTATTGCCTCGATTCAACATATGCCAAGCATGTCCTCAGTTGGCTACTATTTTGCGGACCGAAAAATTAAGAATGAAGTGATCGAATTCTTAAGGGAAAGTGCGATTGCGAGGGAAGAGGAGACAATACAGGGGGAGATTGGCGAAGGGGATTTCGAAAGATACAGTTTCGTTATTCATGATGATGACATAACAGCTGTTGCGCAAAAATTATCGACTACTTCGCAGATATTGAAAGCTGCTCGCTCAATCCAGCGCGCAAACCTCAGTGCGCTAATTGCTGAGTTTGATTTCCTAATGCTGAGGCTTCTGACAAGTGTGTGTCAAGATTTTCCAGAGTATCTAATTTCAGATGAGGAGACAATTCCGGTGGGGCTCCTGAGAAGTGGCAAGAGTTTCCAAGATTGGCAGGCCGAGCAAATCGAAAGGAAGATTGCAAAGAAGCTCCGGGGAAGCCATCAAGAGTTAATCGAATGGATCCTCACGGATGTCGCGAAGCTAAAGGATGTTTCAGCTGTTCAATCCTCGCGTTTCTATCAGGACTTTCTGGAAGTTTGTCAGAGAAGGCATCTCTTCATCCATAATGGTGGAATCGTGACCGAAGACTATATTGAAAAGTGTAAGGGCGCAAAATTCAAAGTTGAACAATTGCCAAAGGTTGGTGCTGCTCTATCGATCGATCCAGAGTATCTGCGATCGTCAGCAGCAAGAGTCTACCTTGTTGGAGCTTTTGTTCTAAACCTTGTTTTTCAATCCACCTATCCAGGGAAACGACAATTCTCCTTTAAAGCTCTTCTGTCGGCGTCGCATGAATTTCTATTGTCAGATCTGACGAAAATGGCAGAGAGAATCATCGAATTCGCAGAGTACAACTCTGCAAAATTTGATCAAGACTTACGCCTCAAGTTTGGGATCAATCGAGCCCTTTCAAAGCTGCATGAGCCCGATGTAGAAAAAAGCACGCAGAACAAGAATGCGGCACAGGTCTTAAGTCAATATGATTGGAGTGTTGTAGATCCCATATTAAAATTAGCGCTCGCCTGTGTTCGAAGGGATTTCAGTGATCTGATTAAATTGGCAGAAGAGGCCCATAAGGCGGGTCTTGAGTTTCGGGATGTTAACTCTTTTTGCGTATTCAGGGAGGCACGAGAAATCGAGGGTTTCATGGATTGTTTTCCAAGATCAGCCCTTCTTATTGCGGATAAGAGTGGCGCCCCTAAATCTTGAGGTGGACGTTGATTCCGCCTCAAGCCAAATCTGGCTTTAGCCACTCTTGCCAGTTTGCAAATTTCGCTTTCTACCCTGTGCGGAAGCTCAAGCTCAGCGCTAGTGATACCGCGCCCGGCCTAGAGAAAAACCTTCGGTAAACACTAAGCGATGTGCCGCTACTGACTGGAATAGCACTGAGGAATGATCTTATTGGTGCTAAGAATCTTCCATCCTCGACAACCGTCGCCTGACCCGCGGCGAGTCCACAAGAGCCGACATGTCAATGTGGAACCGGCCCGAATGTCTTAGTCGGTTCTAGCCTTGGTCAAGCTCAGGCGGGGCGCCTTTTAGCGCGGTCCAAGCGCTCATTACTATCCCTTCGAGGCACACCAGTGGACCGTGATCTTGGCGAAGCTTAGATAGTAAGGAAGCCATCATTTCGGGATTCTTCTGGACATCCTTGCGCGATGCGCCGTGTTCTTCGCACAATTCAGCATAGGCCTTGTCGTATTTAGTTTCGGTCACCTCTTGTCGGAGCGTTGCTTCTAGGTGCCGTTCAAAGCATGCGAAACTGGCAGTGGTTGTTGTGGTCTTCGGCGGTTCATTATGGCTGCCAAGTGTTGCAAGTCTAAGTAGCGTCAGGTCTTTCGCGGGATTTGCGTCACCCGTGCCGATGTCACAGTCCCACATCGCATAGACGGGGATGCCTATCTCTTGGAAGATCTTCAGCGGGCGGTCGATGGAGTTCTTGCCACCTGCGGGCAGAACCGCGATTCCTGCGGCTTCGAAGTCAAGACCCATTCCTTTGGCCGCGGCCATCAATGCGGCCTTATCACTGATCCCTTCGACCAAAACGATGCCGTCGGCAAAGAAGCCTTCCGAAAGCTCGCTATTCAGGATGTGCAGTCGGGGGCGAAGTCCGTCTGCAGTGTAAGTCCCGAACTTTTTGTCCTCCGCGGCTTCCAGTGCTTGGGCAACCTTGCTGAGGTCAAGGCCAACTATTTCACATCGTTTGAACGGTTCACCGTCTGTAACGACACGCCTGGCGAAGCGGATGCTCTCGACGTGAGGAATAGATACAAATGCCGGCGAATGCGTGGCGAAAAGCACTTGAGTAGGAGAATCTGCGCCGGGCAGGCTTCCTTCACTAAGTTTGCGAAGAACTGATGCAAAGTGTCGCTGCTTAGTTGGATGCTGGTAGAGTTCAGGCTCTTCTATGGCCAGGATCAGATTCGGCGTGGGGGGCGCTGCAACTGACTCGTGCTCCTCTGCAGCTTGAATGGCTGCGGCATCGTCCGCCTGAGGTTGGCGAGATGCTTTAGCCAATTGCTGCAGGAGCGTCAGAATGAAAGCCCTTTGGAGTCCATGGCCTTGTCGGTCAATGGGCCCTCCAAAGCCGTCGTGCTCGAGTGAGACCTCGGCGGCAGGTAATGGGATCGGAAGATCGGCTCCCACTCTCCATTCCAACTGCACGCTTGCGTCGCCATAATAGTTCTTGAGGTCAGCTGACAGCACCTCACCAAGTAGCCCAAGCTCTGGCATGTTCTCTGGAGAGGTGAGCTCCCGATACTGTCTATTCATCTCGTCCTGAAAATTTCTTACCTCCCTTCGGCGCAGAATTGCGCTCCGAACCACAAGCTCAAGCAGTTGCTGAATGGTGCTTGACTTCGCATCACCGGCATCCTGAGAGGCATCTCTAACAGCTGGAACAAAGAGGAAGCTCGTGTACCGTCGCAACGCAGTCCTTCCAGCGTTTTGGAAGCCGAAGAATTGCCCATCGTCGCGCATCGACTGAAGCGCATTCGGGTTTGCGGCTTCCCACGCACTCAGCGCATTGTCCAGGGCGGCCCCAGAGGTGACTGCGGGTAGCTGCGCATAGAGTTGATTTTGCTCTTTCAGCGTTAGATATGCGGTGCGTCGATTGTTGAATGAACCGGCCGCGCGGATAGCACGAAAGTCAGGATTCTGAGGTACTGTCCCGTGGTATCGCCCACTGCTCTGTGATCCATCGAACACCCGAGTGATTGTAAGTTTTCCGTTCCTTACCCTAGATGCAAAAGCGTCGGCAGCTTCAGCACTTAGCGCCCCGAACGTTAGTTCGATTTCCACCGGTTGAGCTTGATCTCGTCCATAGAAGTCGTCCTGGTCCAGTGTTTTAGCTGTCGAATAGAATTTTTCGATTGCTCGCAGGAGGCTTGATTTCCCCGACCCGTTGCCGCCGACAAATGCAGTATGATCGCCGATTTCTACGGTTACGTCTTTCAGCGACCTGAAGTTTCGTACCGCGACTCGCTCCAGCTTCATGCCTCTCTCCCCTAGATCCGCCACTGACACAGTATCTTACTTCAGTTCGTTAGTCCTATAATTCGTGGCGGCCGGGTAAGCAGCGGGGAACCGTCGGCGCATCGATTATGCAAACAAAGGATGATGGATGCAGGTGTCCTGGAGAACATAAGAAACGGCCTCGAAGACCGACTTCGTGCACCGCTAGCCAAGTCGACCTTCCCCCCCCAGAAACGGACTTCCCCATGCCCAACCACGCCCCCGCAGCGCGCCGCTCGTTTGCGCCCTTGTTGCCCGCTGACACCAACCTCGCCGATCTCGACACCGCCATGCTGGAGGGCAGCGCGTCCTTCCTCGGCGATCCTGCGACCGGGATCGTCCGCATGGTTGTCGCCTCGGGCGGTGCGCGAGTCGAGGCGGTGCTGACGCCGGACATGATGGCGCTGCTGATGCGCGCCGGTCTCGATGCCATGCGCGCGGCCGGGGGGCAGCCTTCGCAGGGTCAGCTCGCGGCGGTCGAGCCGGTGCACTCGGGCGACGGCGCCTAAGCGATGCGTTTCCTCCCCCCTTCCGTCGCCGCGCATTATGCGGCGGGCGGTCATGCTGATGTGCAGGTGCTGGTCTGGATCACCGCGCGCGACCGGGTGACGGGCGCGCCGCAGTCCCTGGGCTTCTGGTCGGGCGCCGATCACCAGGAGATCGAGATCGCGGGCGAGTTGCGCACCTATTACGGCGTGGGTGCCCTGCTGGGCTTCGAGCCGGTGGCGTCCGTGTCCTCGGCCCAGGAGCGGGTCTGGTCCCTCTCGGTCTCACCCCTTCACGACCAGGTCGCCGAGGCCATCCGCCTCTATGACGCCCGCCTCGCACCGGTCGAGGTGCACGAATGGCACCACGATCCGCTGACGCACTTGCCGCTTGCGGACCCGGTGCGCGTCGTGCGCGGGACGCTGATGGAGCTGGATATCCCGACACCGCCCGACGGGCAGGACAGTGCGGTGACGCTCAAGGTGGTCTCGGACGCATGGCGGCTCACGCAGGGGCTGACCCTCAAGCGCAGCGATGAAGCGCTCAAAGCGCGCAGCGGCGGGGCGGATCGGTTCCGGCGCTATAACAGCCTCGTCGGCATCAATGTCTGGTGGGGCGAAGCATCGGCCACGGATGCGGGCGGCGGCAGGCCGCGCCCGCCGGTCGAGGGTCCGAACACGGGCTGGAAAGACAGGTAAATGCACAAAACACCGGGTTGGCAAAACCGGCTGGTCGCGTTTCTCGCAGCCGCCGGGCGGGAGAGGTTTGTGCCGGGGCAGCACGATTGCGCGCTGTTCGCCTCGGGCGCGCTGGCGGCGATGACGGGCGTGGATCTCGCCGCGCCGTATCGCGGCCGCTACACGACCGAGCGCGGCGGCATCCGCATCCTGCGCAAGGATGGCTACCGCGACCATGTCGCGCTGGCGGCGGCGCATCTGCGCGCGCGGGCGGATGGCGAGCGGGCACTTCCCGGCGACCTGGCGGTGATCGCCACGGAGAATGGCCCGGCGCTCGGCGTGGTGCAGGGGGCTTCTGTCTATGTCCTCGGGCCGGACCGGCTCGCGCTGATGCCCCTAACCTCTGCAACCACCGTCTTCGAGGTGCTGTAATGCCTCAGGTCGTGCCTTTCGTTGCGGGCGCTTTCGGCGTTGCTGGAGGGACTGCGCTCGCCGGAACGGCGGCCTATGCCGCTGGCGCCGCCTTTGCCGCCACGACGCTCGGCGGCATCGCGGTCAATCTGCTGGGTTCGGTCGCGCTGTCGGCGCTGTCGATGGCGTTGCAACCGACGCCGAAGGCGGCGGGCCTGCGCACGGAAACCACCCTGCGCGGCGGGACCACGCCCGAGGTCTTCCTGCTGGGCCGCAGCGCGACCGGGGGCACGATGGTCTGCCCGCCGATGGCGCATGGCAAGGCGGGCAAGACGCCGAATGCGTACCTGACCTATGTCATCGAGTTGGCGGGCGTCCCCGGTCACCAGCTCGACGGTCTCAGCCTCAATGGCGAGGCAGTCGAGATCCTCGCGGATGATCCGGACGAGGATTACGGGCAGCGGATCGGCGGGGAGTATGACGGGCGCGCCTGGATCAAATATTACGACGGCACGCAAACGGCGGCCGATCCGATGCTGCTGGCCACCTATCCCGTTCCTTATGTGCGGCCCTGGACGGCGGACATGGTGGGCGAGGGGATCTGCTACGCGATCCTGACCTTCCGCTATGATCGCAAGGTCTGGTCGGGCTGGCCGCAATGCCGCTTCGTGCTGTCCTCGGCCCCGGTCTATGATCCGCGCCGCGATAGCAGTGTGGGCGGGGCGGGTCCGCAGCGCTGGGGCGATGCGTCCACCTACGCGCCGTCGAACAACGCCGCGGTGCTGGCGTACAATGCCAAGCGCGGGATCGTGCTGCCCGGGGGCGAGATCTGGGGCGGAGGTATCCCGGAGGCCGATCTGCCGCTCGCTGACTGGATGGCGGAAATGGACCGCGCGGACCAGCTGGTCGACGACGGCGCGGGCGGCACCGAGCCGCGCTATCGCGCCGGGGTAGAGGTCCGGGCCGATGATGAGCCGTTCTCGGTCATCGAGGAACTGCTCAAGGGCTGCAACGGGCAGGTGAGCGAGACCGGCGGCGTCTGGTCGCTGCGCCTCGGCTCACCGCGTCTGCCGGTCCTGTTCTTCGAGGATGCCGATATCATCGCCGATGAGGCCGAGGACTTCCGGCCTTTCCCGCCGCTCGACCAGATCTTCAACGCGATCTCGGCCACCTATCCCGATCCGGCGCAGAATTGGGAAAGCGCGGAAAGTGAGCTGGTCACGAATGCGGATTGGGAAGCCGAGGATGGCAATCGCCGCCTCACGGCCTCGCTGTCGCTGCCCGTCGTGCCCTATCCCGCGCAGGTGCAGCGCGTCACGCATGCGCTGATTGCCGATCATCGACGCATGCGGCGGCATGTCCTGACCCTGCCGATGGAAGCCTGCGCGCTCGAAGCGCTGGACGTCGTGTCCTGGACCTCGGCCGAGAACGGCTATTCCGCGAAGCTCTTCGAGGTGACCGAGGCGATCCGTGATCTGCGCACGCAGCTCGTGCGGGTGTCGCTGCGCGAGGTCGATCCCGAGGATTACGAGATCCCGCCCGTCCTGGTGCGTCCTTCGCCGCCCTCGGCGCTGCCGGTGCGTCCCGCGCCGCAGGCGGTGCAGGGCTGGCAGGCAGAACCTTACACGATCACGATTGACGGCAAGCCCCGCCGCGCGGGCATCCTCGCGCGCTGGGAGGCGGACGGGGCCGAGGATGCGCGCGGTGTCCGCGTGGCGCTGCGCCGACAGGGCGAGACCGGCGACGGCGTCGAGCAACCCCTGTACCCCGTCGCCACGGGCGGGGCGGCCATCACCGATGGCATTTTGCCGGGCACCTACGAGATCCGCGCGCAATACGATGCCGATCGCCCGACGGATTGGACAGGGTGGACCTCGGTCGAGGTTCCCGCCGTGGGCTTCGGTCTCGATGATCTGGCGCCCGCGCTGGTCGATTGGCTGGGCACGATGCGCGACTGGATCGATGACGGCATTCCCGAGGTCCGGGATCTCGCGCAGGCGCTGGCCGAGGAAGCGCAGGCCCGCGTCGAGGCGGTGCAGGCGGTGGCTGATGAGCTGGCCGAGGAAACCGATGCGCGGGCGGCCGAGACGCAGGCGGCGGCCGAGGCGTTGCGGGCCGAGCGCGACCGCATCCGGCAGATCGCGGCCGAGGTGATGGAACTGGCCGCCAATGACCACGCCGCGCGCGAAGAGATCCGCCGCTCGGTGCAGGTCCAGCTCGGCGATCTGGAAGCGAGCTTTGACGAACAGATCCTGACGCTCGCCAATGAAGACTTCGCGCTCGCGGCCCGGCTCACGACGCTGGAAACCACCAGCGACGATCTTTCCGCCTCCATCACCCAAGTGGACCAGGCGCGGATCGACGGCGACAACGCGCTGGCCTCGCTGGTCGCGGCGGTGGCGGTCGGCACCGCGCAGCAATTCGACCATGCCAAGATCTGGTATTTCGACACGACGGCCGAGGGCTGGACCGGCGCGCCCATGGCGCCGAGTGCGTCGGACGGATGGTTGCGGCCGGGGCCTGCCTCCTCAGTGGTCTCGCCCTCGGGCCTCGCGGTCGAGGCCGCGATGTATGCGCAGGTTCGCGCCCGCATCCGCGCCATTGGCGCGCCGGTCTGGGCCGGGCAGCTCTGGTGGGCCTCGGCCGGTCAGAGCTGGGATGCCGCGCGGCGCGTGACGCTCGATGAACCGGCTTTCAGCTCGGAAGGCGTGGCCGAGATCACCTTTACCCCCGGTTGGTCGGGCGTGATCGATGCCATCCGGCTCGACCTCGCGGATGGTGCGGACGGTTCAAACTATTACGAGCTCGACTGGATCGCGATCGGGCGTCCGTCGCCGGGCGCGTCCTCGGCCGAGCTCCTGACCGAGCAACAAGCGCGGATCTCGGCCGATAGCGCGCTGGCCTCGTCCATCCTCGCCCTGGAAGCGGATCTGACCGCTGCCGAGGGCGCGATCACCGGCAACGCGGATGCGATCACCACGCTGGATACGCGCGTCGGGGAAACCGAGGCCGGGCTGGAAGCCGCCGCCACGTCGATTGAGGCGCTGGAGGCTTCGGTCAATGACGACACCACCGGGCTGGACGCGCTCGCCAGCGCCGTGGACAGCATCGCGGCCGAGGTCGGGCTGCTGTCCGACGGCTCGCAATATTCCTATGCCGAGGCCCTTCGCAATCTGCAAAGCAGCCTGCGCGGCGTGGCGCTGGAAGGGCTGAACGCCGCCGCCCGCGACGAGACCGAGCGCCGCCGCGTGCGCGATTACGTCGCCTCGGCCACGCAGGCGCTCAATACCCGCGTCGATGCGACGGACAGCCAGGTCACGATCAACGCCGAGGCGATC
>NZ_CAXREX010000012.1:0-7588 GCF_964229645.1 Nioella sp. | reverse complement strand
GGGCTGCCTTCTGGTGCTGGACGAGGCCTATTCCGACACCGCCCCCGAAGGCGCGATCCCGCCGCTCGACGTGACCGACACCCGAGTGATACGGATGCGCACCTTTTCCAAGGCCTATGGGCTGGCCGGACTACGGGTGGGTTATGCCATTGCCGAGGCGGAGCTCATCACCGCCTTCAACAAGATCCGCAATCACTTCGGCATGGGGCGCGTGGCACAGGCGGCGGCCCTCGCGGCGCTGTCGGACCAGAACTACCTGAACGCCACGATCTCCCGAATTGCCGAGGCCCGTGACGCGATCGCGCGCATCGCGCGCGAAAACGGCCTGACGCCACTGCCCTCGGCCACGAATTTCGTGACCATCGACTGCGGACGCGACGGAGATTTCGCCCGGGCGGTTCTCCAGTCGCTGGTGGCGCGAGGGCTGTTCGTGCGCATGCCCTTCACAGCGCCGCAAGACCGCTGCATTCGCGTCTCCTGCGGGACGGAAAAGGAACTGGCTGCCTTCGCCGAGGCCCTCCCCGCCGCCTTGACCGATGCGAAGGCCTCGGAAAAATCTTCCTGAAGATTTTTCCGGGCCGCAAAATTCTTCGGGAAGAATTTTCGAACGGTTAGACGAATTTTCCTGAAAATTCTTCTAACCCTTGGCGATGACCTCTGCCGCCGCGTCCAGCCCGCCGGGCCCGTGGGGAATGCCCAGGGCGACCATGCCGGCCTGGATCGACGACAGCACGCCAAGCACCATGTGGGCGTTCACATGCCCCATATGCCCGATCCGGAAGATGCCATTGGCTTCCTCTTCAGGTGCACCAAGCGGAATGCCCAGGGTAATCCCGGCCTCCTTTTCAAGCCAGTGGCGCAGGCGCGTGCCAGCCACGCCGCCCATCCGTACAGTGGTAACCGCGTGCGACCGGGCCGTCGGATCGGCGATGTTGAGCGCGATCCCGGTTCCTTGGCCCCAGGCCTCGAATGCGGCCCAGACCGCACGGGCCAGCACAGCGTGCCGGTGCCACACGGCTTCCAGCCCCTCTTCGTGCAAGATCATGTCGAGCGCTTCGCGCAGCCCGTAGAGATGATGCGTCGGCGCGGTTCCACAGAAATGCTGGTAATAAAGCGCCGGATTGGCACGCGGTCGCCAGTCCCAGTAGGGCGTTACGCAGTTGGCCGTTTCCCGTGCCGCATCGGCCTTGTCGTTGAAATAGACGAAGGCCATGCCCGGCGGCACCATCAGGCCCTTCTGGCAGCCGGTCACCATGACATCGACGCCCCAGTCGTCCATGTGGAATTCATCGACGGCGAGACAGGCTATATTGTCGGAAAAGAGAAGCGCCGGATGCCCGGTATCATCGAGAACCCGGCGCAGTCCGGGGATGTCGTTCTTGACGGAAGACGCGGTATCGACCTGCACCGCCAGCACAGCCTTGATGCAATGGTCGGTATCGGCCCTGAGCGTCTCGGCCACCCGATCGAGATCAACCTTGGCGCGGAAGCCGAAATCGATCACCTCGGTCTCGATCCCGAGGCCGCGGGCCATCTCGCCCCAGCCCTGGCAGAAGCGCCCGGTGCCCAGGATCAGGATCCGGTCACCGCGCGACAGCGTGTTGGTCAGCGCCGCTTCCCAGGCCCCGTGGCCATTGGCGATGTAGATCGCTACGTCGTGCCGGGTGCGGGCCACTTTCTTGAGGTCCTCGACAATGGTCGCCGTCATGTCCACCAGCGGCCCGGTATAGATATTTGGCGCCGCCCGGTGCATCGCCTGCAAGACACGATCGGGCATGACCGAAGGGCCGGGAATGGCAAGGTAATGGCGACCGTTGGCAAGGCTCATGGCGGGTCCTTTCTGCAGGGTATGTGCAAGCGGTAGCCGCCTCTGTGGGCGGGGTCAATCGCCCCCGTGATACTGCCGGGCCAGCCGGTCGGGACGCGCGCCAAGACGGTAGCGGGCGAGCGTCAGAAGGTTCGCACCGCCGCGCCTCAGCCAGCCCTCGCGTTCATAGCGTTCGGCCGAGGTTCGGGCCTCGACGGGCAGCATCGTCAGCCTCCCATTCAGGGCGCGCGCGATTTCCACATCTTCCATCAATGGCAGGTCCCGATAGCCCCCGATGCCCTCGTAAACCCTGCGGGCGATCAGCAATCCCTGGTCGCCATAGGGCAGGCCGAGGGCCTGCGTGCGCCAATTGGCCCAGGCCGCAACGCGGCGGGCGGCGGGCGCATCGCTGCGAAAGGCCAGGCGAAAGCAGGCCGCCTTATCCGGCGCGGCGTTCATATGAGACAGGACCGCCCCGGCCCACCCAGGGGCAAGATGCGTGTCCGCGTGAAGGAACAGGAACCACGGGGACAGGGCTGCGTTCGCCCCACGCGCCAATTGTCCACCCCGCCCGGCCGGACCGCTGATCCAGACGGCCCCCAGTTCACGCGCGGCGTCCCGGGTTTCATCGCGCGACCCGCCGTCAGAGATGACAAGCTCGCGCACGAGCCCCATCTCGACGCCCTCCATCAGCGCTGCCGTCGTCGCCGCCAGCAGCGGCGCGGCGTTCAGCGTGGGAATGATGATCGACAGAGGTGCCGGCAAGTTCACGAAGCCCATGGTTCAGGTGGCGATCCCGCCCTATATGACGGGGAGCGCGCGAAAAGGAAAACGGTGATGATCGGCGAAAAGGCAGAGGGACGCACGGTTCTGCGGATAACCGGGGGGGATCGGACCCATTTCCTGCATGGGCTGGTGACCAATGACGCCAGGCCCGGACAGTTGGTCTATTCGGCGCTGCTCAGCCCGCAGGGCAAGTTCCTGGCCGATTTCTTTCTTCTGGACCGGGGTGACGAGATCCTGCTCGACGTTGCCTCCGATCTGGCGCCCGGTCTTTTCCGCCGGCTGTCGATGTACAAGCTGCGCGCCGATGTGAAGATCGAGGATAGCGGGCTGTCGGTTGCCCGTGGACTGGGAGACGCGCCGGAAAGCGCCTTGGCAGACCCGCGTCACGCAGAGCTTGGCTGGCGGGCCTATGGCGTCCAAGGCGGGGACCCGCAGATCAATTGGGACGCGATCCGGGTTGCCCATTGCATTCCCGAGACCGGCATCGAGTTGATCCCCGAGGACAGCTACATCCTCGAAGCAGGCTATGACCGCCTGCATGGCGTCGACCACCGCAAGGGCTGTTATGTCGGCCAGGAGGTCACCGCGCGGATGAAGCACAAGACGGTGCTGCGCAAAGGGCTGGTCACGGTCGAGATCGACGGGGTGGCCCCCGTGGGCACCGAGATCATGGCGGGTGACAAGCCTGCGGGCACGCTCTTTACCCAGTCGGGCGGGCGGGCAATTGCCTATCTGCGCTTCGACCGGGCCGGGGGCGACATGACGGCGGGCGACGCCGTCCTGCGCTGGTCAGAGGCGGGTCAGCACGACGCCTGAGACGATCAGGACCGCGGAGATGATCTTGCCCCGGTCCATCCTGTCCCCGAACAGAAGCCAGCCCATGAGCACCGCGAAGAGGATCGAGGTTTCGCGCAGTGCGGCTACAAGCGCCAGCGGGGCCACCGTCATCGCCCAGACAGCGATGGCATAGGCCGCGAAACTGGCAGCGGCGGCGATCAGCCCCATCAGCCAGTCCCGGCGGCTGGCCCGGATCACCTCGACCCCGCGCAGCGCGATTGCCGCCGGTGTGTAGAAGCTGGCCGACAGCATCATCAGCCACCCCACATATTGCAGCGGATCGCCCGCCACCCGCGCTCCAAGCCCGTCGGCCAACGTGTAGCCCGCCGTGGCCAGGGCTGACCCGAAAGCGAAGGGCAGAAGGCGCCGCGACTCCCCGTTGGTGAAAACGCCGCGCGCCATGAAGGCGATACCGGTCCCGAGGACGAAGACGCCCACGTAGTCCATCACGCCCATTTCGTCGGACAGGAAGAGCACGCTGACCAACAACACCATCATGGGCGCCGCTCCGCGGGCGATCGGGTAGACCCGGCTGAGGTCCCCCTGCTCGTAGGCGTAGGCCAGAAACAGCTGGTAGGCCATGTGGATCAGCCCCGAGGCCAGGAGCCAGGGCCAGACTTCGGCCGCGGGGAAAGGCTTGGTCAGCGCAAAGGCAAAGCCGATCAGCGCATGCCCGACCGACAGCAGGAACATCGAGGTCTGTTTGGACAGGCCTGTCTTGATGATGGCGTTCCAGCCCGCGTGCAGGAGCGCCGCGCCAAGGACCGCCATGAAGACCGTGAAGGACATGCCTTTTTTTCCGTCCAGTTCTACCCGATCCGCCGATTTAGCACGGAAGGAGGGGCGGCGCAAAGCCCCAAGATGGGATGCTACCTGGCCTGTGGCGGGTCTTCCGGCTCGACCGGCACGGCGATCACGCCGAATTCGGGCGCGGGTTCCGGGACGGGCATGCGCGCCCGGCGCAGGCCAAGCCTGGGGTGTAGACGGCCCGCCAGCCCCCAGGCCAGCAGCAACGCGCCTCCCGACAGCGCGAAGATACCCGAGAGCGGGGCCACCAGCAGCAGGAGCCAGGCTGCGCCCGGCGTCAGGATGCCAGACACGTCGCGGAAGCTGGAATAGACGGCGGACATCTCGGTCCGTTCCGAGGGTTTGACCGCCATCAGGAATGGCAGCCCCCCGCAGACATCGAGCAGGATCAGGAAGAATGACACCGAGGCGAGGGCGATGACCGACACTACCGGCCAGCCCGACAGGGCAAAGGCCGCGAAGGACAGCAGGGCCGCCCCCATGAACCCGGTCTGCACCGACTGGCGCACCGGACGCCCCTGCATCCAGCGCAGCATGAGCGGCGTGATGAATAGCAGCCCGTTAGAGATCGACAGCATGGTGCCGCCCAACTGGTCGCTGAGGCCCGCGTTGACCGCGAAGATGGGCAGGTAGACCACGTAGACCCACCAGCCACAGGACCGGATCACCGCAAAGAGCCAGCCCGCCACAAGCCGAGGCTGCGCGGCGAAGCGGCCAAGGTAGGCCAGAGGATTTGTGGCAGGTCGCCTGGCCTTCTGGATCAGCTTGCCATTGCCGAGCCGCAGGTAAAGGAAGGTTCCCAGAAGCCCCAGGATTGCCACGCCGGAAATCAGGAACGGTGCCGGGCGCCACCACTCCATCAGGAAGACGCCGGCCACGGGTCCGATCGTCCAGCCCGCCGCGCTGTAGAACATGCGCAGGGTCTCGCTCCGGCCAAGCTCTACCCGCTCGATATAGTCCAGCACATAGGCATTGAAGCAGACGAAGAGCGTGGCAACCGCGACCGTGGTCAGGCCGAGGGTCACCACGATCAGTCCCGGCAAGAAGGCCCCGATCATCGCCCCTGCAAAGAAGGTCAGCGCCGCGCCGGAATAAAGCCAGCGTCGTGGGATGAAGCGGTTGAGCCACGGCACCAGGAAGCCCGCGACCATGGAAAGAAGCCCGACGATGAAATAGGCCTCTGACACCGCCCTGGCACTGCCCAGGGTTTCCAGCATTGCCAGCGGCATCACCGAAATCAGGATGCCGCGCGCCACCGCCTCGCAACCTGCAAGCGTGGCGAATCCTTTCACGCCCGGCGCGGGGGCGTGGCGCAGCCATTCGGGGATACGTCTTTCGTGCATGGGAACCGGGGTCTGAAATACCTTCCGACCCTAGGCGACCTTGCCCCCCTGTCTTGCCTGCGCGCGACCCCGTGAAGGTCGCGGACAGGCCCTTACGGGTTTAGTAGCACAGCACCTTGGTGGCCTCGTCGGCGAGCCCCACCAGCACGTCGGGCATGGCAAATTCCGCCGGATGCCCCTCCAGCAGGCTGGCGTCATAGCCCCGCGCCTTGGCCGACATGCCAGACAGGTAAAGCCGCCCGCCATGGGCCTCGATCTCGGCCAGGTGGTCCTTGAGTTTTCCGGTCCCCTGCCCCTCCAGCGTTTCGATCACTTCGGGGTCGAGCAGGCGCACCCCGTCACCTGCCATGAATACCCGCACGTCGTGACCGGCCTTGAGCGCCGTTGCCGCCACCAGGCAGCCAAGCGTGGCCTTGGTCGGGTTTTCCGGCCCGGTATGGATATGGATGAGAAAATCGGACATCGCTTCCCCCCTTTTGAACACGTCCCGAGGTGGCAGCATAGCATGAAACCGATTTTTCATCCAAAATCAGTCAGATCAGGAGGGATGCCGCCCCTTCCAGCCGCAGAAGGGCCACCTTGGTCTCCACCCCTCCAGCACCGGAAAAGCCGCCAAGGCCAGTGGACGACAGCACCCGGTGGCACGGAATGAGGATCGGGATCGGATTGGCCCCGCAGGCCTGCCCGATGGCCTGGGCAGACACGCCCAACTCTGCCGCCAGGTCGCCATAGGTGCGGGTTTCGCCGTAGGGAATGGCGCAAAGCGCGCGGTAGAACCCCTGCTGGAATTCGGACCCGCGCGGGGCAAGCGGCAGGGTGAAATGTCTCAGATCGCCCGCGAAATAGGCGGCCAGTTCCCCGGCCGCCCTTTGCAACAGGTCCGATGCGGGCGGGGCGTCCTGGTCCCGCCATTCCAGCGCGGTGATGGCCCCGTCCGTTTCGGTCAGGGTCAGGCGACCCACGGGGCTATCGACGCAAGAAATCATTCCGCGGCGTCGAGCTTGTCCTGCGTTCGGGTCTCGAAATCCGAAGCGTCGTGACGCTCGTGCAGCTGCGTCGAGGGGTGGCCGGCCGTGCGGTTGACCATCCTGCCACGCTTGACCGCCGGGCGCGCATAGATGCGCTCAGCCCATTCGACCACATGGGTGTAGCTGGCCACGTCCAGGAACTCTGCCGCGCCATACTGCCAGCCCTTCACCAGCCCGCCATACCAGGGCCAGATCGCCATATCGGCGATGGAGTATTTCCCGCCCGCCATCCACTCATTCCCGGCAAGGTGACGGTCCAGAACGTCGAGCTGGCGCTTCACCTCCATCGCGAAGCGATTGATCGGGTATTCCCATTTCTCGGGGGCGTAGGCGTAGAAATGGCCGAAGCCGCCCCCCAAATAGGGCGCGCTGCCCATCTGCCAGAAGAGCCAGTTGAGCGTTTCGGTCCGAGCAGGGCCAGAGGCAGGCAGGAACGCCCCGAATTTCTCGGCCAAGTGCATCAGGATCGAGGCGGATTCGAAGACACGCACCGGTTCCGGGCCAGAACGGTCGACCAGCGCCGGGATCTTGGACTTGGGGTTCACCTCGACAAAGCCGGACCCGAACTGGTCCCCCTTGCCGATGCTGATCAGCCAGGCGTCGTATTCGGCATCGTGACCGGCGGCCAGAAGCTCCTCCAGCATCACGGTGACCTTCACCCCGTTGGGCGTCCCCTGCGAATAAAGCTGGAACGGATGTTTGCCGACGGGCAGATCCTTGTCATGGGTCGCCCCGGCGATCGGGCGATTGATCGAGGCGAAGGCCCCGCCATTGTCCTTGTCCCAGGTCCAGACCTTGGGCGGCTCGTAGGGTTTGGGGTCACTCATTAGGGTATCCTGTCGGGGTCAAGCGTGTCTTGGTGGCAAGATAGGGTGTCACGCCACCAGAGGAAAGGCGCGGTGCCCCCTGCGTGGATGCACAACCTCGATGCGCCGGGTTTCGCCGGGCGGTGCAAAACCGCATGCCACCGATTGCGCCGT
>NZ_CAXREX010000011.1:0-3243 GCF_964229645.1 Nioella sp. | reverse complement strand
GCTGTCGACGACCGGGATGCCAGCCGCGCGGAACGCATCCTTGGAGCGTTGCTTGTCCATCGCCAGCGCCGAGGCCAGCACGCCCGAATGGGTATAGGGGATCTTCATCCATTCCAGGATGCCCTGCACGCAGCCATCCTCGCCCCACCGGCCATGGAGCGCGTTAAACACGACATCGGGTTTGAGATCGGCAAGACGCTCGGCAAGATCGGGGCCCGCATCGACCTCGATCACCGTGAATCCTTCACCCCGCAGCGCGGCCGCGCATTCCTTGCCGGACGACAGGCTGACTTCCCGTTCTGCCGAGAATCCGCCCATCAGGACCGCAACTGTGGAGATTGTTCTGCCCGAACTATCCGCCACCTGTGCCTCATTCATGCCGGGGGATTGTTTCCCCTCTGGCTTATCGTTTTCGCCGGTTATTCCGGCTTGTCATCCGCCGCCGGTTCGCCGACGCGCATGATTTCCCATACTAGCTCTATTCCGCTCTCTTGGAAAACCCTTTTTCGGACCTCCTCGCCCAATCCTTCGAGGTCCGCTGCCGTGGCACCACCCGCGTTGAGCAGGAAATTGCTGTGTTTTTCCGACATCTGCGCACCGCCCCGCCGGGCCCCGCGCATGCCAGCCTCGTCGATCAGCTTCCAGGCCTTGAGGTCATGCACGTCATCGGCGCGTCCCGTGCTGGAAAACCCCGCCGGGTTGCGAAACGTGCTGCCCGCGCTGCGCTCTTTCGTGGGTTGGGTGGCGTCGCGCTTGGCCAGTTGCTCTTCCATCCGGGCCGCCAGCGCCGCGGGCTCGCCCGGCTCGGCGCGGAAGGTGACCGAGGTGACGACCGCGCCCTCGGGCAGGTCGGTCTGGCGATACTGGAAGTGGATGTCGTCACGGGTCAGCGTCACGCGAGCGCCGTCGCGCAGGACCGCCTCGGCGCTGAGGAAGTGATCGGCCACGTAGCTGCCATAGCAGCCCGCGTTCATCCGCAGCGCGCCGCCGATGCTGCCGGGGATCGTGCGCAGGAAGGTCAGGTCGAGCCCCGCCTCCGCCGCCTTGCGCGCCACAGGCGCGTCGAGCGCCGCCGCCCCCGCCGTGACCGTGCCCGCGCCAATCTCGATCCCGTTGAAGCCGCGCCCGAGCCGGATCACCACCGCGTGCAGCCCGCCGTCGCGCACGATCAGGTTCGACCCCACGCCCATCGGGAACACCGCAATGGCGGGGTCGAGCTCGGCCAGGAAATCGCACAGGTCCTCAAGGTCGGCAGGTTGAAAGAGCGCATCCGCAGGTCCGCCCACGCGCAGCCACGTGAGGTCGGCCAGCGGCCGGTCGAGGGTCAGGCGCCCGCGCACGGGCGGCAGGGTCGGGGTCGGTGTGGGGAACAGGGTCATCGGGGTCACTCCGCCTCTTTGCGCGCCTTCCGCCGCAATCCGAGCCAGCCGCCAACGAGCGAGGCGATCAGGGTGGGCAGCACGAAGACCACGGCCAGCATGACATTGGCCACACCTTCGAAGCCACTGGCCTCGCGCCAGCCCAGGTTGATCTCGATGGCGGGCCACAGGATCCAGACGAAGGTGATCGCAAGTCCGAGCCAGAGCGCACGCAGCAGGGTGCGCGACAGGAAGCGCGCCACCAGCCAGCCGATGCCCCCCCCGATCAGCACGCAGACCCCTGCCACGATCCAGACCTGCTCCATCGCTCAGCCCTCCCCGTCCGGGGTTCGCGCCCGCGCGGCAAGCCACAGGCCGATTCCTCCCGCCACGATCAGCGCCGCCAGCGCGGGCATCAGGATCAGCATGCCGAAGGCGGCATAGGCCATATGGGCCCAGTTCTGGTTGGAGATGCCCAGAAGGCTCAGCAGGTCGCTGCTCATCAGCCCGGCGGCGGCAAGGCCAAGCACAAGGCTGGCGGCGAAAAGCCAGCCGCCCGGACGATACCGTCCAAGCAGGAAGCCCAGGACAGCACCCGCAAGAACGGCTGCCGAAATGGCGAGGATCGCATTGCTGTTCATGCGGCTCTCTTACCCGTGCAAGAGGCGCCTGCGCAACCAGCGCCCGGCATAGAAGACCGGCCAGCGCAGGACAGACACGCCGCCCGCCATCATCGCAAGCCCCCACCAGGGGCCCATTTGCAGGGTGACATAGCCCAGAAGCGGGATGCCCGTGGCGATCAGGCAGATGGCGGCGGGCCAGTGAAAGCGGCTCGGCGCAAGCCCAAGCAGGCAGGCCGTCAGGCCCCAAAGGCTCGCCAATGTCAGGGAAAGCGGCATCAGCTGTCTCCTCCTCTCAGCCGCCCGGCCAGCTGACGGCCCAGGAACCTCAGCGGGTGGCGGAACATCGACACGAAGCCCGCGATCGCGGCCAGGACGACCCAGGCCGAATGCTGGAGCCCGATGAAAACCAGAAGCGGCACGGCCAGGATCAGCAGGGCAAGGCCCGGGACGTATTGCAGCCGCATGGGCAGGAAGGCGGTAATCGTGGCGGCCAGCACCCAAAGGCAGGCCAGCGTCAGCGACAGCGTCATGGCCGGACCTCCCTGGTGGCAATATCCAGCACGGATCCCGGACCCGAAACCGACGCGGTTTCCACCCGCGCCCGGTCGATGGAGCGGGGGGCGAAATCCGTGTCGGATTTCGTCCGGAAATCGCGCCGATTTCCGCCCCGCTTGCCCATGCCGTTACCCCTTTTCCAACCGTTTCGGCAGCCCATGCGCCCAGGCACTGATCGTGCCGGCCCCAAGGCAGACCACCCTGTCGCCCGGATGCGCCTGCTCGCGCACCAGCCGTTCCAGATCATCCTCGCTCAATATGGCGCGGGCATGGCGGTGGCCATGGGCCACCAGCCCTGCCACGAGGTCATCGCGCGTGGCGCCTTCGATCGGCTCCTCGCCGGCGGCATAGACCTCGGCGATGGCCACCACGTCGGCCTCGTTGAAACAGGTGCAGAAATCCTCGAACAGCGAATGCAGCCGCGTGTAGCGATGCGGCTGGTGCACGGCGATGACCCGGCCCTTGGTGGCCTGGCGCGCAGCCTTCAGCACGGCGGCGATTTCAACGGGATGGTGGCCGTAATCGTCGATGATGGTGATGCCACCCACCTCGCCCACCTTGGTGAAGCGGCGGTTCACGCCCTTGAACTGGGCCAGCGCCTCGCGGATCTCGGCCGACTTCATGCCAAGGTGGCGCGCCACCGCGATGGCCGCCAGGGCGTTCGAGACATTGTGATCGCCCGGCATCGGCAGGGTGCAGCCCTCGAT
>NZ_CAXREX010000010.1:0-10523 GCF_964229645.1 Nioella sp. | reverse complement strand
TCGGGGTCAAGCGTGTCTTGGTGGCAAGATAGGGTGTCACGCCACCAGAGGAAAGGCGCGGTGCCCCCTGCGTGGATGCACAACCTCGATGCGCCGGGTTTCGCCGGGCGGTGCAAAACCGCATGCCACCGATTGCGCCGTTCCCGAAAGCAGGTGATGATCGCCGTCAAACAACATGCAAGAGGCAAAGATGGCAGCACGTTCCCTGATCCTGGCCGCGGCAATGGCAACGACGCTCGCCGGCTGTTCCGACACGATCCGCATGCAGGCGGCCAGCGTCGCGCGGCTCGCCGATGGCACGGAATGGGTGATGACCGGTGACATTCTGGCGGATTTCGAACTGTCGAGCCTGACACGGCTCTCTGGCAGCGGGCTTTCCTGTGAAATGCCCATGATCATGCGGGTAGACCGCGCGGGCGAAGGCACCATGACCTGTCGTGACGCCACCGGCGCGGTGATCTACCAGGAAGACCAGGTCATTCCCGCAGGCATTTACGGCACCTCGGTGCGCGGCACCATCACCGACGGGATCGAGACGACGCGCGGTCCCGGTGTCATGGCCTTCGGCTGGGGCAGCTTCGCAGACCCTGACTACCTGCGCACGCTGCTCGACTGATCCGCCAACGAAAAGGGGCGCCCCGATGGGACGCCCCTTTTTGTCGTGATGACGGATGCCTGATCACCCAAGCGCCTCGTCACAGCGTTTGCAAGTCCCTTCATGGGCATGTGTCCCCACGTCGGGCAGGATCTTCCAGCAGCGCTGGCACTTCTCGCCTTCCGCGGTTTCGAACACCACGCCAACGCCTTCGATCTCGGGCAGGCGGAACGCCTCTTGCGGCAGCGGATCACCCGTCAGGCTGACGGCGGAGGTGATCGCGACATCGGCGAAGTTGACCGAGCGCAGCGCATCCAGCATCTCGCCATCGCGCACATGCACCACCGGCGCGGCCTCCAGAGAGGCCCCGATCACCTTTTCGCGGCGCTGGATTTCCAGCGCGGCCGTGACCACCCGGCGGGCACGGCGCACCTTGGCCCATTTGGCCGCCAGCGGCTCGTCCAGCCAGTCACCCGGCGTTTCGGGGAAATCGACCAGGTGAACCGAGCTATCATCGCCCGGGAAGCGTTCCAGCCAGACCTCTTCCATCGTGAAGACCAGGATCGGCGCAAGCCAGGTGGTCAGGCGGTGGAAGAGGATGTCCAGCACGGTGCGCGCGGCACGGCGGTTCAGCGTATCGCCGTCGCAATAGAGCGCGTCCTTGCGGATGTCGAAATAGAAGGCCGACAGGTCCGTGGTGGCGAAGTTGAACAGCGCCTGGAACACACCCTGGAAATCGAACGCGGCGTAGCCTGTCCGCACCGTGTGGTCGAGTTCGGCAAGGCGGTGCAGAACCCACCGTTCCAGCTCCGGCATGTCCGACGGGTCCACCCGGTCGGCCTCTGTGAAATCACCGAGCGAGCCGAGCATGAAGCGCATCGTGTTGCGCAGGCGACGGTAACTGTCGGCGGTCCCCTTCAGGATTTCCGGCCCGATCCGCTGGTCGTTGGTGTAGTCGGCCTGGGCCACCCAAAGACGCAGGATATCGGCACCGTACTGCTTGACCACGGCCTCGGGCACGATGGTATTGCCGAGCGACTTGGACATCTTCATGCCCTTCTCGTCCAGCGTGAAGCCGTGGGTCACGACGTTGCGATAGGGCGCGCGGCCAAGCGTGCCGCAGGCCTGCAAGAGCGAGGAATGGAACCAGCCGCGATGCTGGTCGGTGCCTTCCATGTAGACATCCGCGATCCCGTCCTCGGTTCCGTCGGCGCGATCACGCAGAACGAAGGCGTGGGTGGAGCCGCTGTCGAACCACACATCCAGCACGTCGAAGACCTGGTCGTAGTCGTCGGGGTTCACGATGTCGCCAAGGAAGCGTACTTTCGCACCTTCCATGTACCAGACATCCGCCCCGTCGGCTTCGAACGCCTCGGCGATCCGTGCATTGACCGCCTCATTGCGCAGCAGGAAGTCCTCGTCCGTCGGCAATGCACCCTTCTTGGTGAAGCATGTCAACGGCACACCCCAGGCCCGCTGGCGCGACAGAACCCAGTCAGGGCGCGCCTCGATCATGGAATAGAGCCGGTTGCGCCCGGTGCGCGGCGTCCAGTCGACCAGTTGGTCGATCGAGGTCAGAGCCCGTTCGCGGATGGTCCTGCCATAGCTGTCCTGCCCGTCACCGACTTCACGGTCGATGGCGGCAAACCATTGCGGCGTGTTGCGGAAGATGACCGGGGCCTTGGAGCGCCAGCTATGGGGATAGCTATGGGTCACGCGACCCCGCGCGATGATGGCACCCGCCTCGACCAGCTTGTCGATGACAGCGGCGTTGGCCTTGCCTTCCTTGCCCTTGCGATCGAAGACCTGGAGGTCCGCGAAGAAGGGCACATGCGGCAGGAACTCGGATTCCTCGCCCACGTTGTGGGTCATCCGGTCAAGCCAGTTGCGCTTCATGAAGCACTCGTAATCGTCGGCCCCGTGGGAGGGAGCCGTATGAACAAAGCCCGTTCCCGCATCGTCGGTCACGTGATCGCCGTCGATCATCGGCACGTCGTAGTCCCAGAAGCCCTCGGCCCCCTCGAGACCCCGGAACGGATGGGCCATGACCAGCGCGGACAGTTCATCCGAGCTCACGTCGCGCAGGCGGCGATACATGGACTCGTCCAGCCGGGACTTGGTCAGGACCTCGGCGGCCAATTTGTCGGCCAGCAGGTAGCGGTCGCCGATCCGGCACCAGCATTCCTCGGGCCGGCCGGTGACTTCGTAAAGCCCGTAGGAGATCGCCGGATTGAAGGCCACGGCCTTGTTTGACGGAATCGTCCAGGGCGTCGTGGTCCAGATAACGGCCTTGGCACCCTGAAGATCGCCTTCACCGTTCGTGGTCTTGAACGGCACCCAGATCGTGTGGCTCTTGTGGTCGTGATATTCGATCTCGGCCTCGGCGAGCGCCGTCTTTTCCACCGGGCTCCACATCACGGGCTTCGATCCCTGATAGAGTGTGCCGTTCATCAGGAATTTCATGAATTCCTCGGCGATCACCCGCTCGGCGTGATAAGCCATGGTCAGGTAGGGGTCGGCCCAGTTACCGGTGATGCCAAGCCGCTTGAACTCCTCGCGCTGGATATCGACCCAGCCTTCAGCGAACTTGCGGCATTCCTGGCGGAAGGCCACCACGTCCACATCGTCCTTGTTCAGCCCTTTGGCGCGGTACTGTTCCTCGATCTTCCACTCGATCGGCAGGCCGTGGCAGTCCCATCCGGGGATGTAGCGGCTGTCATGGCCCATCATCTGGTGCGAGCGCACGATCATGTCCTTGATCGTCTTGTTCAGCGCGTGGCCGATATGCAGGTGCCCGTTGGCGTAAGGAGGGCCGTCATGCAGCGTGAAGGGCTTGCGGCCTTCCTTCGCGCGCAGGCGGTCGTAGATGCCCATCTTTTCCCAACGCTCCAGCCATTCGGGCTCGCGCTTGGGCAGGCCCGCGCGCATCGGGAATTCGGTCTTTGGCAGGTTCAGCGTGTCTTTGTAATCGGGCGTCTGCCCGGTGGTCTCGGCGCACATGGGAATGCGGTCCTCGTGATGATCGGTCTGGAAAGGGGATTATCAGGGCGGCGCGATAACTCAAGCACCTTGTCCCGGCGTCTCTAGTCTCAGAGAGCCGGGCCGATAATTCGAATAATGATGCGCGCAACGGGGCGGGTCATGAGCCGCCTTATAGGCCCGAGGGCCAAGGGCGTCCAGTAGGGCCGGGCGCGACCAGATGGCAACTAGATCACGCGCAACGCCCGCCCCATCCTGCCCCGCATGAGCACCCCGCCGCCCCTCGCCAAGTTCCCTATCACCCGCCCCGAGATCGAGCGCGTGGTCGCCTGCTTCTACGCGGGCGTGAGGGCCCATCCCGTCCTGGGTCCCGTATTCGCCGCCCATGTGACGGACTGGCCCAGCCATGAGGCCAAGATCGCCCGGTTCTGGGCCAATGCCATCCTGGGCGAGCGCGGCTATGACGGCAGCCCCATGGCTGCCCATGTTCAGGCCGGGAACGTGCGGCCGGGCATGTTCGAGCCCTGGCTCAAGCTCTTCGATGCCACGCTCCGGGCCGAGTTGTCGGAGCAGCAGGCGGCAAGCTGGTCGGCGCTGGCGCATCGAATCGGCCGGTCCTTGCGCGCAGGGGTCGTCGACCGGGACATCCTGCCCGGCGGCATCCCCAAGCTGCGCTAGGGACGGGGCGCGATCCGCCACGGATCGCGCGGAAGGATCTTTGAAAGATCCTTGTAAGATTTTTAGGTAAAAATCTTGGCTGCCCCGGCGGGCAGGTCAGCCGCAGGGGCCGCCGATCATCCCGATCCCGCGCAGCACATGGAGCACACCAACAAGGTCCGCCCCGACCAGCACGGCGATGTTGAGGCTGCGTGTCTGGGCGGGCAGATCGCGCAGGCCGACCAGGCCCGCCGCGCCCGCCATCATCGCCAGCGCCCCGAAGAGAAGCGCCCCGTAGTTCATGTACGAACAGGTCGTGACCCCGTTGATCGAGCTCGTGCTGGTCGAGCTCAGCGCGATCACGAAACCGAGCACCGCGAAGATGACGGCCGCTTTCGCAACCCCGGACAAGTTGGCCCACCGCATGGGATGTCCTTTCAAATGCCGTTGTGAAATATGCGCTCAGGTTGCGCCTCTGGCCTGCATCGGTCAACCATGCCCGTGTGGACGGTGACGGGGTGCAGGATGCGGATCGGGATCGCAGGGGCAGGAATTGGCGGCCTGGCGGCGGCGGCCCTGCTGGCGCGCGACGGGCACAAGGTGACCCTCTTCGATCAGTTCGAGGCCCCGCGTCCGGTCGGATCGGGGCTGGTGATCCAGCCCGTTGGCATGGAGGTGCTGGACCAGCTCGGCGCAGGAGATGCCGCGCGCGGCCTCGGTGCGCCGCTGGAAGCGCTCCATGGCGAGGAAGCGGATGGCGGCCGGGTGGTCCTTTCGGTCGGATACGGCGCGCGCCGTGGGTTTGGCATTCACCGCGCGGCCCTTTTTCATGTCCTGTATCAGGCGGCCCTTTCCGCGGGGGCCGAGCTGCGCGCGGGCCACAAGGTCACCGGGCGCGACAGGGCCTATCTGGACTTTGGCGCCCGGCGTGACGGCCCATTCGACCTCATCGTCGATGCCTGCGGGGCAGGGTCGCCGCTCTCGCCGCTTGTCAGCCGCGCCCTGCCCTATGGGGCGGTCTGGTCCACCGTTCCCTGGCCCGCCTCCACCCCCTTGCCGGTGGACAGGCTGACCCAATGCTATCGCCGGGCCGACCGGATGCTGGGGGTGCTGCCCGTGGGGGCGATGCCCGATGCGCCGGGTCGCCCCCTGGCTGCGATCTTCTATTCGCTTGCGCGGCGCGATCACGCGGCCTGGCGCGCCGCAGCTTTCGAGACCTGGACGGCAGACACCCACGCCCTCTGGCCCGAATTCACGCCCTTCCTCGAAACGCTCTGCGGTCACGACGACTTCACCTATGCCAGCTACACGCACGGCTCGCTTGCCCGCCCCTACGGTGAAGGTATCGCTCATATCGGTGATGCCGCGCACCGGGCCAGCCCGCAGCTTGGGCAGGGGGCGAACATGGCGCTGCTTGATGCACGTGCCCTGCACCTGGCCCTTCGGCAGGCCCAGGGAGACGAAGCCCTGCGCCTCTATGCCGGGGCACGGCGCTGGCACATTGCGGCCTACCAGGCGATGAGCGCCGCCTTCACGCCGCAATACCAGTCAGACAGCCGGGCCCTGCCCCTGCTGCGCGATCACCTGCTGGCACCCCTGTCCCGGCTCTGGCCGATACCTCGTATCCTGACCCGGCTTGTCTGCGGGGATCTGCTTCCGCCCATGCCCGCGCTTACGCCGCGCCCGCGCGAGAGGTCACGCGCTCGCGCCAGATGATGTAAAGCCCCGCCCCCACGGTCAGCGCGATCCCTGCGGCGGCAAGCCCGTCGGGCAGTTCATCGAAGAAGAGCAGCCCAAGAAGTGTCGCCACCGGGATCTCCAGGTATTGCATCGGCGCCAGCGTGGCAGACGGCGCGAAGCGCAGCGACCATGTCATCAGCAGATGCGCGACGGTTCCCAGAACACCCATGGCCACCAAGAGCCAGGCATCGCCCCCGGAGGGCCAGCCCGGCGTCAGGTCCGGCAGGTCGATGGGCAGGAGAAGAAGCACCAGAAGGATCGGCACCCCCACCAGCCCGCCAACCGCCTGAAGGGCCAGCGGGTCGGCCTCCTTGGCGATCTGGCGGGTGATCAACATGAAGACGGCAAAGATCACGGCGACGGACAGGGGCAACGTGGCGACCCAGCCCACCTCGGCAAAGCTCGGCTGGATCACCATGAGGGTGCCGATGAACCCCACCCCGCAGGCCGAAATGCGGCGCAGGCCAACCTCTTCACCCAGAACCACATGCCCCAGGAGCAACATGATGAAGGGCATGACGAAGGCGATGGCAACGGCGTCGGCCAGCGGAAGGTAGCGCAGGCTGAGGAACATGAAAGAAATGCCCATGATCTGCAGGACCGACCTGAAGGCCGTCAGGCGAAAAGTGCGTCCGCCCATGCGCAGGGTTCCCCCCATCAGCCAGACCAGGGGCATCAGCAGCAAGGCCTGGGCCCCGAAGCGCACAAGGACCAGAACGATCAGCGGAACGCTGTCGCCGAGAATCTTGGCCAGCGCATCCCCGAACGGGATCAGCACGCAGAACCCAAGCATGAAGAGGATGCCCAGAAGCGGGCGGTCCCCGGTCACGCGCTGTCGCCCTTGGAGAAAAGCCCCGACAGCGCCCGCCGCACCATCCCGGTGACGGAAGGTCTGGTCGACTTGCGGAAGGGCAGCGGGCGGCAGACCTCCATCGCGGCGACCCCCACCCGGGCGGTGAGCGCACCATTGACGACACCTTCGCCGAAGCGGCGGGAAATCTTGCCGACCAGGCCACTGCCGATGATCGGTTCAAGCATGTCATCGCCCACGGCGACCATGCCGGTCGCGACAAGATGGGTGATCACCGTGCGAGTCAGCCGCCAGGCACCAAGTGTCCCGGCTCGGCCCCCGTAAATCTCGGCGATGCGCCGGATCATCCGCATGTTGGCGGTCAGCGCCGCAACCACGTCGGCGAGGGCCAGCGGCACGAGAGCCGTGACGGTGGCCACCTGCCGCGTGGCAGCTTCCACTTCAGCCCGCGCAGCGGCGTCGAGCGGGGCAAGCAGGTGATCTTCAGCCATGTGGAGCGCCGTGTCGGCGTCGAACACATCTCCCCTGCGGTTGGCCAGAGCCTCTCGCCCGAGGCGAAGTTCGGGACGGCTTCGGTAAAGCGCCACGAGATCGTCGCTGACCTTCTCAGCCGCCTTGAGATCACCTGTGGCCAGCGCGGACTCGGCCGCTTTCTGGATGGCGTCGAGACGGCCAAGGCTGAAAAAGGACGCCGCCTCGCGCAGGGCGATCAGGAGGGCTGCGAGCAGGAAGAGGGCAATCAGGCCGGTCGCGACCCAGCCCAGGACCGGGTTCGCCGCCAGAAGGCCGGTGACGAAGTTCCACGCGGCCAGCGACACCACGAAACCCAGCAGGGCCGACAGGGACGCCCAGAACAGGCGCGCCAGGCGCGAGGGCCGGCGCGCGGCCAGTGTCGCCACGGTCTGCATGGCCCGCCCGGTCGGGGCTGGAAGGTCGAGATCGGGAACCGGCGGCGCGGCGGCGGGGCCTTCCTTCGGGGTGTCGTCCAGCTCGATCAGAACGGGACCCTTGCGTGTGCTCATGCCAGCTTGTCCCCCAACAGGAATTCAGCGGCGCGATCCAGCCGGATATGCGGCGGACCCTCACCGGGTTTCAGGGTCAACTCGGCAGGCGCGAAGCGCATGACCGAGTAATCCGCGTCAAGCCAGGCGGTCTCTCCCTTGCGGGCCGGGGCCAGAAGGTGGCCGGGGTCCTCGGGCAACTCGCCGGGGTGAAAGGCCGCCTGTTTGCCGGTTTCCAGCAGTGTCCCGCGCACGAGATCGAGCGCCTTTCCGTCATGGCTGCGGGTTTCCTCGACCGTTGCGCGCAGCGCGGCAAGCGCCATGGCCTGCGTCTTGGCCCCGGCGAAATCGGCCCGGTCTCGCGCATCGCGCAGCAGCGCCTCCATGATCGCGGTCAGTCGCGGATGCTGGCTGTGATGCAGGTGGTCGGCCTTGGTGGCCGCGAAAAGAATCTTCTCCACCCGCCTGCCCATGATCGCCGACAGGAAAGAGTTCCGCCCAGGCCGGAAGGCGCCAAGGATGCCCGCCATGGCGCGGCGCAGATCCTCGACCGCCTGCGGCCCGGAATGGATCGCGCCGAGTGCATCGACCAGCACCACCTGCCGGTCGATCCGGGCGAAGTGGTTGCGAAAGAAGGGTTTGACCACCTGGGCCTTGTAGGCCTCGTATCGCCGCGCCATTTCGCGGCGCAGGCTGCCGCGCGGGGCCTCGCCCGCGGGAAGCGGCGCGAAGGTAAGCGCAGGGCTGCCCTCCAGCTCGCCCGGCAGCAGGAAGCGGCCCGGCGTGCAGTCTGAAAAGCCCTGTTCACGGGCTTCGACAAGGTAAGCCGTGAAGCTTCGCGCAAGGGCCTGCGCCGTGGGCTCGTCGAGTGCCGCGCTACCGTCCGTGGCGTCGATCAGCGCCCGGAACTGGCGCGCCGGGTCGCGGGCTTCGGCCCGCGACAGCGTATCGGCGCTCCACTGGTCGTAGCTTTGGTCGAGAAGAGACAGGTCCAGCAGCCATTCGCCCGGGTAATCCACGATGTCGATATGAACCGTGCGCGGACCGGACAAGCCAGATAGAAGGCCAGAGGGCTGAACACGAAGGGACAGCCGGAGCTCAGAAACCGCTCGGGTCGACTCGGGCCAATGCGGTGCGCGCCCGGTCAGGGCGGCAAGGTGGGTTTCGTAGTCGAAGCGCGGGACGGTATCGTCAGGTTGCGGTTGCAGGAAAGCCGCCTGGATCCGGCCCGAGGACGCGGCCTGAAGGCCCGGCATCCTGCCCCGATCCAGCAGGTTCGCCACCAGCGAGGTGATGAACACCGTCTTGCCCGCGCGCGACAACCCGGTGACGCCAAGACGGATCACCGGCTCGAAGAAGGTTTCGGAAAGGACCGACCCCACGCTTTCGACCGAGCGGCCCAGGGTGTCGGAGATGGCGCCAATGACCAAGCGATCTGTCCTTCAAGAAAATCCGTTGCCCAGAGAATAGGCATTCAGCGCCACGGTTTACAGGCCCCAAGTTGGATTGACGCGGCGTTCCAGCCCGCGAGAGCATGGCGCAGCCCCACCTGCCCGTGATTGCCCTTTCGTTTTTCTTGCGTTAGCGGGAAGGCATGCCCCGCTATGCGCTTCTCATAGAATATGACGGCCGCCCCTTTGCAGGGTGGCAGCGACAGGCCGACCAACCCTCGGTCCAGGGCGCGATCGAGGCCGCGCTTGCTCGGCTGGAACCCGGTGTCCCGTCGATCGCGGCAGCGGGCCGCACCGATGCAGGCGTGCATGCCACGGGCCAGGTTGCCCAGTGTGACATGTCCCGTGACTGGGACCCGTTTCGCCTGTCGGAGGCCCTGAACTACCACCTCAAGCCCGCCCCGGTTGCAATTGTTGCCGCCGCACGCGTGGCGGAGGACTGGCATGCGCGGTTCTCGGCGCTGGAGCGGCAATACGTGTTCCGCCTGATCGCCCGGCGCGCGCCCCTGACCCATGATGCAGGCAAGGCATGGCACGTGAAGAACCGGCTCGACCTTCAGGCCATGCGCGAGGGAGCGGCGCATCTGCTCGGGCGTCACGATTTCACGACCTTCCGCGCCACCATCTGCCAGGCCGCCAGCCCGGTGAAGACGCTCGACGAGATCACGATCGAGGAATTGCCCTGCGCCCATGGGCAGGAATTCCGGGTCTTCCTCCGGGCGCGGTCTGTCCTGCACAACCAGGTTCGCTCGATCGTGGGCACGCTGGAACGGGTCGGCGCCGGATCCTGGGTGCCCGCCGATGTGAAACATGCGCTCGAGGCCCGGGACCGGGCGGCCTGCGGACCGGTCTGCCCGCCTGATGGGCTTTACCTCAGCCACGTTGTCTATCCCTCGCCGGTATTCAGGGACGCATGAGGAGGTGGGGATGCTTCCCCGTCGCCTTTCAGGCGACTCCCCCGGAGTGTTGCCGCCACGAAGAAGACAGGCACGCGGTAAGGATAATGGGCGCATGGCAAGGCCTCGCGCACCACGATGCGGCAGCAGGGGGACTCGCCGGTCGCGTGCAGGGAGGGTAAGGCTGTGCAGACAGTCACCAGGAGGCACGGGATGGGGCCGGAACTGCCGATCGTGAAGGACATCGTCCTGGTGGGGGGCGGGCACACCCATGCGCTCGTTTTGCGCATGTGGGCGATGGCACCCTTGCCTGGCGTCCGCCTGACTCTGGTCAACCCCGGCCCGACCGCGCCCTATTCGGGCATGTTACCGGGGCATGTGGCTGGCCACTAC
>NZ_CAXREX010000009.1:0-10281 GCF_964229645.1 Nioella sp. | reverse complement strand
GTCGAGGTGATGTCCGCAATCGCCTCGGCGGTCAGGTTCTTGACCGTTCCTTCCGTCGCCCCCTGGCTGTCGACCAGCTGGTAGTCGGCCACGCCGGCTTCGCGCAGGAAATCGCGGACCAGGCGGTGATACTTGGTGGCGATCCTGAGGCGGTGTCCGTGACGACGACGGAAGTCGGCGGCGGCTGCGTCCAGATCGTCGAGAGAGTTCACGTCAACCCAGAAGGCAGGCACGGCAATGATGAGGTCTGCGAAGCCGAAGCCCATGGGTTTGAGTTCAGTGACCACGTCCGACCACGATGGGATACGCTCTCGCACGAGGTCGCTGCCGGTTACGCCGAGGTGGATGCGCCCCGCCTGCAATTCGCGCGGGATCTCTCCGGCGCTGAGTAGCACAAGGTCCACATCCGCCCCGTCAACATGGGCGGCATATTCCCGGTCCGACCCGCTGCGCCGCATGTCAATGCCGCGTTCGGCGAACCAGTCGAAGGTCTTTTCCATCAGCCGGCCCTTGGAGGGCACGCCCAGTTTCAAGGTCATGCCAGGCCCTCCCGCAACTGTTGCACCAGTTCGGGCCGGACGACGCCGCCAACGGCTGGGATTTCCTGCCCCCGCCCAAGCACGCGCGTCAGCGCATCGTAGCGTCCGCCCGATGCGACCGGGGGCAGGTCGGGGCGGCCCTCGGCCATGAAACCGAATACGAACCCGTCGTAATATTCCATCGTGGTGCGGCCATAGCTGGCCTCGAAGGGAAGGTCATCGACGAGAATGCCAGCGCGCTCCAGCGCGTCCATCCGGCGGGCCATCCGCTCGATGGACGGCGCAAGGCCCGGCAGGTCGACGGTGATGTCGTGCAGATGCTGATGGGCATTTGCCAGGGTTTCCCGGATCGACAGGATCGCGTCGAGCAGTTCCGCTTCGCCCTTGCTGATCGGCGGCTCGGCGGCGTCCTGCTGAAGATGGATGATCCGGGCCAGGATATCTGCGCGGCTGCGCAGGCCGATTTCAGGCCCTGCGCCATCCAGAACGGCATCGGCGCCGTTCGCGGCCACCTTTGCCAGCAGCGCAATCCGGGCCGGGTCCGGCGCGACGCGCCCGGTGAACCGGTCCAGCAGGGCACGGAAACGCCGGGGCCGCCAGATATGGCGCATGAGCGCGCCCTTGCGGCGCTCGGTGGTGCGCAGGGTCTGCACAGCTGCCGTCAGAATGCCGATATCGCCCGTCGCGGGCCGCAGCCCGAGCGGAGACAGCACCTCGGCAAAAAGCGCGAAGACCTCGGCATCGGCGCGCTCGGGGTCCTCTCGGTCGAAAAGCTCGTAACCCACTTGGAGGTATTCCGTCGCGCGGCCCGATCCGGCCTGCTGCTTGCGGAAGACCTCACCCAGATAGGTATAGCGGGCCGGTTCGCCGCCATGTTCCATATGCATCTGGACCACGGGCACGGTGAAGTCGGGGCGCAGCATCATCTCGCCCCGGTCCGGGTCCTGGGTCACGTAGGCCCGCGCCCGGATATCCTCGCCATACAGGTCCAGCAGCGTTTCGGCAGGCTGCAACAGGTCTGCGTCCACCGGCAGGGCACCAGCGGCCTTGAAAAAGGCAAAGAGCCGTTCGGCCTCTGCCCGGACGGTGACCTTGTCGCTCATTTGCCCCGGTCCAGGATGGCGCGCACTTCGGCAACCAGGTCGGCCACGGGCACCTCGCGCTGCGCGGGCTGCGATTTCCATTCCTCAAGACTTGCTTCCTGCGCGATCTGTGCGCCAAGGATCAGGTCCTTGATCTGCACAACGCCGCGTTCTGCCTCGTCAGAGCCCTGGATGATCGCCACCGGGCTTTCCCGCTTGTCCGCGTATTTCAGCTGGTTGCCGAAATTCTTGGGATTGCCCAGATAGACTTCGGCCCGGATGCCCGCGTTGCGCAGCTCGGTCGCCATGCGCTGATATTCGGCCATGCGGTCGCGATCCATCACGGTCACGACGACGGGGCCCTGTTGGGTGCCGCCGATCCGGCCTTTTTCCCGCAGCGCGGCAAGCAGGCGATCGACGCCGATGGAGACGCCCGTTGCCGGCACGGCCTGCCCGGTGAAGCGCTTGACCAGGTCGTCATAGCGCCCGCCGCCCGCGACCGAGCCGAACTGGCGCGGGCGGCCCTTGTCGTCGAGCACCTCGAAGGTCAGCTCCGCCTCGTAGACAGGGCCGGTATAGTAGCCGAGCCCGCGAACGACCGAAGGGTCGATAACGATGCGGTCGGGGCCGTAGCCTTGTGCTTCGAGAAGGGAGGCGATGGTTTTAAGCTCTTCGACACCTTCCGCGCCGATGCCCGACACGCCGATTGCGGCGCGAAGGTTGGCCAGCGTTTCCTCGGCGTCTGCACCCTTTGACGTCAGGAAGGCGATGACCGGTTCCGCCTGGTCGTCCCGTAGTCCGACGCCGTCGATATAGGCACCCGAGGCGTCAAGCCGGCCCTTGCCAAGAAGCTCACGCACCCCGGCTTCGCCCACCTTGTCGAACTTGTCGATGGTGCGCAGCACGTTGTTGCGGGTATCTTCGTCGTCTCCCACGCCCATGGTTTCCAGAACGCCGGTCAGAACCTTCCGGTTATTCACCCGCACGATGTAATCCCCGCGCGGGATGCCCACGGCCTCCAGCGTGTCGGCCAGCATCGCGCAGATCTCGGCATCGGCGGCAACAGAGGGCGCGCCAACGGTATCCGCGTCGCATTGGTAGAACTGGCGGAAGCGGCCCGGCCCGGGCTTCTCATTGCGCCAGACCGGCCCCATCGTAAAGCGGCGGTAAGGCGCGGGCAGGTCATTGCGGAACTGGGCCGCGACGCGGGCCAGCGGCGCGGTCATGTCATAGCGCAGCGCCATCCATTTGCCGTCATCCTCCTCCTGCCAGGCGAAAACGCCGGCATTGGGACGGTCCACGTCGGGCAGGTATTTGCCAAGCGCCTCGACGGTTTCCACAGCCGAGGTTTCGAGCGGATCGAAGCCGTAGCGATGGTAGACCTCGGCGATGCGGTCCAGCATCTCCTTGCGTTCGGTCACCTCGGCGCCGAAATAGTCGCGGAAGCCCTTGGGCGTCTCTGCCTTGGGGCGGGGCTGTTTCTTTTGCTTGGCCATCGCTGCTATCCCTTGGGATCGGGGTCCGCGAGGCGTCTAGCCCAGAGGGCGCTTGGGGGCAAGGCGGCGCTCTGGTCTTTGGACGAAAAGGCCCCTAGGTAAGGCGCATGAGCAACGATACCCGACTCGAGGAAATGCTGGCCCACCTGTCCCGTCAGGTGGAGGAACTTTCTGACGTGGTCGCGCGGCAGGATCGAGAGATTGCCACGCTCACGCGGCGGGTGGAGATGCTGATGCACCGCGAGGCCGAGCGCGAGTCCGAGATGGGCGGCACCGTTCCGATGGCCGATCAGAAGCCGCCGCACTGGTAGCGCGCCGCCAACTTGCCTGACGGGACGACCCGGACGATTGCGCCCGATGGCTCCCTCAGGCCGTGGCCGGGCCTTTCTGGATGTGACCGTCGGGCTTGGGGAAGGGCACGAGTTTGCCCTGCTCTTCATCCCAAAGCTTCAGCGAGAAACTGCGGATCGCCTCGGGCCAGCGGATCGTGGGCAGGTCGAAGTCCTCGCGGATCGCCCGGTGACATTGGCGCAAGCGGTAGCTGGGAATGTTCGCATTGAAATGGTGGATGTCGTGATAGGCGATGTTGCCCGTTGCCAGATCGAACCACCATCCAAGGTCGAGCGCAGAGGAGCCTTGCAGCGCCGCGAGATCGTGGCGCAGCTCAGGTCGGCGGTCCCAGTAGGTGTCCTCGAAATTGTGCTGGAGATAGACCAGGAATACCCCGGCGCAGGCGGCCACCAGGACCGTCCAGGCGTAGATGATCAGCGCGGGCAAGCCGCCCAACCACCACAAGAGTGCGATCCAGCCCAGCAACAGCGCGTCATGGACAAGAACCCCGACCGGGCCGATGCGCATCGTGTTCTTGGGCCAGCGGTAGCGGATCGCGTAGACGAAGAGCCCGCCGATCGGGATCAGGAGGAACGGGTTGCGATAGAGCCGGTAGACAAGCCGCTTGCCGGGGCTGGCCGCCTGCCATTCGTGCAGCGTCATCGTGTGGATCTCGCCCGAGCGCCGTTCCTCCAGGTCGCCCAGGAACCTGTGGTGTTCATTGTGGTTGACCTGCATGACCCGATACGGGGTCAGCGTGAAGGTCGACAGGCCATAGCCCGCCCAGTCATTCATCCAGCGCGCCGAGAAGAGCGAATTGTGCCCGCAATCATGTTGCAGCACGTAAAGACGCACGCCCGACAGTGCGTTCACCACGACAAGCGGGGCGGCCTGCCACCATGTGCCGTAGAATTGCACGGCCAGGACAAGCGTCACGAAATAGGTGGCGAAGGTGCCGAAATAGCTGACCGAGGCGAGCGCGTCGCTGCGCTGGCTCCAGGCCCGTGTGACTTCTCTGATCGACGACATCGGTGCAGTCTCGTGCTGTGATGACGCGCAGGGCTGAAGGAGTGCCCTGCATGGTTGAACTCAACTCGTGGGGGCGACTGTTTCAAATAACTTTAACGAAAATATAACGCATCAATCGCGCCCGGTCCAATTTCCCGTAGCTGCGGGGACGCTCATGCCGCGACGGGCTCGGGCCTGCGCGGGCGCGAGCGGGTAAGGATCAGCACCATGATGCCCATGTTGAGCACGTTCCAGGCAATGCCGTTCAGGAAGGCCATCTGGTAGCTGCCCGTCACGTCGTAAATCCATCCCGACATCCACCCGCCGAGCGCCATGCCCCCGATCGTCGACATCATGACCAGCCCGACGCGCGCGCCCGCTTCGCGCGGCGGAAGGTATTCGCGCACGATGATTGCATAGCTCGGGACGATCCCGCCCTGGCTGAGCCCGAAGACGAGGCTGACGATATAGAGTGGTGTGAGCCCCGAGCTTGGGAGGTAGAGAAAGAGCGCGATGCATTGAAGGGTCGAGCCGATCAGCAGGGTGGCGATCCCCCCGAGCCAGTCGGCCAGCATGCCCGACAGAAGCCGCGAGGCCACCCCGCCAAGAAGCATCAGCGACAGCATCTCGGCCCCGGCGGCGGGGCCATAGCCCAGGTCCGCGCAATAGGCCACGATATGAACCTGGGGCATCGACATCGCGACACAGCAGCCAATCCCGGCGATGGCCAGCAGCCAGGTCAGCGTATTGGGCGAGAAGCTCACGGCCTTGGCGCGCAGCGCCGCAGAGGTTTCTGCCTCGGCGCGGGCGGCCTCTGGCACGCGGGCGCGCAGGAAGAGCGAGAGCGGTATCATAACGATCAGGGTCGTTGCGGCGATGATCAGGTAGGCGGTGCGCCAGCCCTGAACGGCCAGGATGTCGGCCAGGATGATCGGCCAGATTGCCCCCGACAGGTAGTTGGAGGATGCCGCGATGGCTACCGCGATACCGCGGCGGCGCAGGAACCAGTGCGAGATATCGGCAATAAGCGGCCCGAAGCAGGTTGCGGTGCCAAAGCCGATGGCCAGTTGCAGGGCGCTCAGGGTCGCGATGTTGGGCGCGAGTGCCGCCCCCGTGAACCCCGCTGCAATCAGCAGCGCCGAGCCGATCAGCGACAGGGTGATGCCCCACCGGTCTACCGCGCGCCCGATGAAATAGTTGCCTAGCGCGAAGCCCACCATGGTCAGCGTGTAGGGCAGTGACGCCTCGGCCCGGTCGACGCCGAATTCCGTCTCGACGGCGGGCAGGATCACGATAATCGCCCACATGCCGACATTGCCCACCAGCCCGATCGTGAGCGAGAGCGCAAGACGGATCCAGGAACTCCGCGAGTCGAGGGTGGAGGCGGCTGTCATGGCGCGGACGTTATGCAGGGCGAGCGGACTTGGGAAGGGAAAAGGTTGCAATTGAAATGACCCGGAGATCGCGCAGGCGTGACCGGGGCGGCGCGCGGGCCCACTGGTCGCAAGACCGCTTGCACCCCATCTATGAGCCACGGCATTCTGGTCGGTATCGAACAAGGGAGACGCGCGATGTTCCTGCTGAAGTCAAAGAAGATGGAAATGGTTCTGGCAAACGAGGCCCTGCCGGGACGCTCTGCCGCCATTCCGACCGCCGAGACGCATTTCCTGTCGGGCCGCCCGCTGACGCTCGATGTGCCGGAGGGCATGGAGGTGGCGATGTTCGGCATGGGCTGTTTCTGGGGAGTCGAGCGGATCTTTTGGCAACTCGACGGCGTTTGGCTGACCATGGTTGGCTACGCGGGTGGTCACACCCCGAACCCGACCTACGAGGAGGTCTGCACCGCCAAGACGGCACATAACGAGGTGGTTCGGGTCGTCTATGACCCGAAGGTGATCGGCTACGATACACTTCTGAAGGTGTTCTGGGAAAATCACGACCCCACGCAAGGCATGCGCCAGGGCAACGACATGGGCACGCAGTACCGTTCCGGTATCTACACGTTCAACGAGGCGCAGAAGGCGGCAGCCGAGGCCAGCCGGCCCGCGATGCAGGCCCGTCTGACCGAAGCGGGTTTCGGCGCGATCACCACAGAGATCCTGCCCGCGCCCGAGTTCTATTTCGCTGAGGACTACCACCAGCAATACCTGGCCAAGAACCCCTCGGGTTATTGCGGCATCGGCGGCACCGGCGTGAGCTGCCCCATCGGTCTCGGCGCCTGACGGCGCCGATCCGCGAGCGGCCCGCCTCACCCCCCGCTTGCGCGGGGGCCTCGGCGGACCGCAGCTGCCGCGATGGGACCGAGAGGGACGGCCCATCAAAGCGGCGGGTCCGATCTGGTGAGAGCGGTCGGAGCGAGTATTTGAGCCAAGAAGAAGCATCATTGTGTTTTCGGGTCGATCCGCCTAAGCGGGGCAGGATTGCAGGAGACAGCCCATGCCGACCTTTACCGCCCTCACCACGCTGACCGCGCGCGAAAACGCGGAGGCCCTCGGGCTGGCGCTGGAAGCGCTGGAGCCGGAACCCACGGGCGTTGGCGTCTTCGAGATGGAGGATGGATCGGGCCTTTGGGAAGTGGGAGCCTATTTCGTCGACGCGCCCGATGAGGTCGGTCTGGCCCTTCTGGCGGCGGCGCATTCCGCCAGGCCCTTCGTCGTGTCGGAGCTTCCTGAAACCGACTGGGTCGCCCATGTGAAGCGCGAGTTGCATCCGGTCGAGGCCGGGCGTTTCTTCGTCTATGGCAGTCATGACGCCGAGAAGGTGCCGAGCGATCGCATTCCGCTGCTGATCGAGGCGGCCATGGCCTTTGGAACCGGGCATCACGGCACCACCAAGGGGTGTCTTGAAGCGCTGGAGCGGCTGATTGTGGCAGGTGAGGTCAAGTCCAACACCGTCGATATCGGTTGTGGCACCGCCGTGCTGGCGTTGGCGGCGGCCAAGGTCTGGCCCGAAACGGTGCTGGCCTCGGATATCGATGAGGTCGCGGTGGACGTGGCCGAGGCGAACGTGACTGCAAACGGTGAAGCCGGGCGGGTGCGCTGCCTTGTTGCGGCGGGCTTCGATCACCCCGATCTGCACGCGGCCGCCCCCTTCGATCTGATCTTCGCGAATATCCTGAAAGGGCCGCTGGTTGAACTCGCCCCCGATGTTGCCGCCCATGCGGCCAAGGGCGGGCATGTGATCCTGTCGGGGCTGCTCAACGAACAGGCCGAAGAGGTGATCGCCGCCTACGAGGCCGAAGGCTTTGCACTGGAACACCGGGCAGAGCTAGGTGAATGGACCACGCTGACGCTGCGGCGCTGATCGGCACAGTTTTGCCACATTTCCGGCTATACTCACGCGCCGAGGTGGGGGGAACTCGATGAGGTCCCCATGGATGCCAATTACAACCGTTTCCAGGACCGGCTGCGCCGGATCGAGGGCGCGCACGGGCCGGGTGCCGCGGCCGGTCTGACCGTGCGTTCCGATGGGCTGGTGGTGCCGCGCAAACGCCCCAGGCTGAAGCTCGGGGTGCCGTGGCGCAGCCTGATGCTGGCCGCGATCTGCTGTTTCCTGCTGAAAGGCTTCATGATCTGGCACCAGGGCGAGGCTGACTATGCCGCGCGTCTGACCGACCTCGAGTCGCAGGGTGGTGGGCACGCGACCGCTGCCTGGTTGCTGTCGATGGATCCGGTCTCGGTCGCGATTGCGGGGCTGATGACCGATGTGATCGGCCAGCCACCTTCCTGACCGGCCCCGAAATGAAAGAAGCCGCCCCGAACGGGACGGCCTCTTCCAGGGAGAGTTTCCTGCGGTGAAGCAGGGATCAGCGGTAAGAACCGCTTGCGATCCCTTCGATATCACCGCGGGTCAGGCCCAGATCGTCCAGTTCACGATCGGAGAGAGCCTCAAGCGCTTGACGGGTGACCCGGGCGTCATTCCAGGCTGCAATCCGGCCCACGAGAACGGACAGGATCGAGGCGACGCTGAAGCCGGCGCCGACGGTGCGGTTGGTGACGGTAGCCATCTGTGTAATCCTTCCAGACAGGGTGGAGTTGCGTTGTTTGCTGAGGCGGCAGTTAGGCGGCTTTCATCGCCCGATCAATAGATCGCAACTGCATAGGTCTCATGCATTTTCTGCATAGGTCGATATCGGCGTAACGGCATGAAATACTGGCAAAAAATCGCCGCATTTCCTGTCGGAAGCGGAAAAGGGACTTGTCCGGAATCGACATCTTCGGCGGGGCCTGTCGCTTTTGTCTGAAACGATGACGAAAACCGACTTTGTCTGGTCAATGTTCTCGTTTCGTGCTAGTGCTGCAAAAAAGTCGCAGAAAATATGCGGGGCAGGGCACAGATGCGCATCATTGGGATTGATCCGGGGCTGAGGAACATGGGCTGGGGCGTGATTGATTCGCACGGCTCGCGGCTCAGCCATGTCGCCAACGGCACCTGTCACAGCACCGGGCAGGACCTCGCGGCGCGGCTATTGTCCCTTCATCGGCAGCTATCCGAGGTGCTGGCGCGCTATGCGCCCGACCAGGCTGCCGTGGAACAGACCTTCGTCAACCGGGATGCCGTTGCGACGCTGAAGCTTGGCCAGGCACGGGCGATTGCCCTGCTGGTGCCCGCCGAGGCAGGCCTTCCGGTGGCCGAATACGCCCCCAATGCGGTCAAGAAGACGGTGGTCGGTGTGGGGCATGCGCACAAGAACCAGGTCGAGCACATGGTGAAGATGCAGCTTCCCGGCGCGAAGCCGTCAAGCGCGGACGCTGCCGATGCACTTGCCATCGCGCTTTGTCATGCCTTTCATGCCCAGACCGCAGGACGGTTCGCGGCGGCGCTGGAGGCTGGAAAATGATCGGGAAACTGACGGGCCGGGTGGACTACAAGGGATCGGACCACGTTTTGCTGGATGTGAACGGGGTGGGCTACGTGGTCCATTGCTCTGACCGGACCTTGGCGGCCCTGCCCGGCAAGGGCGAAGCGGCGGCGCTGTTCACCGAGCTGCTGGTGCGCGAGGACTTGCTGCAACTCTTCGGCTTCACCACTTTATACGAACGCGAATGGCACCGCCTTCTGACCAGCGTGCAAGGCGTGGGCGCCAAGGCGTCGATGGCGATCCTGGGAACGCTCGGCGCCGAGGGGGTTGCGCGGGCGATTTCGCTTGGCGATGCGGCGGCGGTGAAGGCCGCGCCCGGCGTAGGCCCGAAACTGGCGCAGCGCGTGGTCAACGAACTCAAGGACAAGGCGCCAGGCGTGATGGCCATGGGCGGCGAGGTGATCGAGGCCATGGGCGATGCTCCGGCGACCACTCCGCCCCAGACTGCGGCGGCAACGCCTGCCCCCGCCATACGCCCCTCTTCGTCGTCGCAGGCCGAGGCCCTGTCGGCGCTCAAGAACCTCGGCTATGCTCCGGCAGAGGCCGCGATGGCTGTGGCGCAGGCCGCAGGCGACACGCCCGAGGCCGAAACGCCCGCCCTCATCCGCGCGGCGCTAAAGCTGCTGGCCCCGAAGGATTGAGATGACCGAACCCGACCCGACCCTGCGCGCCACGCCGCTGCCCGAGGACCAGAGCCCCGACCGTGCCTTGCGTCCGCAGGAGCTGACCGAGTTCATCGGTCAGGAAGAGGCCCGCGCAAACCTGCGCGTATTCATTGAAAGCGCCCGTCGCCGCGACGAGGCGATGGACCATGTCCTGTTCCACGGGCCGCCGGGTCTGGGCAAGACGACCCTGGCGCAGATCATGGCGCGCGAATTGGGCGTGAACTTCCGCATGACCTCCGGCCCGGTGCTGGCCAAGGCGGGCGACCTTGCGGCGATCCTGACCAACCTGGAATCGCGTGA
>NZ_CAXREX010000008.1:0-27430 GCF_964229645.1 Nioella sp. | reverse complement strand
AATCTGCACGATGGGTGGCGAGAGCTGTTCGGGTTCGGGGAAGGTGAACTTGCGAAAGGCGCGTTCCGAGGGCGCTGTGATGGGCTGCATGCGTTCCAGCATCTTCAGCCGCGACTGCGCTTGCCGGGCCTTGGTGGCCTTTGCGCGGAAGCGGTCGACGACGCTTTGCAGGTGGGCGCGGCGCGCCTCCTGCTTCTTCGAATCCGCCTGCGCCACGGCGATCCGGGCGGCACGGGTCTGGGCGAAGGTGTCGTAGCCGCCCTGGTAAAGCGTCAGCTTGCGGTCTTCGAGATGCAGGATATGGCCCACGGCGCGGTTCAGCAGTCCCCGGTCGTGGCTGATCACCAGCACCGTGTGCGGATATTTCGCCAGGTAGCTTTCCAGCCAGAGCGCGCCTTCGAGGTCCAGATAGTTGGTCGGTTCATCCAGCAGCAGCAGGTCGGGGGCGGAAAAGAGCACCGCCGCAAGCGCCACGCGCATCCGCCAGCCGCCGGAGAAGGCCGAGCAGGGCATCACCTGTTCCTCGGCGGTGAAGCCAAGCCCGCGCAGGATGGTTGCGGCCCGCGCCTCGGCCGACCATGCGTCGATATCGGCCAGCCGGGTCTGGATCTCGGCAATCCGGGTCGGATCATCGCTCTGCTCGGCCAGAAGGGCCGCACGTTCGGTATCGGCGGCCAGCACCGTGTCGATCAACGAGACCTCCGAGGACGGAACCTCCTGTGCGACGCCACCGATGCGGGCGCGGAAGGGCAGGGTGATCTCGCCCGTATCCAGCGTCAGCTCGCCCCGGATCAGGCGAAAGAGCGTGGTCTTGCCGGTGCCGTTGCGCCCGACGATGCCCACCTTGTGGCCTTCGGGGATGGTGGCACTGGCGCCCTCCAGCAGAGGGCGGCCCGCGATCGAAAAGGAGATGTCGGAAATCCGTAGCATGGGCGCGGGTGTGGCGCGCCCGCGCGGGCGTGTCAATTGCCGGGTTTTCAAGCGCGCCGCCGCATGGTAGCAGCCGCGCCAAATACACCCCATTTCCGGAGAGACTGACATGGCGCTGCAACGCACCTTCTCGATCATCAAGCCCGACGCCACCAAGCGTAACCTCACCGGCGCGATCAATGCCAAGATCGAAGCCTCAGGCCTGCGCATCATCGCGCAGAAGCGCATCCACCTGACCCCCGCCCAGGCAGGCGTCTTCTACGCGGTGCACAAGGAACGCCCGTTCTACGGCGAGCTGTGCGAGTTCATGGCTTCCGAGCCGGTTGTCGTGCAGGTGCTGGAAGGCGAGAACGCCATTGCCAAGTATCGCGAAGTCATGGGCGCTACCGATCCGGCAGAAGCCGCCGACGGCACCATCCGCAAGGACTTCGCCCTGTCCAAGGGTGAAAACTCCGTCCACGGCTCCGACGCACCGGAAACCGCGGCCGAAGAGATTGCCTATTTCTTCGCAGGTCTTGAACTGGTCGGCTAAGCCACCGGTCACATGCAAGCAAAGGGGTCGTTCATGATGTCATGAGCGGCCCTTTTTCATATGTCCGGAAAAATCTTTCAGAAGATTTTTTCGGGCACCAAAATCTTCGGAAAGATTTTGCGCCCCGGGGGAAGAATTTTCCTGAAAATTCTTCCGGCCCTAGCGCCTTGCGCCGACGCCGATCTCGTCCAGCATGCGTTCAAACGCGGATTGCTCGGGGTCGAAGGCACGCGCCTTGAGCGCATCGAAGCGGGCGCGCAACGCGGTCTTTTCGGCCCCCTGGCAGTCGTTCCAGGGGCGGCCTTGAAGGCCCATGTGCAGCACGTAATAGGCGATGAAATGGGGCCGGCTGCCGGCCCGGAGCATGGCCTCGTAGGCCTTGTCCGCGCCGATCTCGCGCAGCGCTTCGGCGGTTTCGATACCAGCCTGCTTCAACTCGGCCGCCATGGCGGGGCCGATGTTGCGGATCTCGGTCAGGGGCGTGGGCACGTGGTCGACTCGCTCTGGCAGGGCCAGACCAGCCTATCAGATGCTGGCCCAGTCCTTGAAGATGACTGGCGTGTCTTTCTTGCCCGTTTCTTTCGGCTTCGGGGCCTGTTTCGGTGTGGGCTGCGGTTGGGGCATGGTTCGCTCCCTCTTTTCTGCTCTTGCTGCCTGAGGAGAAGGATGCGCGTCGAATGCGGCGGCAATGGGGCGCACAGAGAGGTGTTGTCATGGCAAAGACTGGGCGGCTATGCCCTGCCTTGCACAATTCGAATGTCCACCGGAGATGCTTGGAGCTGCCAAATGTTAATAAAAGTTAAGAAACTGGCGATTCGGATTTGATTGATGCCGATTCGGAACCAATGCCCGAAAATCGCGCATATTGAAAATATGTCAGGGGGAACACAGGCCTGCCGCATTGCTGCCATGATGAACAGAGTGTTTCAGATCACTGCCCAATTTCCTGTTTCCAAATCATTAACGATGAAGCGCCTGTTCGACTGTCTCTTTGGTCGGCAAACATCCGACCCATAGGCAGAGCTGGCAGGAAGGCCCTAAATATTGTAATAGGTTAAGTGGGTGCCCAGGCACCATATTCCCGGCTTGCACTGTTCTTCCTGCTGAAACAATCCTCTCTCTTCTCAAGGCTTCAGGCGTCTCTTTATTGTCCATTTTCAAACGAACGCGCCCTGATCACGCCATGTTTCTGTCAATTTTCGCTTTCTTGTCCGCACCTGTCCGGGGTAAAAACGGGGCAGCCCAACTGGGGGGCGATGTCTGCAGGCCACGGGGGCGGCCGCACGGAAACCAGCCGATCTCGGGATCGGCAGGTGGCATGTGAGCCGCGCGAGTGATGCGTGTCCATGAGGTGCCTTGCGCTGCCACGCGAGCACCAGCCGAAGGCCCGAAACCCGGCCTGACGCCCATCTGTCCCCCGTAAAGGCCCGTGCGCCGCCCTCTGCCCAACGTCATCGCACCAAGGTTGGATCGAGTTCGACACCGATCGCCAGGGGATGTGCGATGTTTCTGGTTCTGACTGTCTTGACGAGTGCCCTTGGCCTTGGCCTGCAACGGACCCGACCGATCAGCGTCGATTGTGAGTACTTGGTAACCCGCCAGCCTGCGCCGCGTGCGCCCCGCGGGATGTAAAGGAGACGACGCATGTCTGGGCAAACTGACAATCCCAATTCCGTGGATGGCGTGGTCGATGGCACCCCGGGGGATGACCTGATCGACCTGAACTACACCGGCGACCCGGAAGGGGACCGGATCGACAATCAGGACGCCATTCTGCCCGGTCACAACCCCGATGACGACGTGGTGCTGGCCGGGGAAGGCAACGACACCGTCATGGGCGGGGTTGGCAACGACACGATCTGGGGCAATGACGGCGACGATTACCTCGATGGCGAAGGCGGCGACGACCTGATCAAGGGCGAGGGCGGCAACGACACGCTGATCGGCGGGGCCGGCAATGACTCGCTGATCGGGGGCGATGGCAGCTCCAGCATCGACGGGGGCGATGGTGACGATTTCATCGACACCCGGCTCGACACCAACCTGCCGCTGCCCGATCGCGGCTATCCGGGCCTGTTCCCCGGCGACGGGGATCCGCTCGATGCACGCGACACGATCGACGGCGGCGCGGGCAATGACACGGTCTATTCCGGCGACGACGCCGACCTGATCAACCTTGGCTCCGGCGACAACTGGGCCGATGGCGGCTTCGACGACGACACGATCACCGCGGGCGATGGCGCCGACATGGTGATCGGCGGCGAAGGCTCCGACAGCATCGAGACGGGCGGCGGCAACGACACCATCTATGGCGGTCTTGGCGCGGGCTTCGATGATCTCAACATCACCGATGACGGATCGGACGGAAACCCGCTCGGCCCCGACGCCGTACCAGACAACGGCCGCGACTACATTGACGCCGGGGCCGGCGACGACGTGGTCTATGGCCAGGACGACGATGACACCATCTATGGCGGTGACGGCAACGACACGCTCGATGGCGGCATCGACGAAGATGAAATCTATGGCGGCGCCGACCGGGACCTGATCCTCGGCGGCAATGTCGGCGACTACGTGGACGGTGGGGGCACCGGCGACGATTACGACACGCTCGACCTGACGGGCTCCGGCCCTCTGCGTGTCGCGCTCGACGCCGACAACCCTGAAAACGGCACGGTGACCTTCTACGATGGCAACGGCTTCGCGCCGGAAAACATCACGGGCACCATGCGCTTCGAGGAGATAGAGAACGTCGTGCCCTGCTTTACCCCTGGTTCCCGCATTGCGACCACGCGCGGCGAAGTGCCCGTCGAGTCGCTCAAACCCGGTGACAAGATCATCACCCGTGACAATGGCATCCAGGAAATCCGTTGGGTTGGGGCCCGCACCCTCAACCACGCGGAACTGCGCCGTGCCCCCAACCTGCGGCCCGTCCTGATCAAGGCCGGAGCGCTTGGCGGTGGTCTGCCCGAACGCGACATGCTGGTCAGCCCGCAGCACCGGATGCTGGTCGCCAATGACCGCACCCAGCTCTACTTCGAGGAAAGCGAAGTGCTGGTGGCGGCCAAGCACCTGATCGACCACAAGGGCATCCGCTACATGGAGACCCTGCGCACGACCTATATCCACTTCATGTTCGACCAGCACGAGGTGGTTCTGGCAGATGGTGCCTGGACCGAAAGCTTCCAGCCGGGCGACCAGACGCTTGGCAGCATGGGCGAGGCGCAGCGCGATGAAATCTACGCGCTCTTCCCCGACCTGCGCGCACCTGCCGGGGTCGATAGCTACGCCGCGGCCCGCAAGGTTCTCAAAGGCCACGAGGCGCGGCTCATCGTGCGCTGATTGCGAATGCAGCAGGGACAAGGGGGAGAGGGGGCAAAACCCTTCCCCGGACCCGACTGAGGGGCGGTGCCAGAACGGTGCCGCCCCCTTTTATCGCGCCGCGCGCCAGGCGGCCCAGTCTTCCGGCGTGTCGAGATCGGTCAGCGCACGATTGCCGGGCAGGGGCACGAGATGCACCCGCGCCGCATACTGTTTCAGCAGACCGCGCGCGCCCTTGTCGCCCCTGATCTTCTGAAGGTCCGGCAGCAGGTCGGAGGGGAAGAGCACCGGGTTGCCGGGGCTGCCATCCTGGCCCGCGGCCCGCAGGATCGCATCCGGCGCCTGCCGCGACAGGGCCAGCAGCAGGTGCAGGTCATGGGCGGTGACCTCGGGCATATCGGCCAGCATGACGAGGACAGGTCCCGAAAGCCCCGCAACCCCGGCGGCAAGCGATTGCGACTGGTCGCAGCCCGCGGGCAGGGTCACGATTTCGCAGTCGATCCCGTCTAGGGCGGCGGCCCGCGCAGCGTTCCCTTCGGGCAGGGTCACGCGCAGTCGCCCGGCCCTGGCCGCGCGTCTCGCCATGACGGTCAGAAGCTTCTCGCCGCCCACTTCCTCGATCAGCTTGTCGGCCCCCCGCATCCGCGAGGACGCCCCGGCCGCCAAGAGCAGGATCGTCGCCTCGCTCATCCCCGCATCCTTGCGCCATCGGCATCGAAAAGCATGTCCGTTACCAGCCGCGCCTTGTGCATGTTGCCAAGGATCTCGATCTCGACCTCCAACCCGTCGACCGCGCGGTCTGTTGGCACGAACCCGAACGCCACCGACTTGCCCGCGTAATGCGAATAGCCCCCCGAGGTGCAGAAACCCTGCACCGCACCATCGAGCCAGATGGGTTCATAGGCGATCACGTCGGCATCATCCGCCTCCACGATGAAGCTGCACAATTTGCGTGCATGGCCCTCTGCGCGCTCCTTCTCGGCGGCTTCTTTGCCGATGAACGCCTTGTCCCACTGGATGAACCGATCCATCCCGGTTTCCCCCGGCATGTAGTCGGGCGAAAACTCCCGCATCCAGGAGCCGAAGAACTTGTCGAGCCGAAGGCTCATCATCGCCCGCATCCCGAAGGGTTTGAGGCCGAACTCCTGCCCCGCCTCCCATAGCAGCTGCCACAGCGCCCGCTGTTCCATGGCATCGACGTAGATTTCATAGCCCAGGTCGCCGGTGTAGCTCACCCGCTGCACGGTGGCCTCCATCATGCCGATAGAAAGCCGTTTCACATCAAGGAAGCGGAAGACATCGTCCGACACATCCGCCCGCGTGACCTTGGCCAGCAGGTCGCGTGCGCGTGGCCCCGCGATCTGGAAGCCGGTGGAGCGGTCCGAAATATTCGCGATCTGCACCTCGCCGGCAAGCTGCCCCTCGAACCAGCGCATGTGGAAATCTTGCGCGCTATAGCTTGCGGTCAGGCGGAATTCCGTCTCCGACAGGCAGGCCACAGTGAAATCCCCGATGAGCCGCCCGGACGGGGCCAGCATCGGTGTCAGGCTTATCCGCCCCGGTTTTGGAATACGCCCGGCCATGATCCGGTTGAGCCAGGCGCGCGCATCCGCCCCCGTCACGCTGTATTTCCCGAAATTCTGCACCTCGTTGATGCCCACGGCCCCGCGCACGGCGTGCACCTCCCGCGCGGTGGCCTCGAAGGCATTCGACCGTCGGAACGACGGCGTCTCGTATCGCGGCTCATCCTCTTGGGCGAAGTAATTGGGCACTTCCAGCCCGTATTGGCTCCCCCAGACCGCGCCCATCTGGTCGAAAATCTCGTACATGGGCGTCGTGCGGAAGGGCCGCGCGGCGGGCAGTTCCTCGTTCGGGTAGGTCACGGAAAAGCGGTTCTGGTAGTTCTCCACCACCTTGGGCAGCGTGTAGCCCGGCGTGATCCAGCGCCCGAAGCGCGCCACGTCCATCGCGAAGACATCGCGTTCCGGTTCGCCCTCGACCATCCACTGCGCCAGCGTCAGCCCGACGCCGCCACCCTGGCTGAACCCCGCCATGACCCCGCAGGCCGACCAGTAGTTGCGCAGGCCCGGCACCGGCCCCACCAGCGGGTTGCCATCGGGGGCGAAGGTGAAGGGGCCGTGGATCACCGTCTTGACGCCCGCCCGTTCGAGGATCGGGTAACGGCGATAGGCGAAGGCGATCGAGTCCTCGATCTTGTCGTAATCGTCGGGCAGCAGCTCATGCCCGAAGCTCCAGGGCGTACCGCCCACGGCCCAGGGCTTGCAGGGCTGTTCGTAGAACCCGATGCAGAGCCCCCGGCCTTCCTGGCGCAGGTAGCTTTCGCCGCCCGGGTCCATCACATGCGGATGTTCCACCGCGCGCTCGTAGATCTCAGGCAGATCATCCGTCACAAGATACTGGTGCTCCATCGGGTGAAGCGGCAGGTAGACCCCGGCCATCGCGCCCACTTCGCGCGCCCACAGACCGCCGGCATTGACCACGTGCTCGGCATGGATCGTGCCCTTGTCGGTCACCACGTCCCAGGTGCCATCGGGGCGCTGCCTGGTCTCGTGCACCATGCAATGTGTTTCGATCGTGGCGCCCCCCATGCGCGCGGCCTTGGCATAGGCATGGGTCGTGCCCGAGGGGTCGAGATGCCCGTCGAGCGGATCGTAAAGCCCGCCCAAAACGCCCTCGACATTGGTGATCGGGGCAATCGCCTTGATCTCCTGCGGCGAAAGGATCTCCGTCTCCAGACCCATGAACCGGTGCTTGGCGCGTTCCGCCTTCAGCATGTCGAAGCGTTCGGGCGTGTCGGCCAGCGTCACGCCGCCCACGTGATGCAGCCCGCAGGACATGCCCGTCAGCGCCTCCAGCTCGCGGTAGAGCCGGATCGTGTAGCCTTGCAGCGCGGCCATGTTCGTATCGCCGTTCAGCGTATGAAAGCCGCCCGCCGCGTGCCAGGTGGATCCGCTCGTCAGTTCAGAGCGTTCCACCAGCATCACGTCCGACCAGCCGAGCTTGGTCAGGTGATAAAGCACCGAGCAGCCGACGACGCCGCCCCCGATCACGCATACCCGAGTGCTCGTCTTCATCGCTGTCTCTCCCAGTGGACCCTTTGCGTCAGACAGCCCGCGCGGGCCCGGCCCTGCAAGTCAAAAAGCGACATGCCCTCTTCTTCTTGGCAAAAATACTCCCGCCGGAGGCGTTGCGCCCTGTCGGCGCGCATGGTCCCCCGCATCGGCGCGCTGCCGGGTCTGCCGGGCCATGGCAATACGTCCCGACGCGGGCCCCGAAAGGGGCTTAAGGAGGGGCGTTCCCGGATCGACGCCGCAGGCGGCGAGACCCTGCAAGCCTACAGCAGCTTGCGCACCCGCAACTGGGTCAGGCGGTTCTGCTGACGCTCGGCCACCTCGAAGCGGAAGCCGTGGAAGCTGAAAACCTGGCCCTCCTCGGGGATCATCTGGGCCTCGTGGATGACCAGCCCTGCCACCGTGTTGGCCTCCTCATCGGGCAGGTTCCAGTCCGTGGCCCTGTTGAGGTCGCGGATGGTCATGCCACCGTCGATCACGTAGCTGCCATCGGGGCCGGGGGCGAGGTTCAGCACCTCTTCCACGTCGAATTCATCGGTGATCTCGCCCACGATCTCTTCGAGGATGTCTTCCAGCGTGATCAGGCCCTGCAACGCGCCATATTCATCCACCACCAGCGCAAAATGCGTGTGGCGGCGCAGGAACTGGCGCATCTGGTCGTCGAGCGTCGTGGTCTCGGGGATGAAATAGGGCTTCATCGCCACGTCGGTCACCGAAAAGGCGGCGAGCCCCGCTTCCGAGGCATCGGGCCCGCGCACCAGCCGGTCCATCGCGCGCAGCACGTCCTTGGCGTGGACCAGCCCGATGATGTTCTCGGGATCGCCCCGGTAGACGGGCAGGCGGGTATAGGGCGATTGCAGAAGCTGGCTCAGGATCGCCTCGCCATCGGCCTGGGCATCGATCATCTCGATATTGGAGCGGTGAAGCATGATCTCTTCCACGGTGCGTTCGCCCAGGTCGAGCGCACCCAGCAAGCGGTCGCGATGTTCCTTCTCCACCACGCCTTCGGAATGGCCAAGCGTGATCGCCCCGGCGATTTCCTCATGCGCCGAGAGCACCTTGCTGTCGGGGTCGGTCTGCACGCCGAACAGGCGCAGCATGCCGCGCACCAGCACCTGCACCATCGACACGATGGGCGAAAAGACCATGATGACCACGCGGATCAGCGGGCTGACGATCGAGGCCGCTTTTTCCGCGTTGGTGATGGCATAGGTCTTGGGCAGCACCTCGGCAAAGACCAGAACGAGCACGGTCATCACCAGGGTCGCCAGCGCAACGCCGCTTTCCCCGAAGGCCTGGGTGAAGAGCGAGGTTGCCAAAGACGCGGCCAGGATGTTGACCAGGTTGTTGCCAAGCAGGACCGAGCCGATCAGCCGCTCGCTGTCCTCGGTCAGTTTCAGCGCCCGTGCCGCCCCGACCTGTCCCCGATCAGCCTGCGCCCTGAGCTTCCCGCGCGAGGCCGCCGTCAGCGCCGTTTCCGATCCGGAAAAGAAGGCCGACAGCAGCAGAAGCGCCAGGATGGCACCGGCTGTCATCCAGAAGGATGCGTCTAGGGCTGGGTCGATCTCGGGCATGGTATCTCCGTTTCTCACTCGCCAGAGGTTATGGGGTGCGGGGCAGGCCGGATCAAGAAGCGGCTTCGAACTGACGCATCAGGGCGATGGATATTGTAGACCCGAAAGGGTCATTCCCCATCCCGAAAGACCGTTTTCCAGTGTCTCGCGAATCGGGCTTGCGCCATAAGTGGCCGGATTTGCGCCGGATTTTGGCCTCAAATTGCCACAATTCTGACAAATCGCACAACTTCAAGTTGATCTGTCCGATCCTGGATGATCGCAAGCCCGATTTTGACCCGCTCGGTGCCGAAATCCTGCCACAGCCTTCCCACGCAGATCTTCTCCGATCGATGGATTTCGCCGGCTCGGGTCTGAGATTTTGTTGTTTCCACGCCGGAGGTGAAAACTGTCTAAATGGACAGGTCACAAGGTGATATGCAACCATAAGGAGAATTGGGAGGCGTTAATTGTTTCTTAAATAGAGACAAATAGCGCTACTCCCAGGCCGTTTCCTCGCTCAAATGGCAGATTGGAATATCTTTTGTTTATGGATGTGCCACAAACCAGCCACATTTTTTCCAACACGCATAGGTTGATCTGCTCACTGCGCAATTGACGCAATGTTGCCGCAAATGGTTATTGGACGTGTGCGAAAGAGTGTTTTGGTCATGACTTGATAGTATCGGATGGTTCGCTGCCAGTTTCATCCGAACGTGTAACCAGGTGGGGATGACCGAACGCTCCGGAACAACGCCGGGGCACCGTCTGCGCCTTCTCGCACCCACAAACTGAATGACTTTCTTAACCGCGCCACGAGTCGCTTGGCGGGGCAGGGAAGCGCTTTGTCCCGCGTCCGGCTGTTGCCGGTCGCCACCCGGAGGGTGTGTCGATGTATGAGCGTTTCGGCCTTTACAGCCAGGGGGAAGCCCCGCATGCGGTATTGCCGCTGTCCATTACCAGCCCGCGCTCGCTCTATCGCCAGCGTGTGAAACGGGCACTCGACATCTCGATCGTCTTGCTCGCCGCGATTCCGACGGCCCTCATCATCGCCATTGCCGCGATCATGCTGGTGCTGCGCGAAGGCGGCTCGCCTTTCTATCGGCAGGATCGTGTCGGTCTTCATGGCCGGGTATTCGGCATGTGGAAGCTGCGCACCATGGTGCCGGGGGCGGACCGGGTGTTGGAAAGCTACCTGGACGAGAACCCCGAGGCCCGGGCCGAATGGGTGCGTCACCAGAAGCTGAAGAATGATCCGCGCATCACCCCGCTTGGCCGCTTCCTGCGTCGGACCTCGCTCGATGAGCTGCCGCAGCTGTGGAATGTTCTGATGGGGGACATGTCCATCGTCGGCCCGCGTCCGATGATGTGCAACCAGCGTGCGCTATACCCGGGCACGGAATACTATGTCATGCGCCCTGGTATCACCGGCTTCTGGCAGACCTCGGCGCGCAACGAGTCGAGCTTTCACGAACGCGCAGGCTTCGATCAGGCCTATTACCGGGCGGTGTCGCTGCGCACCGATCTCGCGATCATCTGGCGCACCTTCAGCGTGGTGCTGCGCGGGACCGGTCACTGATCCGCGCGACCTGCTTTTGCAACAGTTCGGCCACGCGATGCCCCCAGGCATCCCAGTTCAGACGCTCTTCATAGACCCGCCTTGCGCCCGCGCGCAGGGCGGCATGCTCTTGTGGGGCGTCAAGGTAGTGCCGGATCAGGGCCGCGAACGCCTCGGGTCCCGATCCAAGCGGCAGCGCATGTCCGTTCACCCCGTCCCAGACCGGCACGCCGCCTGCACGCAGGCAAAGCGAGGGCAGCCCGTAGGCCGACGCCTCGCAAAAGGCGAAACCGTAGGATTCCATCGAGGGCATCATCAGGAAATGGGCCTTGCGGAAACAGTCCTCGACGGTGGCCATCTGGGCGGGGTCGGACTTGTCGAGATGGGGATGAACGACCAGGCCCTCGCGCGAAATCTCTTCGGGCGGGACGCAGCCCACCACGGTCAGGCGCGCGTCGATGCCGCCCGCGCGCAGCGCCGCGACGCTTGCTGCGGTGACCCATCCGCCCTTGGCGGTCCAGTCGCGTCCGACCAGAAGGATATTCACCGACTGTCCGGGCACCAGCACCGCGCCCACTCCTGGGCCGGGATCGGGCACGTTGGCGCCCCAGGGGACGGTCATCGACCGCGCGGGGTCGAGCCCGTAGCGGTCATTCACCGCATCCGTCAGCCAGTCCGACGGCCAGAGCGCAAGGTCGAGCGCGCCGAAGGTGCGCCGCTCGGCGGCTTCGATCAACGGATCGAGCACCCGCGAGGGCGCGAACCAGGAACCGAAGCTTTGGCCGATCTCGGATTGCTTGTAGGTCGTGGGCGTCGCGTCCGAACTGTAGGCGGTGACAAGCGGGTAGGTTGGGCGCAGCCGGTGCAGGGCGTGAAAGGCGTAGGCCCCGAAAAGCACGTCGAAGCGGTCCTGCGCCAAAGCCCGGGCCACGCGGCCCGCCACCAGCCGCGACAGCAGCAGGTGCAGCCGCCAGCGCGCGCGGATCGACACCGCCTCGGGCGCGGCCAGCACCGCGCGGCGCAGGGGCTCGGCCAGGCCCCAGTCCTGCGGCAGGACGGTCACATCCCCGGCATGGGTTTCAAGCGCGGCCAGCATCCGTGCATTGCCGCCCGAATAGAGCGTCGGGTCGCGCGGGTCGAAATCGCACAGATAGGCGATCTTCAACCGTCTGCTGTTGCCCGTGCCCATGCGGATGCCTTTTGCCCATTTGCTGCCCGTGGGGCATATTTCTGCCCAATGTACAGGGTATACCCCGTATTCGTCCCCCCTGTAGGGGGGAATCCGGGCATAAACATGACGAAGCAGACGTAAAGGACGACCGGATACAGGCATGCCCAATGCGCTCGCCTCACTCGCGCTGGTGATTTACCCGGCTTTCGTGGTCTGGCTCTTTGTCAGGCTCAAGCCCGGCCGTGCGCTGCTGGCCTCGCTGATCGTGGGCTATCTCTTCCTGCCGCCCTTCCCGGCGGGGTTCGATTTCCCGCTGATGCCGCCCCTGACCAAGCAGACCATTCCAGGGCTCGCGGCGCTGATCGTCTGCCTGGTGATGTATCGCGACAAGCTGCAATACCTGCCCGACAACAATACCGCGCGCTTTCTCGTGCTGCTCTTCATCTTCAGCCCCATAGGCACGGTCCTGACCAATATGGATCCCGTGCATTTCGGCGGTTTCAGCCTGCCGCCCCTGCGTATCCGCGAGGCGGTGGCCCAATGCATCAACCAGGCGCTTCTGGTGTCGCCGCTGCTTCTGGCGCGCAACTTCCTGCGCACCGATGACGACATTCGCGATCTGTTGTGGGCCATGCTGATCGCGGGGCTTGTCTATTCCCTGCCAATGCTGCTGGAGGTCCGGCTCAGCCCGCAGCTCAATATCTGGATCTACGGCTATTTCCAGCATTCCTTCGAGCAGATGATCCGGGGGGACGGCTTCCGACCGATCGTGTTCCTCTACCACGGGCTTTGGGCGGCCTTCCTGGCGCTGACGGCCGTTCTGGCGGGGATCACCATCGCGCGCAGCACCGCGACGCGCACGGCGGTCGTGTGGTGGCTGGCGGCGGCCTATATGGGCGTGGTGCTGATCCTGTGCAAATCCATGGCCTCCATCCTCTACGGCATGGCCTTCGTGCCGGTGATCCTGTTGCTGGGCATGCGGATGCAATTCCGCGTGGCAATGCTGCTGGCCTGCATCGTGATGGCCTACCCGGCGCTGAAATCCCTGCACTGGGTGCCGGAAGAGCAGATCCTGAGCGCTGCCGAGGGGATCGACGCGGACCGCGCCAATTCCCTGCGTTTCCGGCTTGAAAATGAAAACGTGCTGATCGACCGGGCGATGGAACGTCCCGTCTTCGGATGGGGCACCTGGGGGCGTAACCAGATCTACAACAGCGCGGGCGAGATCACGACCACCACCGACGGGCGCTGGATCATCACGATCGGCGTCTATGGCTGGGCCGGCTTCATCGCGGAATTCGGGCTGATCCTGCTGCCCATCCTGCTGGTGTGGTGGCGGGTGACCGCGCTTGGCACAACGATAAAGCCCTGGGTCGGGGGGGCGGTCATGATCCTGGCGGTCAATGTGATCGACATGATCCCCAATGCCACGCTGACACCGATGACCTGGCTCTTCGCCGGGGCGCTTCTGGGCTATTCGGAAGAGATTCAGACCGTGAAACGACGCCTGGGGCTGGCCCCCTTGCGCACCGTGTTGTGAGGGGCGTCATGTCTCAGCCGTCCCGTCCCCGTGTGCTGCTGATCGCCGAGGCTGCGAACCCCGAATGGGTCAGCGTGCCGCTGATCGGCTGGTCGCTGGCGCAGGCCTTGGGGCGGGTGGCCGATGTGCACCTGGTCACCCAGGTCCGCAATCGCGAGGCGATCCTGAGGGCAGGGCTCGTGGAAGGGCGCGACTTCACCGCCATAGATTCCGAGGCCTTCGCCCGCCCCCTCTGGGCCATTGGCGAGCGCCTGCGGGGCGGGGGCGGCAAGGGCTGGACCACGATGCAGGCGATCAACGCGCTTTCCTACCCGCATTTCGAACGGCTGATCTGGCGCGCCTTCGGGGCTGATATCCGCGCGGGCCGGTTTGACATCGTGCACCGCGTCACCCCGCTGTCGCCCACAATTTCCAGCCCGCTCGCCGCGAAATGCGCCCGCGCGGGCGTGCCCTTCGTTCTGGGGCCCCTGAACGGCGGCGTGCCCTGGCCCCGCGCCTTTGACGCCGAACGGCGGCAGGAACGGGAATGGCTGAGTTACCTGCGCGGGGCCTACAAGGCCCTTCCCGGGCGCAGGCGCAGCCTGACCCACGCGGCCGCCATCCTCGTGGGCAGCCGCCACACCGAAAGCGAGATGCCGGGGCCGGTGCGGCCCAGGACCGTCTACATCCCGGAAAACGCCGTCGACCCCGCCCGGTTCACCCGACAGGCCCGCCCCGCGGGCGAGGGGCCGCTGCGCGCGGCTTTCGTCGGGCGCATGGTGCCCTACAAGGGCCCCGACATGCTGATCGAGGCCGCCGCGCCGCTGCTCAAGGCAGGTCGGATGGAACTCGACATGGTGGGAGACGGGCCGATGCTGCCGGGGCTGAAGGCGCAGGCGGACGCGCTCGGGGTGGCGCAGGCGATCCGGTTTCACGGCTGGATGGTCCATGAAGCGGTGCAGGACGTTCTGGCCGATGCGCATCTGCTGGCCTTCCCCTCGATCCGCGAATTTGGCGGGGGCGTGGTGCTGGAGGCGATGGCGCTTGGCCTGCCTGCGCTGATCGTCGACTACGCGGGGCCCGCCGAATTGCTGGCGGGCGGCGGCGGTTGGCGCGTGCCGCTTGGCAATCGCGCTGCCATCGTCGCGGGGTTCGGGGCCGAACTCGACCGGCTGGAGCGCGACCGAGCCGCCCTGGCCGAAGCAGGCCGCATCGGCTTGGAGAGAGTGCGCGCGCAGTTTACATGGGACCGCAAGGCCGAACAGGTTTCACAGATTTACGACTGGGTGATGGGGGAACGCGATGACAGGCCGGAACCGCTGGCAGGGGATGCGACCGGGGCAGGGGGTGCCAATGCGGCTGAGTAGGATCGTGATGGCCCTTGTGCTGGTGCTGGGGGTCAGCCTTCCGGCCCGCGCGCAGCAGGACGTGCGCGCCTTCATCTACGGCAATTCGCTGATCAACCATGTCTCGGGCAGCGACGAGACCACCATGCCCCATTGGCTGGCGCTGCTGGCGCGGGCGGGCGGGCACAGCCTTGCTGCGGACGGGGCCTTCGGCTCGGCCCTGCAATTCGCCGACCAGCTTCCGCCCGAGCCCAACTGGTCGTTCGAGCAGGTGCCTTCGGTCTGGGATTCCGAACGCTTTGCCTTCCGCCGCGCGGGCTTCAACACGATCATCCTCAACACCGCCAATTTCATCCAGTCCGAGCCGCCGGATGCCCCTTACGGATGGGACAACCCGCAGGGCTACAGCCCGGTCTCGGCCACGCTGCGCGTCTTCGACTGGACCGAGTTCCAGGCGCGCGATGCGCGGTTCTTCATCTACGAGGGCTGGTCGGACCTGGCGCTGATCTCGAACCGGTTCCCGCCGCGCCCGCGGGCGCTCAGCCGGTATCACGACTACAACCGGGGCAACTATCACGACTGGTATGTGGATTACGTGGACCTGATCCGTGCCGAGCGGCCCGAACTGGACCTGACGCTGATTCCAGTGGCGTCTGTGCTGGCGGAGCTGTTCCAGGACACGGACCTGTCCGAACTGGCGCCCGAGGATCTATATCTCGACGACGCGCCGCATGGCACGCCTACGCTATATTTCCTCGCTGCACTGGTCAGTTACACTTCGATCTTCAACGAAGCCCCGCCGCTGGACGTGACCTTGCCCGACAGCATTCATCCGCGCGTGCGCGACCACTATGCCGACATTGCGGGCTTCATCTGGGCGCGGGCGCGTGGATCGGCTCTGGAGGATCACGCGAGCCTTGCGCCTGAAACGGGGATCGCCGATCCCGCGCTCGGCATGGGGCTCAATGGCCTGTCGGACTGGTCCACGCAGCTGCCTTTCATCAACCTCATGCACTCGGCGCGGCCCTGGGTCGGCCATAGCACCGAGCAATGGGGCGCGACCGATGCCATTGCGCTGGAAAGAGCCAATTACCTGACCGATGAGGGATGGCCTCTTGGGCTGCCCGAGGGGATCGTGGCGCTGGAAAGCTTCGTCCTGACCGATTTGCCGGAAGAGGCGATCAGCACCGCAGGGCGCTACCGTGTCACCTGGCAGGGGCGGGGCACCTTCAGGATCGGCGGGCGTGCCGAGGCGGTCGAGATGGGCGATCACGAGGCGTGGTTCGACTTCACCCCGGGCGAAGGCCCGGTGGCCTTGCGGATCGAGGCGACCGACGCCGCCGACCCGATCCGCGATATCGTCGTGCTGCGCGCCGATCACATCGCCCTGCATGAGCTTGGCGAGGTCTTCAACCCTGACTGGATCGACCGCATCCGCGACCTGCGCGTGCTGCGCTTCATGGATTGGATGGATACCAATGCCTCGCCGCAGGTGATCTGGACCGACAGGCCGCGCCGCGACGACTATACCTGGGTGCGCCGGGGCGTTCCGGTCGAGATCATGGTCGATCTTGCCAATCGCGTCGGTGCCGATCCCTGGTTCACGCTGCCCCACATGGCCGATGACGCCTATGTGCGCGCCTTCGCAACCTATGTGGAACAGCGTCTGGCCCCCGATCTGCGCGCCCATGTGGAATGGTCGAACGAGGTCTGGAACTTCCTCTTTCCCCAGGCCCACTGGGCCGCCGAGATGGCGGCACGACGCTGGAACGGGGCCGAGGGGGACGCCTGGATGCAATATGCCGGGCTGCGGGCGGCGCAGGTCGCCGATATCTGGGCCGAGGTCTTCGCCGGGCAGCAAGACCGCCTGCTGCGCATCATCGCGACCCAGACCTCGTGGCCCGGGCTGGAAGAGCCGCTGCTGAACGCTCCGCTGGCCGTGGCCGAGGGCCATGCCCCGCCCCATGAAAGCTTCGACGCCTATGCCGTTGCAGGGTATTTCGGCACCGAACTGGGCTTGGAGGAAATGTCCGGCCAGGTGCGCGACTGGGCGGCCCGCCCCGACGGGATCGAGCGCGCCGCCGAGGCATTGCGGGAAGGGTCCCTGTACGAACTCATCGACGACTGGTTCCCCTACCATGCCCGCATCGCCGCAGATCACGGACTGCAGATGGTCATGTATGAAGGCGGCACACATGTGGTGGGGCTTGGTGAAAACGTCTGGGACGCGGAGCTGACCCGGTTCTTCATCGACCTGAACTACTCTCCGCAAATAGCTGATTTATATGCTGAACTTATGATCGGATGGCGCGAGTCGGAGGGCACGCTCTTCAATGCTTTCGTCGATGTCAGTGCCCCCAGCCAATGGGGAAGCTGGGGTGCCGCGCGCCACCTGGACGACATGAACCCCAGATGGGCCACGCTGGAAGCCTACAACGCAACCGCCGGCGGATGGGACCGCCGCGCCGAGGGTGCCTTTGCCCATGGCGTCTACCGGTGGGGCAGCGCCGGGAATGACGACCTCTCCGGCACGCCGGAACGCGACGTCTTCATTGGCGGCGACGGGAATGACCGGCTGCACCTTGGTCCGGGCGACCGCGCCCATGGCGGCGCGGGCCAGGACGTGGCGATCCTGCCCGGGATGGCAGCCGATTACGCGCTGAGCGAAGAGGGCGCGCTGTCGGTTCTGAGCGGCCCCGGTGGCCCGATCTTCCTGCGCTCGGTCGAACTGGCCGAGTTCGAAGGCGAACCGGGCGTCTTCTACGGCCTTGCGGGGGGCTAGGGATGCAGGTCCGGCCCCCAGATCGCGTCGATCAGCATCTCGGCCCCGCGGCCCGAGTGAAACCCCTCGACGATGCGTGCGCGCCCGGCCAGGGACAGCCGCGCCGCGCGGTCGGGATCATGGGCCAGGGCCGCAATGGCCTGGGCCAGGGCCTCGGGCGATTTCGGCGGCACGAGAACGGCATCCACCCCGTCGCGGATCAGTTCGGGCACACCGCCCGCGTTGGTGCCGATCGTGGGCGTGCCGCAGCTCATCGCTTCCATCAGGGCCACGCCGAGCGGTTCGTGCCAGCTGGCCAGGACGAAGATATGCGCGGCGCGGATCTCGTCGCGCACCCTGGCAGCATCGACAGCCCCCAGAAGCGTAACGTGATCGGAGAGCCCAAGCTCGGCGATCCGCGCTTCCAGGACCTTGCGATAGCCGCTGCCGCCGTCGTCATCCTCGCCCGCGATGGTCAGCGCCACGTCGCGGCCTGCGTCACGCAGGAGGCGCACGGCCTGCATCAGGTCCTGGTGCCCCTTCACGATATTGAGCCGCCCACAGCTGAAGAGCCGCAGCCTTCCGCCCTCGGCCACGGGCCGATAAGGACCCTCGGGCGTCAGCACGTCCGTATCGACCCCCATCGGCTGGATGAAGAGCCGCGCAGGCAGGTCGTTCGGCATTTCGGCCTGCATTTCGGCCTGAAGCTTGCGGGTTATGATCGAGGCGAACTCCGCGTGACGCCACTTGAAGCCTTGCCCCGGTCCGTAATCCGACAGGGGCCCATGCAGCGACAGGGAATAGCGCGGCCCGCCCATCTGGCGGGCGATGGCGGCAATCAGCGCCGCGCGGCCGCAGGAATGCACATGCACGTGGTCGATGCCCCGCGCGCGGCAATGGCGGATCAGCCGCTGTGCCGCGGGGAGGGAGACCGCGATATCCTTGACCATCGCGCCGCCGCCCGACGTGGCCTCGGACAAGAGCGCCCGGTAGGGCAGACGGGGCAGGGCGGCAAGGCCCGCAAGCATATCGGCCTTGCCCAGATAGGTGGTGCGCGCCATCGCCTCGGCAGACCAGTCATGGGCCACCAGCCCCGCCGGGGGATGGCGGGTCGACAAAAGCTCCACCCTCACGCCTCGCTTTTCCAGCTCGGCGATCTCCCGCCAGAAAAAGATATGGGTCTGGCCGGGGAATTGCGGCACGAGATAGCCGAGGGTGCGCGTCGCGGTCATGGAATGTCTTGCCTGTCTCTGCCCGTCCCCAACCTGCGAAAAAACGCCTGTCAGGTCAAAGGCAAAAGGGGTGGCGCATGATCTCGGTCATCCTCCCGGCCCATAACGAGGCGGCCCTGATCGGGGGTTGCCTGGCGGCGCTGCTGGCCTCAGACGCGGTCGCGGTGCCAGTAGAGGTGATCGTGGTGGCCAATGGCTGCACCGACGGCACGGTGAAGGTCGCGCAAGGCTTTGCCCAGGATGCGCAGACGCGGGGCTGGGGCTTCACGGTGCTGGACCTGCCGGGGCTTGGAAAGCCGGGTGCGCTCAATGCAGGCGACGCGGCCGCCGCATTCCCCGCGCGGGTCTATCTCGATGCCGATGTGACCGTCAGCCCTGCACTTCTGGCCGGGCTCTGGGCCGCGCTCAAGGGGGACGCGCCTGCCTATGCGTCGGGCAAGGTCCGGATCACGGGGCAGGGCGCGACCGCGCGGGCCTACGCCCGCTTCTGGTCGCGCGTTCCTTTCATGTCCGACGGGGTGCCCGGTTGCGGTCTCTTTGCCGTGAACGGACCGGGGCGCGCGCGGTGGGACGCCTTTCCGCCGATCATCTCGGATGACACCTATGTCCGGCTACAGTTCGCCCCCGACGAGCGCCATCTTGTCGATGCCCCTTATGACTGGCCGATCGCGGAAGGGCTTATAGCCCTTGTTCGGGTGCGGCGGCGGCAGGATGCGGGCGTGGCCGAGATCGAACGGCTTTTCCCTGACTGCCTGCAAAACGACGACAAGCGCAGGCTTGGGCCCGGTGGCAAGCTGACCCTTGCCCTTGCCGATCCGATCGGCTTCATGACCTATACGGGCGTGGCGCTGGCGGTGAAGATCCTGCCCGCGCCCAAGGACTGGAGCCGGGGCAGATGATCGGGGCGATCCAAAGGTATTCGCAAGGCCAGGGGCTGATGCAGCGCGCCATGCGCAGCGCGGGGCTGAACCTCTTTGGCTTCGGCTTTTCGCAGGTGCTGCGGCTGGCCTCGAACCTTGTGCTCACGCGGCTTTTGTTCCCCGAGGCCTTCGGCGTCATGGCGATGGTCTCGGTCTTCCTGATGGGGCTGGCCATGTTTTCCGACGTGGGCGTTGGCCCCGCGATCATGCAGTCCAAGCGCGGGGATGACCGTGATTTCCTGGATACCGCCTGGACGATCCAGATCATCCGCGGGGTCAGCCTGTGGATGGTGGCCTGTGCGCTGACCTGGCCGATGGCCATCTATTTCGGCGAACCGGACCTGGTCTATTACCTGCCCGTGGCCGCGCTGACGCAGCTTGTGCTTGGGTTCACGCCAACGCGCTACGAGACCGCGAACCGGCACCTTAAGGCGGGGCGGGTGACGCTCCTGGACATGGGCACGCAGCTGGTGGGGGTTCTCTTCGCCATCGGCCTGGCATGGGCCACGCAATCGGTCTGGGCACTTGTCATTTCCGGGGTCCTGTCGGCCGTTGCTCAGGTTGTGCTCTTCGATCTCTTCCTGCCGGGCGCGCGCAACCGGTTCCGGTGGGAATCCGAGGCCGCGCATGAGCTGATCCATTTCGGCAAATGGGTGTTCCTGAGCACGATCGCCGGCTTTGCCATCGGTCAGGCCGACAAGGTGGTGATCGGCGGCTGGCTCAGCACCCATGATTTTGGCATCTACAACATCGGCTTTTTCTGGGCGTCCTTCCCGTTCATGATGGGCTCGGTCGTGGTGCGCAAGGTGATGATCCCGATTTACCGCGAAAGCCCGCCGGGCGAGAGCCGGGAAAACTTTCTGCGCCTGCGCAAGCTGCGTTTTTTGGCAACGGCAGGCATGATCGTCATGGTGATGGTGCCGGCCTTCTTCGGGCACTGGTTGATCGAGCTGCTCTATGACCCGCGTTACATCGCGGCGGGGGGCATGGTGGTGCTGATCTCGGTCGTGCAGATCCCGGCCATCGTGGGCGTGACCTATGACCAGGCGGCGCTGGCGGCGGGGGATTCTAAACGCTTCTTCGTGCTGGCGGCAACGCGCGCGGTCTTCGTGGTCGTGGGCATGGTTGCGGGGATCACGCTTTACGGTCTGCCAGGGGCGCTGGCGGGGCAGGGCCTTGCGATGCTGGCCGCGCATCCGGTCGTGGGTTGGCTGGCCTCTCGCAGCCGGGCCTGGGATCCGATCCATGACATCATCTATTACGCGGTCGGGTTTGCCCTAGGCGGGCTGGCGCTATGGTGGAACTGGCCGTTGATCGAGATGCTTGCGGCCATGCAGCCGGGCTAACCCACTTTCTCAAATTATTGACAACCAAAGATAAATGAACGCGGGCGGCGGGTCGCAAGACCCATGAACATAGCCCGTAACGGTAGCCCCGTTCCCAACTGATACAAAGGATCATTGTCATGAAGCGCCTTCTTCCCGGCGCCAAGGCGGCACGTTTCGTGCCCGTCAGCGCCCAAGCCGTGTCGTTCCGCAGCGCCGCACTGCGCGGTTTCCTCCTGGTTGCCGGTCTCAGCGCCGTTTCCGCGTGCTCCTCCGGCCCCATCGTCACCCGCAGCGGCCAGGAATTCGGGGGGCCTGCGGGCCTCGAGCAACGGCTCGGGACCGATGGTGCCCTAGCACCCGCAGCGCCCGAACTGGCCCCCGGCGTGAATCCGGCCCCGTTCGATGGCGGCGCAGGAGGGGGCGTCTCCCCGGACGTTCCCGAGAACGGCGGCGGTTCGGGTGAAGCCGGCACTGGTCCGGAGGACGCGCAAGACGATGATCGGGACCATGACGGTCACGACGATCATGACGATCGCGATGACCGGGATGACCACGATGACCGGGATCACGGGCGGGGTCACGGATCGGGGGATGGTCCCTGTGGCGGCAATTGCGGCGTCGGTCGGGGCCATGGCGGCGGCAATGGCACCGACGATGAAGGCCAGCATCGCGGCCATGACTGAGCCCCGTCCTGGGTCGGCGTGAGGTGGGGAAAGTGCAGGCTTCTGGTGCCAGGTGCCTGCGAACCCCGCCTTACGCGGCTAGGCGCAAGGACTTAGTTTCGGCGACTTAAGCAGCTTACGCTGCCAGAGCCATTGCCGGAGCACGATTGTCGTTTGCAATTGTACTGTTTTCGCCGATAACGGTGGCAGACAGCCGGGACAAAGCAAAACCCCTTTAGACGTTCGTCGATCCTGTTTCGGCCCCATGATCCCCAAACGAAGGATGTTGGTGGAGCCGCCGGGTACCGCCCCCGGGTCCGATCCGCTTATTACGAGCGCGTTTATGTCCATAGTCCCCGAAGGGACGACCCAGATATAGGCGGGATTGGACCGGTTGCAAAGGGGTGGCGCGAAATCTGGCACAGATTTCGGCTGTTTTCCGAGGCGGAAAACAGGGGCGCGCGGCGGGACGCGCGCGACCTGAAATCCGCAGCGGATTTCAACCGCTTTCCGTGCCGGAAAGCGCTAGGTCAGGCGACGGATCGGGGCCTGGTTGCAGAAGATCACCACCTGGTCGCGGTTTTCCACGGCCTGAAAGCCGCGTTCTCGAACCTCGCGCAGGAAGAGCGGCATGCCCGCGTAATGTTCGATGTCGCGTTTCTGGCGGCGGATGACCTGGCCTTGCTGAACTGCGCGAGAGGCGAAGACATCGCGAAGCCAGCCCTCTGGGGAAAAACGGTTTGTCGGTCTCATCATGCGCCGAGCCTGCCCCGGCCAGGGTTAACGCCGGGTGAACACCGCTTACTTTCCGCGCCGGGCCCGTTCCTCCAGCACCGAGCGCGCCAGCGTGACCGTGTAGGCTTCCAGCTCCGTCAGGCCGATGCAGGCCGCCGCCCCGTCGCGCGCTTCGATGGCATCGGCGATGCGCGTGTGAAGGCCCACGATCGCCTCGCGCGAGCGGGCGGTGAAGGTGATCATGTTCATCAGGGGCTGCATCGCCTCGACCGCGCCAGCCAGCTGGTAGGACAGGACCGGGTTCATCGCGCCATCGACCAGCGCCCGGTGAAAGGCGACGTCCGAGGCGCAGAATGCCTCGTCGGTCAGGCCCGGCTGCTGCTGGCGGAAAATCTCGGCGCGCATGGTAGCAAGGTGATCTGCGCTGCGCCGGTCGGCAGAGAGCGGTGCACAGGCCCGTTCCAGCGCGTAGCGCGCCTCGCAGGCCGTGTCGAAGCTCACGTCGTTCATCGACAGCAGCAGCGTCGAGGTGGTGATCTGCTGGCCGTAGGCGTCGGGATAGGACAAGCGGTTGACGAAAGCCCCACCGAACGCGCCGCGTTGCGTGCGGATAAGCGACTGCGCCGCAAGTCGTTTCAGGGCCTCGCGCACGGTCGGGCGCGACACATCGAACTGATCGGCCAGTTCTGCCTCGGAGGGCAAGCGTTCATCGACGATCAGGTCGCCCGCGACGATGGAATCCCGGATCGCCTTGGCGATCTGTGCAGAGAGGTCGGCCGAGCTCTTGGGGTCGATTTTCACGTTGCGTCACTTCCGAAAATTCATTTGTCAGACATTTAAAAGTCTGACATTTAAATTGCAACACCTGAGTCGGGGAGGACCGCCTGTGATTGCCGAAAGGATCAGAGCGATGCGCGCGCCGCATTGGCTGGCGCTCTTTGGCCTCATCCTGGCGGCCTGGGCGGTGCTTTACATGATGTCTGCCCCAGCAGACCTGCGCGCGGCGGGCCGTCTTTACGGGGCCGAGTTCTGGGCCGATTTCTGCACGCTGACGCCCGACGGGGCCGGCTTTGCCCGCATGGTGGCAATGTGGGCGCTGATGTCGGCGGCGATGATGGCCCCCACGGCGCTGCCCGCCTTTGCCACCTACGAGGACCTGGCCCGCACCGGGGCAGAGACCCGCTTTGCCGCGCTCGTGGGCGGTTACCTCGCCATCTGGCTCGGCTTCTCGGTCTTCGCGGCGGCAGCGCAGATGCTGCTTTTTGGTGCGGGGCTCATTGACCCGCTCGGCGGCAGCCTGTCGGCGGCGCTTTCGGCGGGGCTTCTGGCGCTGGCCGGTGCCTACCAGTTCAGCCCGATCAAGGAGGCGTGCCTGTCCAAGTGCCGCGCGCCCCTCACCTTCTTCATGCAGCATTGGGACGAGGGCCCGCTGCGCAATGGCCTGCGCCTTGGCGCGGTCTGCCTGGGGTGCTGTTGGGCGCTCATGCTTCTGGGTTTCGTGGGCGGCGTGATGAACATCGCCTTCATGGGGCTCGCCACCATCCTGATGGTGCTGGAAAAACTGCCCGAGATCGGGCGTTGGCTGACGCGGCCCCTGGGGGTTGCGCTGCTGGCTGCGGCGGCCTGGATCGCCGTGACCGGACTTTGAGAGAGGAGAAAGACCTATGGCAAGCGACCGCATCGAGGCGCCGGCCCGCATCGACAATCGCCACCCCGAATCCCACAAGTCGGGGCAGGGGACCGTTGAATGGGCGATCAAGGGCGAGCTGATCCTGAACTGCAACTGCACCGTGTTCTGCCCCTGCGTGATCTCGCTCGGCAAGCACCCCCCGACCGAAAACTGGTGCCAGGCCTGGGCCGGTGTGCGCATCGACAGCGGCTATTACGGCGACGAGGACCTGTCGGGTCTGAACGTGGGCCTGATGCTGGAGATCCCCGGCTACATGGCCCGCGGCGGCTGGAAGGCGGCAGCTTTCATCGACGAACGCGCCAGCCACAATGCCTATCACGGCCTGATCGACATCTTCTCGGGCAAAGCCAAGGGCACCACGGGCCTCTTCAAGATGCTGGTGGCCGAGTTCCTGGGCGCCGAGCGCGCGCCGGTGGTCTTTGAAACCGAGGGCAATGCCCGCCGCCTGATGGTCGGCAAGATGATCCAGGGCGAAGTGGTTCCGGTCCCCGGCAACGAGGGCAAGGATATCGTCGTGACCAACTCGGAATACTGGATGGGCCCCGACATCACCGTGGCCACCGCCACCAAGGGCCGCGTGCGCGCCTTTGGCCGGGTCTGGGATTTCGACGGCAAGTCCGCCGAGATCTGCCAGATCGACTGGAAGGGCCCGGGCCGCTGATCGGCACCTGACAAGAATTCCCGAGACCCCGCGACTGGCGCGGGGCCTTGGGCCCCCAATCCCCACCCCGGTTGGAGTCTGCCGCGATGGCTCTGATTTCCCCGTCCCGCCGCTTGCGCCGCACCCCGTTTTCCGAGGGTGTCGAGGCCGCCGGCGTCAAAGGCTACACCGTCTATAACCGCATGCTCCTGCCCACGGTTTTCAGGTCCGTGCAGGAGGATTACCACCATCTCAAGCAGGCCGTTCAGGTCTGGGACGTGGCCTGCGAGCGCCAGGTGGAACTGCGCGGGCCCGATGCGGGCCGCCTGATGCAGATGCTGACCCCGCGCGATCTGCGCGGCATGCTGCCGGGCCAGTGCTTCTACGTGCCGATCGTCGACGAGACCGGCGGCATGCTGAATGATCCCGTTGCCGTGAAGCTGGCCGATGACCGCTGGTGGATCTCCATCGCCGACAGCGACCTGCTGCTCTGGGTCAAGGGCATCGCCTATGGCTATCGGCTGGACGTTCTGGTCGACGAGCCCGACGTGTCGCCGCTGGCGGTGCAGGGGCCGAAATCCGACGAACTGATGTCCCGGGTCTTCGGCGACTCGATCCGCGACGTGCGGTTCTTCCGCTTCGGGCATTTCGATTTCCAGGGCCGGGACCTGGTGATCGCGCGTTCGGGCTATTCAAAGCAGGGCGGGTTCGAGATCTACGTCGAAGGCTCCGATATCGGCATGCCGCTTTGGAACGCGCTGATGGAGGCGGGCAAGGACCTCGACGTGCGCGCGGGCTGCCCCAACCTGATCGAGCGGATCGAGGGCGGCTTGCTGTCCTACGGCAATGACATGACCGATGACAACACGCCCCATGAATGCGGCCTGGGCCGCTTCTGCAATACCGCCACGGCCATTGGCTGTGTCGGGCGCGACGCGCTGTTGCGGGTGGCCAAGGAAGGCCCCGTGCAGCAGATCCGGCCCGTCGAGATCCACGGCGATGCAGTGCCGCCCTGCGACCGGCTCTGGCCGGTCATGGCGGGCGACCGCCAGGTCGGCCATATCAGCTCGGCCGCCTGGTCGCCCGACTTCAATACCAACGTGTCGATCGGCATGATCCGCATGACTCATTGGGACGCCTTCACCGAGGTTGATGTGGTGACCCCCGCCGGGGTGCGCGCGGCAACGGTGTACGAGGCGTTCTGGAACTGACATTGACAGGGCGCGGGCCAGCCAGGCCGCGCGCCCCGACGCATCGAAGGAAGGAAGCGAGATGTTCAACGCACTTGTGGTGAGGAAAGACGAAGAGAGCGGCAAGACCTCGGCCGCGGTGGAACAGATCGGCCTGGATGACCTGCCCGAGGGCAACGTCACCGTGGCGGTGGACTATTCCACCGTGAACTACAAGGACGGGCTGTGTATCGGCCCCGGCGGCGGCCTGGTGCGCAGCTATCCCCATGTTCCGGGCATCGATTTCGCAGGCACGGTCGAGTCCTCGGAAGACGCGCGCTACAAGCCCGGTGACAAGGTGGTGCTGACAGGCTGGCGCGTGGGAGAGAACCGGTGGGGCGGCTATGCGCAGAAAGCGCGCGTTCCGGCCGACTACCTGGTGCCGCTGCCCGAGGGGCTGACCACCCGCCAGGCGATGGCCGTGGGCACCGCGGGCTTTACCGCGATGCTGGCGGTGATGGCGCTGGAAGATCATGGGCTCAGCCCCGACAAGGGCGAGGTGCTGGTCACTGGCGCTGCCGGTGGCGTGGGGTCGGTCGCGACCGCGATCCTGGCCAGCCTGGGCTATGACGTGGCCGGTGTGACCGGCCGTCCCGAGCAGGAAGACTATCTCAAGGGGCTGGGAGCCAAGCGCATCGTGGCCCGCGAGGAGATCAACGAGACCGTCAAGCGCCCGCTGGAATCGGAAACCTGGGCGGGCTGTGTCGATGCCGTGGGTGGCGCCATGCTGGCGCGTGTCCTGGGCCAGATGAAATATGGCGGCTCGGTCTCGGCCGTGGGCCTCGCAGGTGGGGCGGGGCTGCCGGCGACGGTCATTCCCTTCCTCCTGCGGGGGGTGAACCTCTTGGGGATCGACAGCGTCATGCAGCCCTTCGAGAACCGCCAGCGCGCCTGGCAGCGCATTGCGGCCGACCTGCCGATGGACAAGCTGGACGCCATGGTGCACCCGGCCGTGCTGTCCGACCTGCCGGATCTTGGCCGGGCGATCCTGAAGGGTGGCGTGCGCGGGCGCGTGGTTGTCGATGTGAACGCCTGAGCGACGGAGTGTCGCCGCCCTTGGCGGCGCCCATGTCCATGGCGAGGTCGACCTTGGCCTGGCTGGAGGCGAACGACCTGCCCTTTGATGGCATCTACTTGCGCCCCGGCGATGCCGACGAGCTGAGCGACCAGGACGTGAAGCGCGACCTGCTGAAGAAGATGCTCCTCGACGG
>NZ_CAXREX010000007.1:0-19114 GCF_964229645.1 Nioella sp. | reverse complement strand
CACGGCGACGCCCATTTCCACCTGTTCCTGGATGACGGAACGGTTGATGTCGTCGGCGATGGTGCCGTCGATCTCCACCCCCCGGTTCATCGGGCCGGGATGCATGACGATGGCGTCGGGCTTGGCGCAGGAGAGCTTGTCAGCGTCGAGCCCGAAGCGGTGGTAATATTCGCGCTCGGACGGGATGAAGCCGCCGTCCATGCGTTCCTTCTGAAGCCGCAGCATCATCACCACGTCGGCCCCTTCCAGACCTTCACGCATGTCCTCGTAGACCTCGACGCCCCAGTCGGCGGCGCCGGACGGGATCAGCGTCGGCGGGCCCACGAGCTTCACCCGGTTTTCCATTTTGCCCAGGAGCAGGATGTTCGAGCGCGCCACGCGGGAATGGGCGATGTCGCCGCAGATCGCGATGTTGAGGCGGTGGAGCCGCCCCTTGGCGCGGCGGATGGTGAGCGCATCCAGAAGCGCCTGCGTGGGATGTTCGTGGCGCCCGTCGCCGGCGTTCAGCACCGCGCAATTCACTTTTTCCGCCAGGAGGTTGACCGCCCCGGAATGGGGGTGGCGCACGACCAGGAGGTCGGGGTGCATCGCGTTCAGCGTCAGCGCCGTGTCGATCAGCGTTTCGCCCTTTTTCACGGAGCTTGTCTGCATCGACATGTTCATCACGTCCGCCCCGAGCCGCTTGCCCGCCAGTTCGAAACTGGCCTGGGTGCGGGTGGAGTTCTCGAAGAACATGTTGATCTGGGTCAGCCCCGCCAGCGCGTCGCCATGCTTGGCCCCGCCGCGGCCCTGTTCGGCGTATCGGTCGGCAAGATCGAGAAGCGTGGTGATTTCGGTGGGGTGCAGGGGCTCGATGCCCAGAAGGTGGCGCTTGGCGAAGGTCATGGCAGCCCGTCCGGTATGGTCCTGTCGCGGTATAGGCAGCGCCGCGGCGCGGGGCAAGTGCGGGCGTCCCGAAAGGGGGGTGCCGGGCGTACACCCCCCGTACACCCCCTGTGCACCCCCCGTGCAGACGAAACGGGGTTTCGACGCCTTTCGGCGCCGACCGGGGAGCGGCCCTCGTCGACCCCCGGCCTGTCGCCGGGGGCACTCCTCCCGCCGCAGTTGCCACGGGATATCTGCAAGCGGTGCCGCGTCACGGGTAAGGGTGGACTTGGTGGAGAGGGGCATGCCTCCGGCGGGGGTCTTTGGGCAAAGAAGATGGATCAGTCCGGCGAGACGGGCTTTTCCATCATGACCTTGGGTCCCGACATTTCCGAGTTGGTCCAGCCAAGATGCCGGTAGAGCCCGATTGTCCGGGCAAGGGCGCTATGGGTGGCAAGGCGCAGCGTCGCGAGGCCCCGCTGGCGGGCGACCCGTTCGGCCTGCTGCAGGAGGGCGGTGGCGATGCCCGTCCCGGAGGCGGCGGGATGAACGGCGAGGTTTTCGACCTGGAGATGATCCGTCCCGATGCGCAGGACGATGACGCCTGCGATATCGGCCCCGGACTGGGCGACGAAGACGGGTGTTTCCTCAATCGTCTCGGCTACGCCTTCTTCGACCGGGGGAAGGGCGATGCCCTGGGCGCGGTAGGGAGCGTAGGCGGCGCGAAGGGTTTCGGTCGCGCCGGGGGCATCCCCGGCCATTGCAGGGCGAATGTGGAATGCGGTCATTCGAGGGCTCTGGGTCACTTTCGGGTAGTCTGTCGCCCATTTACCTTGCTTGCAACCGGGCCTAGCTTGGGGGGATGGAGTCGGAGCTCGATTATCATACGGCGCTGGCCTGGCTGGATTGGCAGGTGGAGCTTGGGGCGGACGAGGCGATTTCCGAGGCCCCCGTGAACCGTTTCGAAGCGGTGCAGGAAGCTATGACCGCGCCGGTTGCGACCGGACCGGTCGCCCCTGCTGCCGTGCAGGTGGCGGAGGTCGACCCGGTCGTCGAGGCGCGCAAGGCGGCGGCCCGTGCCGGGAGCCTTGATGAACTGGCCGCGGAGATGGAGGGCTTTGCCCATTGCGAGTTGCGCCAGGGCGCGCGCAGCTTCGTCTTTGCCGATGGCAACCCGGCGGCGCGGGTCATGATCGTGGGGGAAGCCCCGGGCCGCGACGAGGATGTCCAGGGCAAGCCCTTCGTGGGGCGCGCGGGGCAGCTGTTGGACCGGATGTTCGAGGCGATCGGCATGGGGCGGCTGGCCCCGGATGCCGAGCAGGCGATCTACATCACCAACATCCTGCCCTGGCGCCCGCCGCAGAATCGCGACCCGCACCCGGTGGAGATGGCGATGATGCTGCCCTTCGTGCAGCGCCATATCGAGCTGGCTGCACCCGATATCGTCGTGATGATGGGCAATATCAGCTGCCAGGGGCTGCTGGGCCAGCGGGGGATCACCCGGCTGAGAGGCACGTGGCAGGAGGTCATGGGGCGGCCCGCTCTGCCGATGTTCCACCCCGCCTTCCTGCTGCGCCAGCCCGTGCGCAAGCGCGAGGCATGGGCGGACCTCCTGGCCCTGAAGGCGAGGCTGCGCGGATGAAGATCCTGGCGTTTTCCGACCTGCACCTGGCGCGCGCGCGCGCCGCCGAGATCGTCGCGGCCAGCGCCGGGGCCGACCTGGTGATCGGGGCGGGCGACTTTTGCAACATGCGGCAGGGATTGCCCGAGGCGATGGCGTTGCTGGAGGGGATGCAGGCGCCGATGGTGGCCGTTCCCGGCAATGCCGAAAGCGCGGACGAGTTGCGTGCGGCGGCCGGGCCGGGCGTGACGGTGCTGCACGGCGATGGCTGCACCATCGACGGACTGAAGATTTTCGGGCTTGGCTACGGCGTGCCGCGCACGCCCTTCGGGGCCTGGTCCTGCGATCTGAGCGAAGCCTTCGCGGCCGAATTGCTGGCGGGCTGCGAAAAGGCGCATGTTCTGGTCACGCATTCGCCCCCCAAGGGCGTGGCCGACATGACCTCGGCCGGACAGTCCGTGGGATCGACGGCGATCCGCGCGGCAATCGAGCGCATCCGCCCCCGGCTGGCGCTTTGCGGCCATATCCATGACAGTTGGGGCAAGGAAGGCCGGGTCGGCGCAAGCCGCGTCGTCAATCTCGGCCCACGTGTCAGCTGGTTTGAGGTCGACCCATGAGCCGTATCGACGAAAGCAAGGATTTCATCCCGGTCCGCATCGCGGTTCTGGCCGTGTCCGACACGCGAAGCCTGGCCGAGGACAAGTCGGGAGACGTTCTGGAGGGGCGCATCCGCGAGGCGGGGCACGTGCTGGCCGACCGCAAGATCCTGCGCGATGAGCGGGCCGAGATCGCGGCGCAGCTGCGCGCCTGGTGTGCCGATCCGGACATCGACGTCATTATCACAACCGGGGGCACCGGGCTGACGGGCCGCGACGTGACGGTCGAGGCACATCGGGATGTCTACGAGAAGGAGATCGAGGCCTTTGCCACGGTCTTTACCATGGTTTCGTTCCAGAAAATCGGCACGAGCGCGGTGCAGAGCCGCGCCACCGGGGGCGTGGCGAACGGCACCTATCTCTTCGCGTTGCCGGGTTCGTCCGGGGCTTGCAAGGATGCGTGGGATGACATCCTGCGCTGGCAGCTGGATTACCGGCACCGGCCCTGCAACTTCGTCGAGATTTTTCCCCGGCTGGAGGAACATAAGCGACGGAAATGACGCGCTTGTCCGTGTCAGCTAATGCTTGGCGCTTTGCCGCCACCGATCTATCTAGCTTGGTAGACACTCTACAAGGCTTCGGCCCATGCGCTTTTTCCGACGCTCCCTGGCGGGGCTTTTCCTGATTTCTCTGACCGTGGGGCTGCTTGCCCTGGCGGGCAGCACCGTCTACTCGGCCCTGCAGGAGCGCTGGGCGCGCGAGGGGCGGCCGTCGATCGCGCGCGAGCGGGTGTTTGCCGCCGAGGTCACGATGCTGGAGGTCGGACGCGCCACCCCCGTGCTGACCGCCTTCGGCGAGGTGCGCAGCCGCCGCATGCTGGAACTGCGCGCGCCCGCGGCGGGCACGGTCCTGACGCTGGCCGAGGGGTTCGAGGATGGCGGAGCGGTCGAGGCCGGGGCGCTCTTGATGCGGATCGACCCGGCCCAGGCCCAATCGGCGCTGGACGTGGCGGCGGCCGATCTGCGCGAGGCGGAAAACAGCCTGGCCGAGGCCGAGGCGGCGGTGGAACTGGCCCGCGAAGATGTCGAGGCCGCGCGAATGCAGGCGGAACTGCGGGACCGGGCCCTTGCCCGCCAGCAGGATTTGCTGGAACGCGGGGTGGGTTCGGCGGCCACCGTGGAAACGGCGGAACTGGCCGCGGCGGGTGCCCACCAGGCGGTGTTGTCGCGGCGGCAGGCATTGGCGCAGGCCGAAGCGCAGCTGGACCAGGCGGGCACCGCGCTGGAACGTCGCCGCATCGCCTTTTCCGAGGCCGAACGGGAACTGTCCGAAACCGCACTGCGCGCCGAATTTGCCGGCGTTCTGGCCAATGTGGCGGTGGTGCAGGGTGGCCTGGTCAACCAGAACGAACGGGTGGCCACGCTGATCGACCCCGATGCGCTGGAGGTCTCGTTCCGCGTCTCGACCGCGCAATATGCGCGGCTGCTGGACGAAAACGGCCAGTTGCCGGAGGCCGCGGTGACGGTGGTGCTGGATGTGCTGGGGGAGGATTTCACCGTGCCTGCCCGCCTGACGCGCGAAAGCGGGGCCGTGCAGGAGGGCCAGTCGGGCCGATTGCTGTTTGCAGAGCTGTTGGAAACGCGCGGCTTTCGCGACGGGGATTTCGTGACCGTGCGCCTGGAAGAGCCTGAACTGCGCGGCGTGGCGATCCTGCCCGCGACGGCGCTGGATGCCGAGGGCTTCGTTCTGGTCCTTGGCGAAGAGGACCGGCTGGACGAGGTGCAGGTGACGCTGATGCGCCGCCAGGGTGATGACGTGATCGTGCGGGTTCCCCCGCAGATAAATGGCGCCGAGGTGGTCGTGGCCCGCTCGCCCGTTCTGGGGGCGGGCATCCGGATCAACCCTCTGCGCCCGTCGGCTGACGGTGCGGAGGTGCCTTCGGAGCCGGAGACCATCGCGCTCGACCCCGAGCGGCGGGCCCGGCTGGTGGCGTTCGTGGAGGGTAACGGCTTTATCCCCGAGGACGTGCGCGCCCGTCTCTTGCGCCAGTTGCAGGAAGATGAAGTGCCCGCGCAGATGGTGAACCGGCTTGAAAGCCGAATGGGCGGATGAGACAGCTTCCCGACAGCGCGGGAGGAATCCTCTCCTATTTCACGCGCCACAGGACGGCGGCGAACCTTCTGCTGCTGATCCTGATCGTGGTCGGCCTGGTCATCTTCCCGCGCATGCGCGCGCAGTTCTTCCCCGATGTGGTGGTCGACAATGTCAGCGTCTCGATTGCCTGGGACGGGGCCGGTGCCGAGGATGTGGACGAGGCCATCGTGGCGGTGCTGGAGCCTGTTCTACTGGCGGTGGAGGGCGTCACGGAAAGCGCTGCCACCAGCCGCGAAGGGCGGGCCACGATCCGGCTGGAGTTCGAGCCGGGGTGGGACATGGGGCGTGCCGCCGACGAGGTGCAGGTGGCCGTTGACAGTGTCTCCACGCTGCCAGAGGACGCCGAGGATCCCGTGGTGCGGCGCGGCGTCTGGCGCGACCGGGTGACCGATGTCGTCATCTCGGGCCCCGTGGGAGTCGACCAGCTTGGCCGCTTCGCCGATGAATTCGTGGCGCGGCTTTTCGATCAGGGGGTCACGCGCACGACGATCCGGGGCGTGGCTGCGCCCGAGATCATGGTCGAGGTTCCTTCGGCGGCGCTGATCCATAACGACGTGTCGATGGCTGAGATCGCACAAGCCATCGGTGCCGAGGTCGATACCAGCCCTGCCGGGGATGTGACCGGGGCCAATGCGCGGGTGCGCACCGGGGTCGCCCGGCGCACGGCGGTGGACATCGCCGGGATCGTCCTGCGCTACAACGAGGACGGGTCGGCCCTGACCATCGGCGATGTGGCTACCGTCAGCGAAGAAGGGGTCGACCGGGAGCGTGCCTATTTCGTGGGCGATCACCCGGCGATTTCGGTGCGCGTGGACCGGTCCGACCGGGGCGATGCCATCGGCATCCAGCGCACCGTAGAAAGCATCGCCGCCGAGATGGAACTGACCCTGCCCGAGGGCGTCGAAATCGAGCTGATCCGCACCCGGGCCGAGGCCATTACAGGGCGTCTCAACATCCTGATGGATAACGGGCTGATGGGGCTTGGGCTGGTGGTCCTTCTTCTCTTCCTGTTCCTCAATGCACGCACCGCCTTCTGGGTGGCGGCGGGTATTCCGGTGGCGATGCTGTCGGCGATCACGCTGATGTATATCGCGGGGCTGACCATCAACATGATCTCGCTTTTCGCGCTGATCATCACCCTGGGCATCGTGGTGGACGACGCCATCGTCGTCGGGGAACATGCCGATTTCCGGTCGCGCAGGCTGCGCGAGAGCCCCGTTCAGGCGGCCGAGAACGCCGCACGGCGCATGGCCGCCCCCGTCTTCTCGGCGACGATCACGACGATCCTGGCCTTCGCGGGGCTGGTGGCCATCGGCGGGCGCTTTGGCGAGTTGATCGCCGATATCCCCTTCACCGTGATCGCGGTGCTGACGGCAAGCCTGGTGGAATGCTTCCTGATCCTGCCCAACCACATGGCCCATGCCCTGGCGCATTCGGCAAAGGAACACTGGTACGACTGGCCGAGCCGGGTGGTGAACAGGGGCTTTGGCTGGGTGCGCGACACGCAGTTCCGCCCGCTGATGCGGCTGGTGATATGGGCGAGATACCCGGTGCTGGCCGGGGTGATCGTGGTGCTGGCCAGCCAGGTCGCCGTCTTCGTGCGGGGCGATGTGACCTGGCGCTTCTTCAACGCGCCCGAGCAAAGCTCGGTCTCGGGCAATTTCGCGATGCTGGAAGGCGCCAGCCGCGAGGACAGCCTTGCCATGATGCGCGAAATGCAGCGCGCGGCCGAGGCCGTGGCCGAGCGATACGAGGCCGAATACGGTGCCAGTCCCCTGACTTTCGTGCTGGCCGAAGTGGGGGGCAATACCGGCTTTGGCCTGTCGATTGCCGACAACAAGGACCCCGACCTTCTGGGGTCGCTGGCGATCGAGCTGATCGACGCCGATCTCAGGCCCTATTCCAGCTTCCAGTTCGTCGCCGATTTGCAGGACGAGGTGCGCCAGCACCCGCTGGCCGAGGCGGTGAGCTTCCGCGGATGGCGCGGGGGGCCGGGGGGCGACGCGATAGACGTGCAGATATTCGGGGCCGAAACCGAGGTGCTGAAGGCCGCCGCGATGGCGGTGCAGACCGCGCTTGGGGCCTATCCCGAGGTGTCGGGGCTGGAAGACACGCTGGCCTATGACCGCGAGGAGTTGATCCTGGAGCTGACCCCACAGGGGCAAGCGCTCGGGTTCGACATTGGCTCGCTCGGGCGGGTGCTGCGCAACCGGCTGAACGGAATCGAGGCGGCGACCTTCCCGTCGGGGGTGCGCACGGCGTCGATCCGCGTGGAGCTGCCCGAAGGGGAACTGACCGCCGATTTCCTCGACCGGACCCTGCTGCGCGCGGGGTCGGGCGAGTATGTGCCGCTGGCCGACCTGGTGTCGGTCACCTCGCGCACGGGGTTTTCCACCATCGAGCGCGAGAACGGCCTGAGGCTGGTCTCGGTCACCGGCGACCTGTCCGAGGATGACCCGGCGCGCGCCGAACAGGTGATGGCCGAACTGGCCGACGTGATCCTGCCGCAGATCGAGGCGGAATACGGGGTCGGCTACCGGCTTGCGGGGCTGGCCGAGCAGGAAAACGAGTTCATGAACGACGCGATGCTTGGCTTCGGGCTGTGCCTGGCCGGCATCTACCTGGTGCTGGCCTGGATCTTCGCCAGCTGGACCCGGCCCATCGTGGTCATGGCGATCATTCCCTTCGGGCTGGTGGGCACGATCTATGGTCACGCGTCCTGGGACGTGCCGATGAGCATGTTCACGGTGGTGGGGCTTATCGGGATGACCGGGATCATCATCAACGATTCCATCGTGCTGGTGACAACGGTTGACGAATATGCCCGCGACAGGGGGCTTGTGCCCGCCATTGTCGACGCGGTGGCCGACCGCCTGCGCCCCGTGCTGCTGACGACGCTGACCACCGTGCTGGGGCTTGCGCCGCTACTTTACGAGCGGTCGGCGGATGCGCAGTTCCTGAAACCCACGGTGATCACGCTGGTTTACGGGCTTGGCTTCGGGCTGGTCGTGGTGCTGCTGGTGGTGCCGTCGATTATGGCCATGCAGCAGGATGTTGCGCGCCAGATGCAGGCGTTGCGGCGCGGGCTGGGAGCGATGGCGCGCGCGCCCTTGATGGGGGCGGGTGTCGTGCTGGCCGTGCTTGGCGTGGCGGGGCTGTTTGCAGCTACGCTTGGCGCGCAGATCGTGACCGGGGCGATGCCCTGGGGTCTGGCGGATGCCCTGCCCGTCGAGGGCGCGCGCGGGGCTTTCCTAGCTTTCGTGGCGGGAACGGCTGCGATCTGCCTTGGGCTGTGGCTGATCGGGCTGCTGGTGGGCGCGGGGATTGCCCTGCGCCGCAGGGCAGGCGCGTGAACGTCCCCCCGTTCGGGGCGTCTTAGCTGCGGCAGCCGATGATCTCGACCGCGCCGCGCCCGCCGATCACGGTGATCCGCAGACTGGACCGGTCCAGTGCGAAGGGGCCGGCATCGGGCGGGACGATATCGGCGCTGGCCATGAGGGTGCTGCCTTGCCGTGTGACCGTCGCCTCGGAGACCCAGATCGCCGGATCGGGCAGTTCGAAGACCACAGCCTCGGACCGGCCCTGGGCAGAAACGGGGATGCGGGCCTCGACCCGGAGACCGTCGGAAATCGGAGTCAGGGCACAGGTCACCGTCCCGGCCCCGGCCTCGGAGGCCGTAAGCGGTCGGTCGGCCAGCGCGGCGGCAACGCGCGGATCGGGGCGGCCTCCGGCCGGAAGCGTGCCGCTGAAGTCGAGCGTGACGGGCATGCAGATATCGTGGCAGACGCCGATATCGAACTGCCCGGCAAGGCGCAGCGCGCCATGGCCTTCGGCCAGCGCAACCTCCAGCGGGAACACCACGTCAGAACTGTAGCCGATCGACTGCATGCCGTTCGATTGGAACACCTCTGGCACAGGCCAGTGCAGCGCCGCGCCAAGCAGGCCGCGCCGGTCGCGCAATTGCAGGCGGGGGGGGATGCCCGCTTCGCCGGGTGACCGCCAGTAGGTTTTCCAGCCCGGGGCAAGCCGCACCAGGAGACCGGCCATATGGGTACCGTCCGCCCGGCGCCAGCCTTCGATCAGTTCCAGCTCGACCACGTCCTCCATCGTGCGCGCGTCGGTCTGGGCCGTGGCGGCGATCGGGGTGGCCAGAAGGCAAAGCGCGCAAAGCGCGGCATGGGCTAGGCGTATGATCATCCTGCTGAGGTAGGGGTTGGCGTGCGGGAAGGGAAGTCACGATTTGGCGACCCCGTGTTTCAGGCCGGACCGCAAGCTTGCTTGCACATGCCAGCGATTGCGCACATGCTTGGACCAAAGGCGCACGGCGGGACATGACAACCGATCTGACCGGACAGCTTCTGATCGCGATGCCCGGAATGGGCGACCCCCGTTTCGCGGGTGCGGTGGTGTTCCTGTGCGACCACTCCGAACAGGGCGCCATGGGGCTGATCGTCAACAAACCGGTTCCGGAACTGAGCTTTGCACAGATGATCGGGCAACTGGGGATCGACGCGATCAACCCGCCCCGCGTGCCTGTCCTCTTCGGAGGGCCGGTGGAAACCGGGCGCGGCTTCGTTCTGCACAGCGATGACTACGGCGAGGATGGCAACACGCTGCGGGTGAAAGGCGGCTTCGGCATGACCGCAACGCTCGACGTGCTGGAGGAAATCGCGCGCAGTAACGGGCCGGAGAAGGCGGTGATGGCGCTTGGCTATTCGGGCTGGGGCGCGGGCCAGCTGGAAGACGAGATCCAGCAAAATGGCTGGCTGACCTGTGAGGCCGATGCCGAGATCGTTTTCGGGCGCGACATGGGGGCGAAATGGGAGGCGGCGCTGGCCAAGCTCGGGGTGTCTGCGCTGATGCTGTCGGCAGAGGCCGGGCGCGCCTGAGGGCGGGGGGGGAGCGGTCCTCCTCAAGCCCCCCTTGCAGGGGAGCCTTCGTCGGCCCGCGTTGCCACGGAATGCGCGGAGAGCGATGGGGCCATGCCCCGGCCTGTGCGCTTGCGGAGCGCGGGGGAGCCTCCGGCGGGGATATTTTGAGGAACAATGAAGACGGGGGCTAGCGCGGTGCAGCGGCGCGGGCGAGGCGGTCGTTAATGGCACGACCGAGCCCGTGGTCGGGGATGGGGGCGACATGGATGGCGTGGGCCTTGCGGGCGGTGGCGAGGTCATCTGCCTTGTGCAGCGCGGAGAAGAGATTGGCCGCGGCTTCCACCAAGTCGCCGCCCTCGGACAGGGTGAGATCTGCCGGGCCCGGGCCGAAGCCGAGGCGGATCGTGCCCGGGTCATCCAGCGCGCTGCCCAGCACAACCGGGGTCCGGGGGGCGTAATGGGACGAGAGCTGTCCCGGGGCCTGCACCTTGCCGGGTGTCGTGTCGAGGATCAGGGGGCCGGTCAGCGCCTCGATCGCTTCGCGCGGCAGCCCGCCTTCGCGCAGGAGCCGGGTGCCCGTTTCGGCGGGGGCCAGGATGGTGGATTCAAGGCCGACTTCGCAGGCGCCGCCATCGAGAACGGCCGCGATCCTGCCGTCCAGTCCGGCCAGCACATGCCCTGCCGTGCTGGGGCTGATGCGACCCGAAGGATTGGCCGAGGGGGCGGCAACGGGGCCGCCGAAGGTTGCCAGAACGGCACGCATGACGGGATGGGCAGGCAGGCGAATGGCCACCGTGTCGAGCCCCGCCGTGACGAGAGGCGACAGCCCATGACCCTCGCGCAGCGGCAGCACCAGGGTCAGGGGGCCGGGCCAGAAGGCCGAGGCGAGCGCAAGGGCGGCCGCGTTCATGCGCGCGATGCGCTCGACGGCCTCCACCCCGGGCAGGTGCACGATGAGCGGGTTGAACCGGGGGCGGCCCTTGGCCTCGAAGATGCGGGCGCATGCCATGTCGCTGGTGGCGTCGCCTGCAAGCCCGTAGACGGTTTCAGTCGGCAGACCCACCAGCTGCCCCTCGGCCAGCAGGCTGGCCGCCCGGGCAATGCCGGCGGGATCGGGGAGCAGCGTTTCTGTCTTGCCGTGGGTCATCTGCGACGTAACGTTTCTGTTGATTGGGGCGGGTATGGCAAAATATCTGCCGCAAGGACAGGCCCATAGCGTTTGGCCCGGCCCGTGCCAAGGAGGAGTGACCATGCCCTATACCGCGCCCGTGACGGAATTCGACTTCATCTTCGAGAACATCGTCGGCCTCGACCGCGTTGCCGCGACCGAGAAATTCGCCGAAGCCACCCCGGACATGGTGACCGCGATCCTGACGGAAGCGGGCAAGATGGCCGAAACGGTGCTGGCGCCGCTCAATCGCGGGGGCGACTTGCAGGGGGCCTACCTGGAAAACGGCGTGGTGCGCACCAGCCCCGGCTTTGCAAACGGATACCGGGCGATTGCCGAGGGCGGCTATGTCGGCATGTCGGCGGATCCTGAACATGGCGGGCTTGGCCTGCCGATGGCGGTGACCACGGCGGTGAACGAGATGATCGGCTCGGCCTGCCTGTCGCTGCAGCTGAACCCGCTGATGACGCAGGGCCAGATCGAGGCGCTGGAGCATCACGCGAGCGAGGAGCTGAAATCCATCTACCTGCCCAAGCTGATTTCCGGCGAATGGTGCGGGACCATGAACCTGACCGAACCGCAGGCGGGGTCGGATGTGGGGGCGCTGCGCAGCAAGGCCGAGCCCAATGGCGACGGGACCTACGCGATCAGCGGGCAGAAGATCTACATTTCCTGGGGCGACAACGATTTCAGCGGCAATGTCTGCCACCTCGTGCTGGCACGGCTGCCCGACGGGGTGCCGGGCACCAAGGGGATCAGCCTCTTCATGGTGCCCAAGTTCATCCCGGACGAGAACGGCGAACCGGGCGAGCGCAACAGCCTGAGCGTGGTGAGCCTTGAACACAAGATGGGCCTGCACGGGTCCCCGACCGCGGTGATGCAGTATGACGGCGCGCGCGGCTGGATGGTGGGCAAACCCCACGGCGGCATGGCGGCGATGTTCACCATGATGAACAACGCCCGGCTTGGCGTTGGCGTTCAGGGGCTTTGCGTGGCAGAGGGCGCCTATCAGCACGCGCTGGCCTACGCGCTGGAGCGCAGGCAGGGGCGCAGCCCGGTCGAGGGGGGCACCGGCACGATCCTCGATCATGCGGATGTGCGCCGGATGCTGATGCAGATGAAGGCCGAGGTCTTCGCGGCGCGGGCCATCGCGCTGGACAACGCTGTTTCTATCGACATGGCCAATGCGACGGGCGATGCGGCATGGTCTGCCCGCGCGGCGTTGCTGACGCCCGTGACCAAGGCCTACGGGACCGAAACCGGGATCACTGTCAGCCAGATGGGGATCCAGGTGCATGGGGGCATGGGCTTCATCGAGGAAACCGGCGCGGCGCAATATCTGCGCGATGTGCGGGTGACGGCGATCTACGAAGGCACCAACGGCATTCAGGCGATGGATCTCGTGGCGCGCAAGATGATGGATGGCGGCGCGGCGATGTTCGCGCTGCTTGATGAGGTCGATGCAACCGCCGCGATGGGCGGCCATGCGGGGCTTGCGGATGCCGCCAAGGCCCTGCGCGCGGCAACCGAAACACTGGTTGGCATGGAGATGAACGACCGTTTTGCCGGTGCGGTACCTTACCTGATTGCCGTGGCGCGGGTTCTTGGCGGGCACTATCACCTCAAGGCGTCGCTGGCCGAGGGTCGCGAGGGCACGCGCAGCAAGCTGGCGCGCTTCTTCCTGGCGCGGCTCTTGCCCGAGGCGCATGGGCTGCTGGCGCAGGCGCTGGCCGGGTCTGAGGATGTCTATGCCCTCAGCCCGGACGAGTTCGCGGCGTGATCCGCTACCCGTTCGAAACGCCCCCCGCACCAGGCGAGGCCGTAGAGGTCGCCGAGGGCATCCTTTGGCTTCGCATTCCGCTGCCGATGGCGCTGGATCATGTGAACGTCTTCGCCCTGCGCGACGAGGACGGCTGGACCATCGTCGATACCGGGTTCGACAGCCGCAAGGCACGTGCCATGTGGGAGGACGTGCTGGCCGGGCCGCTTGCCGGGCTGTCGGTGGCGCGGGTTCTGGTCACCCATCACCACCCCGATCACGTGGGGCTGGCGGGCTGGTTCCAGTCCCGTGGCGCGGAACTGATCACCACCCGGACCGCCTGGCTGATGGCGCGGATGCTGGTGCTGGACGTGCAGGAGGCGCCTACCGAGGAAACGCTTGCCTTCTGGCGCGGCGCGGGGATGGACCCGGAGATCTTCGCCAAACGCGCGGCGGAGCGGCCCTTCAATTTCGCCGATGTCGTGGCGCCGATGCCGCTTGGCTATACCCGCATCCGCGAGGGCGACCACCTGCGCATCGGCGGCCGGGACTGGGACGTGCGGATCGGCCATGGCCATGCGCCGGAGCACGCCACCCTGTGGTGCCGCGATGAACCGCTTGTCCTTGGTGGCGATCAGTTGCTGCCCTCGATCTCGCCCAACCTGGGCGTCTACGCCACCGAACCCGCGGCCGACCCGGTGGCCGACTGGATCGAAAGCTGCGGTCACCTGGCCCGCTTCGCCCGCGCCGATCAACTGGTCCTGCCGGGCCACAAGCTGCCCTTCACCGGGCTGCCTGACCGGATGCACCAGCTGATCGAGAACCACCACGGCGCCCTGTCACGTCTGCGTGAGCATCTGCACACGCCCCGCGTCGCCACCGATTGCTTCCTGCCCTTGTTCAAAAGGCAGATCGGCGAAGGCACCTACGGTCTGGCCATGGTCGAGGCCATGGCGCATCTCAATCATCTTCTTGCCCTGGGCGAGGTCACGCGCGAGAAACGGGAAGACGGCGCGTGGCTGTGGCAGCTCAGGGGGGAGACGTGACGCAGGATATCCAGACTTCGGCCGAGGCGATGGAAGCCGCCGCGCTGCCCGATGCGCGGGTGGTGCATTGCGATCCCTGCACGCCGCCCACCCCCGAACAGCTGCCCCTTCCGCAAAAAGTGCAGGAAAAACCGCTGGAAGAGAAATCCGAGGCCGAATGGGCCTATGAGCGGATCATCCTCTATATCCAGAGCTTCGAAGAGCAGCTCGATGCCGAGCACGAGGTTGCCATGGGCTTTACCGGGTCGGACTCGGGCGTGATGCGGATCGAGGGGATGGGCTTCTTCGGCCCCGACATCCTGACCTTCTATGGCAGTGATGACCAGGGGATCAGAACCCAGATGATCCAGCATGTCTCTCAGTTGAATGTCACGCTGCGCGCGTTGCCGCGACTGCCGGACCGGCCGGCGCAGCGCATCGGGTTCCAGCTGGCGCAGGATCTTGAAACATCCGGGTCCGAAGGCAACACGTAAACCCTGCGGCGCTTTGCGACCCGTGACAGGCCCGGTGCAATCGGCTACATCGAATCGCGACGAAACACTTAAGACGAACGGGACAGACCCCAATGGCTGACAGCAACCACAAGCACGGCGAAATGGACATCCACGACCAGGAAGCGACCTTCAACGGGTTCGTGAAGTTCCTGACCAACTCGATCATCATCTGCCTTCTGATCGTCGTGGTCCTGGCGGTGTTCTTCCGGTGATGTGATGATGAAGCGCGCGTTCCTGGTACTTGGATTACTGTTCGGCCTGGCGGCTTGCGGAGCCGAGCCTGTCTGGGCCCCTGACGAAGCCGTGGCGCGCGCGCGATTCGAGCCTGCCGGTCCTCCGACCGTCACGCTTTACACGATGATCTCGAACCGGTCTGGCGCGGGCGGACATTCCGCGCTGATGATCGACGGGGAACAGCGCCTGCTGTTCGATCCGGCAGGCACGTGGCATCACCCGGCCGCGCCGGAACGCAATGACGTGTTCTTCGGAATCGGGCCGCAACTGCTGGATTTCTACATCGACTACCACGCGCGCGAGACCTACCACGTCGTCGTGCAGGAAGTGGAGGTCACGCCCGAGATCGCGGCTCAGCTGAGCCAGGCGGTGCTGTCCAACGGGGCGGTGCCCAAGGCGCAATGCTCGCTGTCGATTTCCACGATCCTTGGTCGGGTGCCCGGTTGGGGCCATATCGGCCGGTCCTACTTCCCCGTGCGCACGATGGAAGCCTTCGCGGAAATCCCCGGGGTGAGCACCGAGCGCATCTACGATGACGACACGGACAACAACCGCGAAATCCTTGCGCGACAAGCGCGCGAGGAAATGCGGGCCCAGACTGTCGCGGCGATCCTCGGCGACAGCTGATTCCCGGTTCTTGGGCTGAAGACCAGCACCCCGCGCCCTCAGGGCGCGGGGTGTTCGTTCATATGGGCGCTGATGATCGCGTCGATATCGGCATCCACCGGAAATCCCAGGGCGCGGGCCGCATCGCAGGAAAAGGCGCGGGGCCAGCTGCCGACGATGGCGGTGATCGTTTCATCGGGCTGGTCCTGAACACGGGCCAGCACCTCGGGTCCGGCCAGCCGCCCAAGTGCCTTCAGCATCTCGCCTGCGGTCACCGTCAGGCCGCGCCCGTTGACGGCGGCACCTGCCCCGAGGGCCCCCTTGGGCAATCCTGCCGCGTGGATCAGCGTGTCGACCGCGCAATCGGGCGAGGCGATCCAGAGCCCGGTGTCACGTGGCACCGGCAGGATTGCGAGTTGGCCCGCAAGCGGTTCGCGGATGATGCCGGAGACGAAGCTGGACGCCGCAGCATTGGGCGCGCCAGGGCGCACGGTGATCGTCGGCAGGCGCACGGTGCGCCCGTCCAGGTGCCCCTTGCGGGTATGATCGGCCAGCAGAAGCTCGGCCATGGCCTTTTGCGTGCCGTAGCTGCTTTGCGGGGTCAGGTGATGGGTGTCCGGCACCACCTCGGGCAGCGCGCCGCCAAAGACCGCGACAGAAGAGGTCGAGATGACCACGGGGCAGGTCGCGGTCGCGCGGATTGCCTCCAAAAGCGCCTGAACGCCAGAGAGGTTCACCCGGTAGCCAAGGTCGAAGTCTGCCTCGGCCGCCCCGGACACGATCGCCGCGAGTTGAAAGATCACGTCCGGACGCGCCGCCAGAAGACCTTCGCGCCCCTCTGCCCGGGTGATGTCGGCGGCCAGCGTTGTCACGGGGAACGGCGCATCGGGCGCATCGGGCGCCTGCATGTCGGCCAGGGTGAGCCCCGTGATGGGCGTTCCGTTCATCTCGCCCCGCGCCGCCAGCTTGCGCGCCAGTCGCGCGCCGATCATGCCGCCGCCACCGATGATCAGGATCTGCATCTACCGCTCCTCTTGTCGTCGGGCCGATCTAGCCATGCCTCTGGCCCGATGCCAAAGAAAAACCCCCGGGCCGGGTGGCGCGGGGGCGTCTTGTCGGGCAGCAGGGCCGCCCTTTGGTTCGCAAAGCCTGAAGGCCCTTAGAGGAGACCCTCGCGCTGCGCTTTCTTCCGAGCCAGCTTGCGAGCACGGCGAATTGCTTCGGCCTTCTCACGCGCTTTTTTCTCGGACGGCTTTTCGTAATGTTGCTTGAGCTTCATTTCACGAAAAACGCCTTCACGCTGCAGCTTTTTCTTCAGAGCCCGGAGGGCCTGATCGACGTTGTTGTCACGAACGCTAACCTGCATGTGGTTTTCACCACCTTTCTAAGTTGGAGTTGCAAGAATTTGCAGGAGGTGGCGCTATAGCAAAGGCCCGGCTATATGTCCAGCATCTGCCCGCGAGTGACCGGAGCCGACCGATGACCGACCTCAAGACCCAGATCCTCGACGCCGCGCTGGCCCATGTCGTCTTCGACGGCTGGTCAGAGGCGACGCTGACTGCCGCCATAGAAGACACGGGCGCCGATGCTGGCGAGGTGCGGGCGCTCTTTCCCCGCGGGCCGGTCGACCTGGCCATGGCCTTTCACCGCCGGGGCGACGACGCGATGGTCGCGGCCCTGACGCCCGAGGCGCTGGCGGGACTGAAGATCCGCGAGAAGATCACCTTCGCGATTCGCACCCGGCTGGAGCTGATGGCGTTCGACAAGGAAGCGGTCCGGCGCGGCACGACGCTCTTTGCCCTGCCCATTCATGCAGGCGACGGGGCCAAGGCGCTGTGGGAGACCGCCGACAAGATCTGGACCGCGATCGGGGACACCAGCGAGGATCACAACTGGTACACCAAGCGCATGACACTGTCGGGGGTCTATTCCTCGGTGGTGCTCTACTGGCTTGGCGACCATTCCGAGGGGCACGAGGCAACCTGGGCCTTCCTGGATCGCCGGATCGAGGACGTGATGCGGTTCGAAAAGCTCAAGGCGCAACTGCGCGACAGCAAGCTGTTGAAGCCGCTTATGGCTGGGCCGGAATGGCTGCTCGGCCATCTGAAGGCGCCGGGAAAAGGGGGCATGGCCGACATGCCGGGACATTGGGGCCGGGGCGACGGCCAGGGGGAAGGATAATCCATGAGCCTGCCAGAGACGATGCGCGCGATCGAAATTTCCCAGCCGGGCGGACCCGAAGTCCTGCGCCCGGTCACGGTGCCCGTACCCACGCCCGGCGCGGGGCAAATCCTGATCGCGGTCGAGTATGCGGGCGTGAACCGCCCCGATGCCTTGCAGCGCGCGGGCATGTATGCGCCGCCGCCTGACGCCTCGCCCCTGCCGGGGCTGGAAGCCGCCGGGACCGTAGCCGCCGTGGGGCCGGGCGTGTCGCGCTGGCAGGTGGGTGACAAGGTGACGGCGCTGCTGCCCGGCGGCGGCTATGCCGACTACGTGCTGACCCATGCCGATCACGCGCTGCCGGTGCCGCAGGGCATGTCGATGGACCGGGCGGCGGCCCTGTGCGAGACCTTCTTTACCGTCTGGTCCAACGTCTTCATGCGCGGCGGCCTGCAGGCCGGTGAGCGGTTCCTTGTCCATGGCGGATCGTCGGGCATCGGGACCACGGCGATCCAGCTGGCGCGGGAATTCGGCGCACGCGTCTTCGCGACCGCAGGCTCGGCGGAGAAATGCGCCGCCTGCGAGGACCTGGGCGCGGAACTTGCGATCAACTACCGTGATGAGGACTTTGCCGAGGTGATGCGTGGCATTGGCGGGGCGGACCTGATCCTCGACATGGTGGGTGGGCCTTATATTGCCAAAAACCTCAAGGCGCTGGCCGATGACGGACGGCTCGTGCAGATCGCGTTCCTGCAAGGCCCCAAGGCCGAGGTGAATTTCGCGCAGCTGATGACGCGGCGGCTGACGATGACCGGATCGACCCTGCGCCCGCAAAGCGTCGAGGCCAAGGCGCGGATCGCGGCGGAACTGGCGGCCCATGCCTGGCCCTTGCTGGAGACGGGCAAGATCGGCCCGGTGATGGATTCCGAGTTCGCCCTGGAAGATGCCGCCGCGGCCCATGCGCGGATGGAAAGCTCGGCTCATATCGGCAAGATCGTTCTGAAGGTCCGCTAAGCGGTTTCGCCGCCTGCGGCGTCGACCCGGGAGCGGCCCTCGTCAACCCCCGCGTTCGCGGGGGCATCCTCGGGCCGCGTTGCCACGGACAAGGCGCGAGCTGCGGGCTGGCCCTATGGGATTTGGTCCAGGCCGACCGCAGATGAACGCCCGACGCGTCAAGGCCAGGGGATTGCCACCACCCTGATTTTGGCGCTGAGTGCCCGGTATGGGGCCGAGTGCGAGGAAGTAGACATGCTGCGCATCCTGAGACATCCAATCTTCGTCCGCCTCTTCGCGGCGCAGGTTGTGGCGCTTTTGGGCACCGGGCTTCTGACCGTGGCGCTGGCGCTGCTGGCCTATGACCTTGCGGGGGATCGGGCGGGAACGGTTCTGGGCACGGCCCTGACCCTGAAGATGGTGGCCTATGTCGGCCTGTCGCCCGTGTTGGCAGCTGCCCTGGCGCATGTGCCGAGAAAGGTGGTTCTGGTGGGCGCGGACCTGATCCGGGCGGGGGTGGCGCTGGCCTTGCCGTTCATCGATTCCGT
>NZ_CAXREX010000006.1:0-4281 GCF_964229645.1 Nioella sp. | reverse complement strand
GCCTGCCGTCACCCTGACTGGACCGGGCCCGATGACCTGGAAATCAAGATCCTCGAACTGCGCGAGATCACCGGCTGGCGGGTGCCCATCTACGTCAAGGTGGGGGCAACGCGGCCCTATTACGACACGGCGCTCGCGGTGAAGGCCGGGGCCGACGTGGTGGTGATCGACGGCATGCAAGGCGGCACGGCGGCCACGCAGGACGTGTTCATCGAGCATGTGGGCATTCCGACTCTGGCCTGCATCCGCCCCGCCGTGAAAGCCCTGCAAGACCTTGGCATGCACCGCGAAGTGCAGCTTGTCGTTTCGGGCGGCATCCGCACCGGGGCTGACGTGGCCAAGGCGCTGGCGCTTGGGGCCGACGCGGTCAGCATCGGCACCGCGGCCATGGTGGCCATCGGCGACAACGACCCGAAATGGGAGGCCGAATATCAGAAGCTCGGCACCACGACCGGGGCCTATGATGACTGGCACGAGGGGCTGGATCCCGCCGGGATCACCACGCAGGACCCAAGCCTTGCCGCGCGGCTTGACCCGGTCGAAGGGGGGCGTCGCCTGCGCAACTACCTAAAGGTCATGACGCTGGAGGCGCAGACCATCGCGCGCGCCTGCGGTCACAACCACCTGCACAATCTCGAACCCGAGGATCTCTGCGCCCTGACGATGGAGGCCGCCGCCATGGCGCAGGTTCCGCTGGCGGGCACCGACTGGTACCCCGGCAAGCCCGGCGCAGGGTTCTGACGATGACACAGACGGCGCAGGCCAGCCCGGCCCGCGCCGTTTTCTTTTCACGATGAAGTAACAGGGAAACGGGAATAGACGATGACACAGGACCTGGCAGCCTTCGCCGCCGAACGCGGCATCAAGTATTTCATGATCTCTTTCACCGACCTTTTCGGCGGGCAGCGGGCGAAACTGGTGCCCGCGCAGGCGATTGCCGACATGCAGGCAGAGGGCGCGGGCTTCGCGGGCTTTGCCACCTGGCTCGACATGACGCCTGCGCATCCCGACATGCTGGCGGTGCCCGACCCTTCCTCGGTCATCCAGCTGCCGTGGAAGCCCGAGGTCGCCTGGGTCGCCAGCACCTGCGTGATGGAAGACCAAGAGGTCGCCCAGGCCCCGCGCAACGTGCTGCGCAAGCTGATCGGCGAGGCCGCCGAGATGGGGCTGCACGTGAAGACGGGCGTGGAGGCGGAATTCTTCCTGCTCACCGCCGATGGCGCGCGGATTTCCGACGAATACGACACCGCCTCCAAGCCCTGCTATGACCAGCAGGCGGTGATGCGCCGCTATGACGTGGTGCGCGAGATCTGCGATTACATGCTGGAGCTGGGCTGGGGCCCGTACCAGAACGACCACGAGGATGCGAATGGCCAGTTCGAGATGAACTGGGAATTCGACGACGTGCTGGCCACCGCCGACAAGCACAGCTTCTTCAAGTTCATGGTCAAGTCGGTGGCCGAAAAGCACGGGCTGCGCGCCACCTTCATGCCCAAGCCCGTCGAGGGGCTGACCGGAAACGGCTGTCATGTGCATGTCTCGGTCTGGGACGCGCCGGGGGAAGCGGCCAGCACCAATGTCTTCGCGAGCGCGGGCGATGGTCCCACGGGCGAGGTGGGCCTGGGAGAGCAGGGCAAGCACTTCCTTGGCGGCATCATGAGCCACGCAAGCGCGATGGCCGCGATCACCAACCCGACCGTCAACAGCTACAAGCGGATCAACGCGCCGCGCACTATGTCCGGGGCCACTTGGGCCCCCAATACCGTGACCTGGACCGGCAACAACCGCACCCACATGGTGCGCGTCCCCGGCCCCGGCCGGTTCGAGCTGCGCCTGCCCGACGGGGCAGCGAACCCATACTTGTTGCAGGCTGTCATTATCGCGGCGGGGCTTGACGGTATCCGCAACCAGTCCGATCCCGGCAAGCGCCATGACATCGACATGTATGCCGAGGGCCACAAGGTGCGCGGCGCGCCCAAGCTGCCCCTGAACATGCTCGACGCGCTCAGGGCTTATGACAAGGACAAGGGTCTGAAGGCCGCAATGGGGGAAGAGTTCTCGGCGGCGTTCCTGAAGCTCAAGCAGCAGGAATGGGATGATTTCGTGTCCCACTTCAGCCGTTGGGAAAAGGAAAACACGCTGGACATCTGATGCCTGCGCCCATGATCGTTCCCAGGCCGGAGCCGATGGTGCTTGGCTTTCTCATGCTGCCCGGCTTTCCGATGTCCTGCCTGACATCGGCTATCGAGCCTTTGCGCGTCGCAAATGAAATCGCGGGGCGCAGGGTGTTCGACTGGCGGTTGCTGTCACTGGACGGCGCGCCCGTTGCCTCCAGCGCGCGGGTCAGCGTCGCAGCGGATGCAGCGGCGACTGACGGCCCTGTGCCGGGCATGTTGTTCGTGCTGAGCGGCGCGGACCCCACGCCGGATGCGGCCAGCGCCGTTCTGCGCCGCCTGTCGCGGCATGGGGTGACGGTCGGGGCGATCAGCGGCGGGATCTTCCCCCTGGCCCGTGCGGGCGTTCTGCGCGGCAAGCGGGTCAGCGTGCATTGGTGCTATCGCACCGCCTTCGCAGCCGAGTTTCCCGATGTCCTCTGCTCGGATGAGCTGATCGAGCGCGACGGCGCATGCCTGACGGCCTCGGGCGCGGCGGCGGGATTTGACCTGATGCTGCATCTTGTCCGGGACCACTTGGGCGCTGCCATCGCGACCGAGACGGCCTGCTGGTTCCAGCATCCACAGGTGCGTGGCCCCGGCGCACGTCAGCAGGTGCCAGCGGCACAGACCGACGCGCTCGAGGCCACGATGCCCGAACCGGTGCGCGACGCCATCGCCATTCTGCAGGCCCATCTTGACGATCCGATCCAGATCGCCGAGGTCGCGGCGCGCCTGCGTCTGTCGCAGCGACAGCTGGAACGCCGGTTCAAAAGCGTGACGGGGCAAAGTCCCTCGTCCTACTACCGCCTCTTGCGCATGCGGGCCGCCCGCCAGCTGGTGCGCTTCTCCGCGCGGTCCATTCCGGACATTGCGCATGAGGTCGGGTGCAGCAGCCCCTCCCACCTGTCGCGCCTTTATCGCTCGGTGTTCGGGCGGACCCCGCAAGACGAACGCCGCACGCCGCCATCCTTCATGGCCGCTGCGGAGGCAGAGGGACCGATCAGGTCATAGGCTTGCGCAGCATATCGGACGGTGCGCGGCCCCGGGCGTGTTTCTGCATCAGCCCGACGATCGTTTCCGCCGCGCCCTCGGCGATCGGCCAACCTTGCAGCATGCGCCCCTCGTCATCGTCCGAGGCGTCCTCGTAAGCCATGAGCCATTTCGAAAAGCGTCTCTGGTCAGCCTCGCCCTCACTCAGAACCTGAACGTCGGAGTGGCGGTCATCGGCACGGATCGAGGCCATCACCTCGCCGACGGCCTCGGGTGGGCCTTCGAGAAGTTGAAAGTAGCGCTCGCCGATCCGCATCAGGAACCCGGTCAGGGCCATGGTGTTGTTGCGTTCCCAGGCCGTGTGCAGGATGTCGAGATCGACCGTGCGGGGCAGGGCGGGGTTGGTGCGGCTGGCGTAAAGGACTTGGTAAACCACGGGGCAGGAACCGGCTGTCATTGAAACTGCCTGTTTTTACGCCGGACGGCGCGCCTGTCCCTTGATATGCGTCAAGCCTGCCGGTGTTAGAACGGCATGCCGGAAAACCGCGCGACCAGTTCGGCGATATTGCGCGCGTCGAATTTCTGCAAAAGCCGTGCGCGATGCTGTTCGACGGTGCGGTAGGACAGGTCCAGTGCGCGGCCGATTTCCTTGGATGTCATGCCCTTGCCGGTCAGCATTGCCACTTCACGCTCGCGCGGGGTCAGCTGCACCACGGGGCGTGCTTCTGACAGGTCGGAAAAGGACCACACGCCGCGTGCGAACGGGTCTTCGGGCGTCAGCGACCGACCCCGGCTCCTGCACCAGAAAAGCTCTCCGTCCAGTCGCTGCATGATCCGCTCATCGTCATAGGCGCCGCTCTGGCGCATGGCGGCCAGCCCGCGCTCCCCGATCCGCTGGTAATCCTCGACCGACGGGTAAAGCCGCGCCATGTCCATGCCGTCGAACCCGTCGAGCGGCCCCCGGAACATCTCTGCAAAACGCAGGTTCGCCGCCCGGATCACCCGGTTTTCAAGCAGGACGATCCCGATCGGGGCATGCAGGAAGGCGGTGGTATGCGGGTCCATCTGGCGTGTCGCTGGTGGCTGTTTGCCCGGCAGTCTAGGGTGCCTCGCCCCGCGATGCCAGCCGCCCGTA
>NZ_CAXREX010000005.1:0-30789 GCF_964229645.1 Nioella sp. | reverse complement strand
CTTCACGCCGATCGACACCGCGACGATCTCGCTCGCGACACCCTTCTCCTTCAGGCGGATCGCTTCCTCGACCGCGATCTCGTCGAACGGGTTCATCGACATCTTCACATTCGCCAGGTCAACACCCGACCCGTCCGCCTTCACACGGACCTTCACGTTATAGTCGATTACCCGCTTCACGGGCACCAGAACCTTCATGGGCGTTTGTCTCCTTGGATGAGGATGCATTGCGGGGCTGTCTTAGCCCGGCTCAGCCTCGTTGTCTATTGGTAATACCAATAAACCTATTGCGAATCCGATGAAGACGACCGGACCCGCAAGGAGGTATCACGCCGGCAAGCCCGCATCGAGTTTGGCATACAGATCCGCCCAGGGCCGCGCCTGTTCGAAACAGGCAGCGGCCTGCAGAACGTCCAGGTCGCCGTATCGGGGCCCGATGATCTGAAGCCCCACGGGCAGGCCCTGAGACAGGCCTGCGGGGATCGATGCCGCCGGGTGTCCCGTCAGGTTGGTCATGTAGGTCATGCACCAGCCGATCAGCGGGTTCACCGACACACCGTTGATCGCGTCCGGGCCGGTCGTTTCGCCCCGGTTTGCATTGGGCACCGGCAAAGCCGCCGTGGTCGGCGAGACGACGAGATCGACGGTGTCGAAGGCTGCGGCAAAGGCATCATAGACCTGGCTGCGCAGGATCTGATCCCTTTGCCTGTCGTCGTAACTCTGTGTACGGACCACCTCCATCCAATAAAGCAGAGGCTCGGGGAGCTGATCGGCATGCGTGCCGATCAGGTCGATGCCGGACGCGCGCAGACCGCTGACCATGTCATAGGATCCCGCCGAGATGAGGCGGCACCACAGGTCGCTGAGGCTTTTCTGGTCAAGCGGCATGGTCAGGTCCAGCTCGACCAGGTCTGCCCCGCAATCGGCGAAGGCCTGGACCGCCTGATCGATTGCCGACAGGACCTCGCCCTGAACCGGGAAGACGCCGAAATCCCGCGTATACCCGATCCGCTTGCCGCGCAGCGAGGGCTGCACAAGGGCGCCCGGGAAATCGACCGCCTGCGGGTTGCTGAACGGGTCGCGGGGATCGTGACCCGCGAGCACGGACATGGCCAGCGCGAGATCCGCGACCGAGCGGGCGACCGGCCCCTCATAGACGAAGGGCGAGGCACCGCCGAAAGCGTTGGGCCGCATGACCATCGGAACGCGGCCTTGCGATGGCTGGAAACCGGCCACGCCGCACCACGAGGCGGGGATCCGGATCGAACCGCCGCCATCCGTCGCGCCCGCGACCGGCACGAGGCCGCTGGCGACCGCAGCCGCACTGCCGCCCGACGAGCCGCCGGTATTGCGTGTCAGGTCGAACGGGTTCTTCGAGGCGCCGAACAGCGGATTGTCGGTCGCCGCGTTGAATCCCAGGACCGGTGCATTGGTCTTTCCCAGAAGGATGGCATCGGCGGCTTCCATCCGCTGCGGATAGGTGCTCCAGAAATCCGGGACGAAGGATTTCAGCGCCGGCACGCCTCCCATCGTCGAGGGCCAGCCCGGCTTGAAGTCGAACAGGTCCTTCATCAGCGTCGGGACGCCGGCCATCGCGCCGACCGGCTCTTTGCGCGCGATCCGGGCGTCGAGCCGCGCGGCCTGTTCCCTCGCACCGTCGAAATCGGTGAAGATGACCGCGTTCAGCGCCGGGTTGACCCGTTCGATTCGCGCGATCGCGGCGTCGATCATCTCGACGGCCGACACCGCGCCGGTTTTCACCAGCCGGGCGGTTTCCGAGGCGCTCAGGGCGTCTTGCTCAAGGATTTTCATCTGCGGTCTCGCTTTCTCGTCACCGAGGCCGGGGTCTCGCGGGCCTGTGAAGGCGCGCGTTCCGGCGTCGTCAGGCAAAGAATAGGCCGGGCGCGAAGGTGGTCACTTTGCCCTGAGTGACTGTTTGCGGCGATCGTTGGTCTGAGACTGCCATTTTTCCGCCACCCTGCAGACGGACGGGCGCGGCTCAGCAATCGCCGCGATACCCGGGCCCGGCCCGCAGGGACGACGGCGGCACGCCATAGGTCGCGCGGAAGGCCTTGCTGAAATGCGACACGTCCTTGAACCCGCATTGCAGGGCGATATCGGTGATCCGCTCGGCGCGGGCTTCGGACAACAGGCGATAGGCGGTCTTCAGGCGCTGGTCCCACAGCCACTGGATCGGCGTCGTCGCGTCGCGGGCGAACAGGCGGTACAGGGTCCGGGGCGCCATGGACCGGGCCTGCGCGATGGCGTCGATATCCAGATCGGGATCGCCGATCCGGGTCAGGATGAAATCCTTGACCTCGCTCAGGCGCCGCTCGGTCCGCGCATCCCCGGCGTGGTTGCCGATCTCGGTATCGAGGGTCGCGGCGACGATATCGAGGATCGTCGCGCCGATGCGACGATCCAGCGGGCTGCCGGCAGAGGCCGACAATTCATAGAGCTGGCGGATCATCGTTCCCGCCATCGGCGCCATGCGGCTGGTGGCCGGGATCTTGTGGGCGGCGCGCTGTTCGATGCCGTGCGAGCGCGCTTCCAGCAGGGGCCGCGGGATCATGATCATCACCGCGTGGGATACGGGGCCGAAATGCAGATCGAACGGGCGCGCCTGATCCTGCAGCACCATGTCCCCAGGGCGCAGGGTGATCTGACGGCCGTTCTGATCCAGCGCGGTCGTTCCTTCGAGCATCAGCCAGAACATGAAGCAATCCTGCTGATCCTTGCGGATATTCGCCTGTCGCCGGGTGACATGGATCGGGTCGTCGGCGCGGGTCGAGGACCAGATGTCATCGAGCGCCAGGTCCCCGAACGGGCGGATCACCACCCGCGCCTTGAAGCCGCGGTCGGCCGGCGCGCTGCTTTCGGTCATCGAGAACTGGCGGCAGGTGACGTGATGCCAGTGCTCGAAGCTGTCTTCGGGTTTGACGGCGATGATCTCGTTCATTCTGTCCATTTCTCGGACCGGCGCCTCCGTCGCCGGGCAGGCTCAGGGCGGAATGCTATGTCGACACCGGCGCGCGTGGCAAGCGTCACGCCCGCTGCGCTGCGGGGCGGTTCGGGCCGTCCTGGGCTGGCGCGATTGGCAGCCTCAGACAAAGCGGGTCGTCAAACTGTCATTCACGGCAAAGCGGCGCGGGAGGGAGCGGGCCTAAGCTGAAAGGGTCGGCAATTCCCCGGCCCGGCCCCGCCGGACGGGCGGCCGCCGACGATCGCCCAGCACAAGGAGACCCCCATGGCCATGCACATTGATCGGTTCGATCCCGCGACGACCGCGGTCATCGTCGTCGACATGCAAAACGACTTCATCGCGTCCGGCGCGCCGCTGGAAACCCCCATGGGACGCGACCTGCTGCCGACCCTGTCGCGCCTTCTGGACCACGCGCGCCACGCCGGGATGAAGGTGATCTATACCACCCATGCCCACCGCTCGAACGGCTGCGATATGGGCCTGTTTGCAGAGATTTACCCGCCGATCGCCGAGCGCGCGGGCCTGATCGATGACACCGCCGGAATCGAGATCTATCCCGATCTTGCCCCCCGGGGAGACGAGATCGTCATCAAGAAGCACCGCTACAGCGCCTTCTTCGGAACCGACCTCGACATCATCCTTCGGTCATCGGGGATCAAGACCGTCATCGTGACCGGCGTCACGACGGAAAACTGCTGCCACGCGACCGCCCGCGACGCGATGTTCAACGGCTATCACGTCGCCTTCATCTCGGATGCGACCGGCACCTATGACTACCCCGACGCAGGCTTCGGACCGATCCCTGCCAAAGATGTCCACCGCGTCACGCTGGGCGTGCTCGCCGTGTCCACGGCGCATGTGATGACCACGGACGACGTGATCAAGAAAACGGCAACTGCCTAAACAAAACACGCCCAGAGAGCGCCGGGGCGGGCCTGATCCGTGAACCGCAGGGTGAACCGGCCGCGCGCCATCAACCAACAGGGGAAAACAATGACCAACACTGATTCGAAAACCGGACCGCGCGTCCGGGCGGGCCTTTCGCGCCGCCGGTTCAACACGCTTCTTATGGGATCGGGCATTGCCGCGCCGGCGATCCTGCGTCCTGGCGCTGCGCGGGCCACGGACAGCGTGAAGATGGCGGCCCTGCTCGACCTGTCGGGCGGGCTCGATATCTACGGGCGGCCGATGCACATGGCGATGGAGATGGCCGTCGAAGAGATCAACGACAGCGGCGGCCTGAACGGCAGACCGCTCGAGCTGATCACCTATGACACCCAGTCCAACATGCAGCTTTACGCGCAATATGCGCAGCAGGCCGCGCTGCAGGATCAGGTGGATCTGGTCCATGGCGGCATCACTTCGTCCTCGCGCGAGGTGATCCGGCCCATTCTGGGCCGCTACAACACCCTGTACCTGTATTCGACCCAGTACGAAGGCGGGGTCTGCGACCGCAACACCTTCTGCACCGGCACCACGCCCGCGATGACCAGCAAGCCCGCGATTCCCTACACGATCGACATGTGGGGGCCGAAATTCTATTCGATCGGGGCGGATTACAACGCGCCGCGGATCATGTCCGACTGGAGCCGGACCTTCGGCGAAGAGGCGGGCGGCGAACAGGTCGCCAACGAGTTCTTCCCGCTGAACGTCACCGAGTTCGGCGCGCTGATCACCAAGATCCAGCAGGCCAGACCCGATTTCGTGTGCTCTGCGCTGATCGGCGCGGCGCATCTGGGCTTCTATCGCCAATGGGCGGCAGCCGGGATGCTCAACGAGATCCCGGTCTTCTCTTTCACCTTCGGTTCGGGGAACGAACACATGATGCTGCCGCCCGAAGAGAGCGAAGGCATCATCACCCCCTGTTCGTATTTCCAGGAAATCGACAGCCCGGTGAACCGCGACTGGGTCGCGCGCTATCACGCCCGCTTCGGCGCGGATGCGCCCTATCAGAACAATGTCTCGATCGGCGGATACGAGGGGACATGGCTGTGGGCGACCGCCGTGCGCAATGCCGGAACCGCCGAACGCGAGGCGGTGATCGAGGCCATGGAAGCCGGCACCAGCTGGACTGGCCCGGGCGGCACCCTGACGATGCAGGCCGACAACCACCACAGCGCCCGCGACATCTTCTTCGGCCGCTGTACCGGCGGCGCATGGGAGCCGTTCCATAGCTGGGAGAACCAGCAGCCATCCGACACCGAGGGCCGCTGCGATCTGGTCGCGAATCCCGGTCAGAACGTCCAGTTCGGCGCGGAATGACCGCCGACCGGCCCAGACCGGCGCTGTCCGGCCATGGCCGGCCCAACGAGAAGCGGACCAAAGCGATGGATTTTGCACTCATCCTCACGCTTCAGGTGGTCGTCGCGATAGCGACGATCATCCTGTTCAGCATCGGCCTTGCGATCATCTTCGGGATGATGCGGGTCATCAATCTGGCGCATGGCGAATTCATGATGATCGGCGCCTATGGCGCGGTGAAGTCCTACGAGGCGGGGCTGAATCTCTGGATCGCGATGCTGGTCGTGGCGCCACTGGTTGCGGCGTTTTTCGGCCTGATCGTCGAGCGGATCCTGATCCGGCATCTGTATGGCCGGCTGATCGACACGCTGCTGGCGACATGGGGACTCAGCCTGTTCACGGTGGGGGTCGTCACGATGATCTTCGGCAACACCACCAGCGCCGTGCCCACCCCGCTGGGAACCCTGCGCATCGGCGATTACGGGCTGGGGCAATACAACCTTGTCATCGTCGCCGTGACGGTGGTGGTGGTCGCGCTTGTCGCCATCGTGCTGAAACGCACATCGGCCGGTGTGCTGGCACGCGCGACCATGCAGAACCCCGAGATGATCGCCGCGCTGGGATACAATCCGCGCCGGATCTATGCCGCCACCTTCGCCATCGGCTCGGCGCTGGCCGGGCTGGCGGGCGGGCTGCTGGCGCCGCTGACCGGGGTGATCCCGGCGATGGGCGTGGCCTTCGTCGCCAAGGCCTTCATCACCGTCATTTCCGGCGGTGCGGCGATCATCCTCGGGACCGGAACCGCGGCCACGATCTACGGCGCGATTTCGCAATCCGTCACCTATGCCTCGACATCCGTTCTCGGCGAGGCTTCGTTGTTCCTTGCCGCCATCATCCTGCTGCGCCTGCTGCCCAACGGATTTGCCGGCCGCTTCTTCAAGGGAGGTGTCTGACCATGCCATCCATCGCGAAACGTCACGCCGGCACGCTGGCGACCAGCGCCATGATCCTTGCCGCTGCCATCATCCTGCCGATGACGCTGGGCCTGTTCACCATGCTGCAGCTCACGGTCTATTCCGTGATGGCGATCCTGGCCCTGAGCCTGTCGATCACCTGGGGTCTGGGCGGCGTGCTGTGCTTCGGGCAGGCGGCTTTCTTCGGCCTTGGCGGCTATACCTATGCCGTCGCGGTCACCAATTTCGGCGAAAGCACCCTGCCCGTCCTGCTGTCGCTCTTGGTGCCGGCGCTGCTGGCGCTCGGGCTTGGCTGGTTCATGTTCATGGGCCGGCTTTCGGACCTGTATGTCGGCGTCATCACGCTGTGCACGTCGCTGATCCTGTTCAATTTCGTCAATTCCACGTCGGATCCCTGGTACCGGATCGGATCGGCCTATCTGAACGGGTTCAACGGGATGCCCTCGGTCCGGGGGATCAATATCCCCTTCCTGCCCGATGCCCTGCTGTCGCCGACGCAGATCTTCGTGATGACGCTTCTGTCGCTTCTGGCGGTCTACCTGTTGTGCAAGCTCATCGCGGGCTCGGGCTGGGGGCGGGTCGTGTCGGCCACCCGTCAGAACCCGCTGCGCGCGGAACTGATGGGCTACGACACCGCCCGCGTGAAACTGGGCATCTTCGTCACCGGCAGCGCCGTCGCGGGGTTCGCGGGCTGCCTGTTCGTCAACTGGAACGGCTTTGTTTCTCCCGACGTGTTCGGCCTGTCGATGTCGGCGCAGATCATGATCTGGATGATCGTCGGGGGCCGCGAGACCTTTGTCGGGCCGATCATCGGGGCCTTCGCGCTGCAGGCGCTTGTCACGCGGCTGGGCGTCAGCAGCGAGATCAACGCCAATGTCATCCTCGGCGGCCTGTTGATGATCTTCGTGGTGCTGGTCCCGCAGGGGATCCTGCCGACGGTGCGGGACGGCCTTCTGGCGCTGATGCGCAAGCTCGGCCGCACCAAGACGGGCGAGGTTCACTGACATGCTGCACACGGAAAACCTGGTGGTCCGGTTCGGGGGTGTCTTTGCCCTGGGCGGGGTCGATTTCACGATGAACGAGGGCGAGGTGCATTGCCTCATCGGCCCCAACGGCGCGGGCAAGAGCACGTTCTTCAAGGTCGTCACCGGCCAGATCGCGCCGACGCAGGGCCGGGTCAGCCTGTCGGGGCATGACATCACCGGCCAGTCGAGCGCGCAGATCGTCCGTCGCGGCATCGGCATCAAGATGCAGACGCCGCAGCTTTATGACGACATGACCGTCGAGGAAACGATCTGGCTTGGCGCCTATCGCCGCAAGGGCAAAGCCGGGGCGCGGCAACGCAGCGCGGAGCTGATCGACGAGTTGCGGCTGGGCCCGGTCGCCCGGTCCGAGGTGGGGAAACTGGCGCATGGCCTGCGCCAAAGGGTCGAGATCGCCAGCGTTCTCGCCGGCGATCCCGCGCTGATCCTGCTGGACGAACCAGCGGCGGGCATGAGCGACGCCGATGTCGCCTTCATGTCCGAGCTGATCCTGCGTCTGCGCGGGCGGCACAGTTTCCTGGTGGTCGAGCACGACATGCGCTTCATCCGCAGCATTTCGGACCGCATCACCGTCTTTCACAACGGGACGATCTTTCTGGAAGGCCGGTGCGACGAGGTGCTGTCGGATCAGGGCGTGAAGGATATCTATCTGGGAAAGGGCACACATCATGCTTGAGGTTCAGGCACTTCACGGTGGCTATGGGCGCATCCCGATCCTGCACGGGGTCGATCTTGCGCTGGAAACCGGCGAGATCCTTGGCGTGCTGGGTCATAACGGGGCGGGCAAGACCACCCTTCTGCGCACGATCGCTGGGTTCCTGCCGGCAAGCCGGGGACGCATCGCGGTGAACGGGCGCGACCTGACCAAGGCGCCGCCATTCCAGCGGGCGCAGGCAGGGATCGGCCATGTGCCGCAGGGACGGCAGATCTTCCCGGCCCTCAGCGTGCGCGAGAATCTCGAGGTCGCGGCGCGGCGCAGCGGGAAATCCGTGGACGAGATCCTGACGCTGTTTCCCCGCATCGCCCGGCTTCTGGACCGTCCGGGCGGGGCCTTGTCGGGCGGCGAACAGCAGCTTCTGGCGCTTGCCCGGTGTCTGTGCACGGAACCGTCGGTCATGCTGCTGGACGAACCCACCGAGGGGATCCAGCCGTCGATCATCGACGAGATCATCGAAACGCTGAAGATCGTCATCAGCCAGCAGAAGATCGCCATCCTGCTGGTCGAGCAGAACCTCGAATGCCTGGCCGAACTGTCGAAGCGTCTTCTCGTTCTCAGCCGGGGGATGATCGTGGAAAGCCTGGAAGGGAGCGCCGTGCGTGACGGCAACAGGCTGGCCGACCTGATGATGTAGCGCCGGCCCGCCAGCGGAGACGTCAGCGTCCCTTCCGCCCGCCCCACTGACCGCCCCCACCGGCAGGCCGCAAGCGCGGAGACCCGCTTGTCTGAGCGTTAGCAAAACTTAAGGCAGGTGGAGATAGTATAATTTTGCCTCATCCCCGGCCTGCGCTATCACCCTCCCAGCTTCAGGGGAGGGGCGATGTTAGACGCATTGATGGGTCTCTTTACGACGACCGCGATCTTTTACCTGGTTTTCGGTGCCCTGCTCGGACTCGTCGTCGGCGTTCTGCCCGCGCTCGGCGGGGCCGCCGGCCTGTCGCTGCTGATTCCGTTCATCTATGGCATGGACCCCTCCGCCGCGATGGCGATGATCATCGGAATGCTGGCCACGGTCAGCACCGGCGACACGATCACCTCGGTGCTGCTGGGGATACCCGGCTCGGCCTCGTCTCAGGCGACGGTGCTCGACGGCTTCCCCCTTGCGAAATCGGGACAGGGCGCGCGCGCACTGTCCGCGGGGTTCCTGTCGTCGCTTCTGGGGGGCCTCTTTGGCGCGCTGCTTCTGACTGCCACCCTGCAGGTGGCCCGGCAGGTCGTCTTGTGGTTCGGGATGCCCGAGATCCTGATGATGATCCTGTTCGGCATGGCCAGTGTCGCCGCGCTGTCAGGGCGCAGCCTGGCGAAAGGCATCGCGATCTGCGCCTTCGGCATGGTCGCCGCCTCGGTCGGGTTCGCGCCGGCGACGGGCGAAGAGCGCATGACCTTCGACCTGTTCTACCTGTCCAACGGCCTGCCGCTTCTGGCCTGCGTGATCGGCGTCTTCGTCGTCCCCGAGATCGTCGACCTGCTGCGGCGGAACCGGACCATCGCCTCGCAGCCCACGCTTGGCGCGGGCGCGCGGCAGGGGGTGCTGGACGTTCTGCGCAACCGCTGGCTCGTGTTGCGCTCGGCCGGCGTGGGCGCGCTGGTCGGCGCGATGCCGGGGGTTGGCGGTTCGGTCGTCGACTGGATCGTCTACGGCCAGACCGTGCGCGGCGCCAAGGACAAGAGCCAGTTCGGCAAGGGCGACATCCGAGGTGTCATCGGCGTCGAGAGTTCGAACAACGCGGTCCTGGGCGGCGCGCTGGTCCCGACGCTGCTGTTCGGCATCCCCGGATCGGGCTCGACGGCGCTGTTGCTGTCGGCGCTGATCATGCTGGGCGTGCAGCCGGGCCCGTCGATGCTGGGCGCCGATATCTCGCTGACCTATTCGATGATCTGGTCGCTGGCCCTGGCCAATGTGATCGGGGCCTGCGTCTGCTTCGGTTTCGCCCGGCAACTGGCCAAGATCACGCTGATCCCCTTCGTCTGGATCGCCCCCTTCCTGATCGTCGCGATTGCCTTCGCCACGCTGCAGATCAACCGCGATCCCCGCGATCTGCTGCTGGTCCTGCTGTTCGGCGCCATCGGCGTGTTCATGCGGCGCTTCGGCTTCTCGCGGCCCGCCTTCCTGATCGGCTTCGTGCTGCAGGGAAATCTTGAGCGCTCCTTCTATCAGACCTCGCAGATCTATGCGTTCTGGGACTTCATCACCCGCCCGATCGTGCTGGTCCTGATGGTCATCGTGGCATCGATCCTGCTGAGCGCGCTGCGCAACCAGCTGAAGCAGAAACACGCTTTCGCAACGCCCGAACTGGCCGCGCGCCTGCGCGCGACGCGCCCGCTGCAAGTGCTGATGCCGCTGGCGCTGATGGGGATCTTTGCCATGGCGCTGTGGTCGATCAACGATTTGCAGCATCTGGGGCGGATCTTCCCGCAGATCGTGGCCGGCGTCGGGCTCGCCGCCGCGGCGGTCGCGGGGGTGCAGGTGCTTCTGGGTCAGCCCGCCGCTCTGGAAGACCAGGAGCAGGAAGGCACCGCCTATTCGATCCCGACCTTCCGTGTCGCGGGCTGGCTGGCTGTCGCCGTCATCTCGATGATCGCCTTCGGCTTCTTTGCCGGCTCGGCGCTGTTCCTGATGCTGTTCCTGTCGATCGAGGCCCGCGCGAAGCCCTGGACCGCGTTGGCGGGCGTGTTCGGCATCGTCGGCGTCTACCTGGTGCTGATGTACCAAAGCGGCACCTTCCTGCCCGACGGCTGGGTGCTGGCGCTTAATCCCTGGACCTATTTTTGACGTGGAGGAGACACGCATGACCCTGAAGAGCCTGTTCATTTCCGGAGCCGCCGCGCTCTGCCTGGCGATGCCTGCCACCGCGCAGGACCTGGACCTGTCGCGGATCAACGTGACGGTTCCGTTCGGCGAGGGCGGTGGAAGCGACACGCTGATCCGTGCGCTGCAGCCCTATCTGCAAGAGGCCCTTCCCGGCCAGCCGACGATCCTGATCCGCAACGAGCCGGGCGGCGGCGGTCTGCCTGCCACGAACCGCTTCGTGCAGAGCGCGGAAAATGACGGCTCGGCCCTGATCTCGCTGTCGTCGTCGATCTTTATCGCCAACGTTCTGGGCAATCCGCAGATCCAGTTCACGCTGGACGATTTCATCCCCGTCTTTGTCGCGCCGCTGGGGCCGGTGATCTACGTGTCGCCCGAGACGGGCGCGACCGGGCCGGGCGATATCGCCGGGATCGGCGATACGCAGCTGCGCTTCGGCGGCGGACGCCAGGACAGCGCCGACGTGCTGACGGTCATGCAGCTGGATCTGCTGGGCCTTGACGTGCAGGCGATCTGGGGGCTGGAGCGCGGCGGCGGCCGCATCGGGTTCGAGCGGGGCGAGTTCACGGTCGATCACCAGACGACGGTGTCCTTCAACGCCTCGGTGCAGCCGCTGGTCGATGCCGGTACCGCCATCCCGCTGATGACCAGCGGCGTCATCATGCCCGACGGCAGCATCGCGCGCGATCCGCATTACCCCGACCTGCCCACCTTCAACGAGCTCTACGAGCAGGTCCACGGCGCCCCGCTGTCGGGTCCCGCCGCCGAAGCTTACCAGGCCCTGACCCGCGCCGCCGTCGTGTCCGGCAAGACCGTCGCGCTGCCGGCCGGCGCCTCGCAGGAGGTGATCGATGCCTACGCCGCGGCTTTCTCGCATGTCGTGAACGAAACCGACTTCCGGGCCGCCAACGAGGCCTCGCTCGGTGTCTATCCGCTGTTCACCGGCAGCGACGCCCAGGCGGTATTCGACACCGAAACCACGATGTCGGATGAAGCCTATGCCTGGCTGCAGGACTGGTTCCGCACGCGCCTGAACTTCGAGATCTCGCGCTGACAAGACCCTGTCCCCGGCCTCGCCGGGGACAGCCCAACGACAGGACCGCCATGACGACCTCCCCCCAACCCGGGACCACGCGCCGCCAGCATACCGGCACGCCGATCCCCGAACCGACTGTCCCTGACCATGTCGACGTGATCCGCGACGTCTCGTTCGGGCCGCATGAGCGGCAGAGCTATGACGTGTATCTGCCGCGCGGCGCGACGAAACCTCTGCCGGTCGTGGTCTTCATGCATCCCGGCGCCTGGATGCGGCGGGACAAACGGGCGGTGCGCGTCATGTTCGCGCTCGATCACGGTTTCGCCGTTGTCAGCATCGGCTATCGGCTGGCCCAGCACGCGCAGTTCCCGGCCCAGGTCCAGGACGTGAACGCAGGCCTCCGCCACTTGCTGGACCACGCGGCGGAATACGGCATCGACCCTGAGCGGATGGTCCTGAGCGGCACGTCGGCAGGGGCGCATCTGGCGGCGCTGACGGTCCTCGCGCGCGATGTTCCGGCCTTCGACCCGGTCGAGTCCCTGTCGCCCCGCGCGGTCGTCGCGGTTTACGGGGCCTATGACATGCCGGCGCTGATCGCCAATCAGGACAGCATCGAGGTCGATCATACCGGAGAGGAGTCGCCGCTCGGGATGATGACGGGCGGTCTTCCGAAGGATCATATGGATACTCTTGAAGCGATGAGCCCGATGCACAAGATCCGGGCCGACGCGCCGCCTTTCTACGTGCTGCATGGCATGGCCGACCATGTCCTTCCCTGGCGGCAATCGGCGGATTTCGCGGCGGCGCTGGCGCAAGCCGGGGTCGTGGTCCGGTTCGATCCGGTTCCCGGCGCGGGTCACGGTGACGAGCGGTTCCGCACGCCCCCCATTTCCGACCGGATCGTCGACTTCATCAAGGAAATGACGCGCGTTCCCGGCTAATCAGCGCGTCGTTGTCTGAATATGGGCATCCGTGCGCCGAATGAGGTCCGCAATTTCGTCCAGAAGCCACTTGCGAAAACGGCGCACCGCGGGCCTGCGCGAACCGATATCGGGCTCGAACAGGTAAAGCGGGGTATCGGACTCGATCGTCTGGGGGAACGGTTTCACCAGCCGCCCGCTTTCCAGGTCGCCCAGCACCAGCTCGAGCTGGGCGATCGCGACCCCCGCGCCCGACAGCGCCGTTTCGTAGACCAGGGTCGAGTTGGAGAAGACCAGAAGCGGGCGCTGATCCATTTTCGGCTGCCCGGCCGCTTCCAGCCAGCGTGACCAGTCGTGCATCCGGTTGCGCGAGGCGATCATCGGAAACCGGGTCAGGTCGTCGAAGGTTTTCAGCCGCTCGGCAAGGTCGGGCGCGCAGACCGCGCAGAGCCGAGGCACCAGCACCAGCTCGGACCGCAGGTTGCGCCCGGACGGCACGTCGGCCGACAGCGCGAGGTCGAGATCGGTCCGCCCGAAATCGAACGACTCGAAACCCGTTTCGAACTCGACCGCGATCTCGGGAAACTGGCGCGTGAACTTTCCAAGCCGGGGCACCAGCAACCGGTTCGCCAGGGTCTGGAACAGGCGTATCTTGACCGACGGTTTCCCTGTCTCGGACATCGCGCGCCGCAGGCCGGAATCGATGCGCTCGAAAGCCTCCGACAGGATTTGTCCCAACTCCTTGCCGCGTTCGTTTGGCATCACCCGATTGGCCGAACGCTCGAAAAGGTTCTGGCCGAGGCTCGCTTCCAGCCGCTTGATCTGCTGGCTGACCGCGCTTGGCGTCACCTTGAGTTCCGCCGCCGCCTTGTCGAAGGATTCAAGACGCACCGCCGCTTCGAGATGGCGCAGGGACAGAAGCGGATACCGGGCGAGAAGATCGTGTTTCATCCCCGCCTAGATACCCGCCGCCGTCCCTTTGCACGAGAAGATTTATGCGCCGGTATCGCGCGCCAGCGGGTCAGGCGCTGCGCAGCGCGCGCAAGGGCAGCCCTTCGGCCTGAAAGACCGTTTTCGCCGCCGGGCGCGCGCTCAGCCGGGCGAAGTAGGCGTCGAGGCTCTCGCTGACCGGCATGTTCAGTCTCTCGATCCCCCAGAAAAGCACATAGAGGGCGGCGGCATCGGCAATGCCCAGCCTGTCTCCTGTCAGGAAGGGCTTGGCTCCGAGCTGCCGCGAGAGCTGGCTGAAACCCTTGGTCACGATGTCGCGGCCCTGTTCGCGAACCCAGTCGAGATCCGACTCGCTGGGTGAGAATTTCTGCGGTCGCAGGATGCGCGAGAATCCCTGCATGTGGATCGTGCCGACGATGTAATCCAGGATTTCGATCGTCCGCACCTCGGCCTCGAGCGTCCCGGGCGCCAGCAGATCCGCCGCCGGACCATGCGACAGCCAGTGACAGATCGCGCCGAACTCGGTCAGATACGAGCCGTCATCACGCTGCAACACCGGCACTTTCTGCTTCGGGTTGATCGCGGCATAGGCCGGGGTCAGGTTTTCCTGCTGCTTGATGACCACCGGCACCGCCTCGTAGGGAAGTCCGGTTTCTTCGAGCAGAAAATGGATCCCCAGCGAGCAGGCACCGGGCGAATAGTAAAGTTTCATCGGCTTTCCCTTCAGCGCTGCCCAACGGCAAGCATGATTTTCCCGATATGCGCATTCTGTTCCATCGCCCGATGGGCGTCGGCGGCGTCCTGCAGCGCGAAGGTCTGCGCGATGGCCGGGCGCACCCTGGTACCCAGCAAGGGCCACAGATCCGCGCGCAGGCGCGCCGCCACCTTCGTTTTTTCTGACAGCGGAAGCGGGCGCAGAAGCGATCCGGTGACGCGGATCCGTTTCGCCATGATCGTCCGCAGCGGCAGCTTCAGATCGGCACCGCCGCCGCCCGACAGATGCGCGATGCAGCCATCGGGCGCCATCATGGCCAGATCCTGCGCCAGATGCGCCCCGGCTGACACGTCGACCAGTGTCGAGATTCCCTTGTCCCCGGTGGCCTGCATGACCTTCGCGGCCAGATCGGGATCGTCATAGCGAAATGCCGCCAGCGCCCCGAAACCGCGTGCGGCGTCGCATTTTTCCTCGCTGCCGCAGGTGGCGAGGATGCGATAGCCAAGCGCCGAGAGCCCCTGCAAGGCGATATGACCGACCCCGCTGGTCCCGCCATGGATCAGCGCGAAGCCGGATTTCTCCAGCGACATCAGGCCGAAGAAATTCCACCAGCTGGTAAAGGCGGCCTCGGGGATACCGGCGGCCTCGATCTCGGACAGACCGTCGGGTGCCGGCAAGACCAGCGGAGCATTGGCGATTGCGTATTCGGCATAGCCCCCGCCCTGAACCAACGCGACGACACGCGAACCGATGGCGAGATCGTCGACGTTCGGACCCAGCGCGACGATTGTGCCGCTGACTTCAAGGCCCGGAATGTCCAGGCCGTCGCTGTGCCGCCCGGCTTCGCGCTGGTGGACATCGTGCCGGTTGATCCCGGCCGCCGCCACGCGGATCAGGACCTGGCCCTCGCCGGGCTGCGGCACGGGCACCGTCTTCGGGATCAGCACTTCGGGGCCTCCGGCAGCCGATATGACGATGGCAGTCTGCGTCTCAGGAAGCGGCATGGATCATCCCTCCGATCTTGTCTTGAACAGGGTCGGGGCCCAGCCCCGCAGCCCGGCGAAGCGCCGCGATCAGATCCGCCGCCGGGCCTGCATTGACCGAACGCCAGGCGACATGCCCGTCCGGCCGGACCAGAACGGCGCCGTCCGGCGCCACGCCATAAAGCGAACACCACGCCGTTGCATCGGCCTCGACCTCGCGGCCAAGGGTCAGCGCGGTAACATCGGGCAGGTCCGCCGCACCGGCCAGCGCCGTGCGCCAGCCTTCGCCGTCGGGCCCGGTGAGCAGCGTGAAACGATCAAGCGCGAACAGGTCGATAAGCGATTGCGCGCGGCCTTGATAGCGCACCGGCAGATGCGGCGCGCGATGACCCGGGCGGGCGCAGGGCGTGTAGGTCACCACTTCGAAGGCGGGTGCCGGGGTACCGTCCCCGGTGATCAGCGGCGAGTCGTAGAAATAGCCGAAGGTCTGCCCGGCATAGTCGAAATGCGCCCGTTGTTCGGGAATACCCTCGGCCAGCCGCGCGCGATTCTCGGCCCCGGCGGGACCTTCCAGATTGGCAAGCAGCGCGCTGTCATTGGCCAGCATCCCAGACAGGCCCTTGCGTTGCATCGCCTGCGCGTTCCGGGCGCTCTGTTCGACGTTGAAATGCGCGACCGGGCGCCGTTCGGTGGTGTAGGTTTCAAGCAGCGATTCCGGCGCCACGCCGCGCAGCACCATCGCCAGCTTCCAGCACAGGTTGTGCACATCGGCGATGCCGGTATTCATGCCCTGCCCGCCCGTGGGCGGCAGCGGATGCGCCGCGTCCCCGGCCAGAAAAACCCGCCCCGCCTGCATCGAATCCGCGATCCTTGCCTGCATCCGCCACGGCATGATGTTCTTGATCTCGATCGGATAATCCTCGGACCCGATCACCGCGTGCAGCAGGTCAAGGCAACGCTCAGGTGTGAAATCGTCCCGGCTTTCGTCATCGCGATAGCCGAAATTATAGGTCCAGCGGTTGCGCCCATCGAGCGAGATGAGCACCCCCGAAGTCCGCGCGTTGTAAATCCAGAACAACAGATAGGGCCGGTCCTTTACCAGCGGCCAGAGATCGGCATGGAAATAGATGCCGATCTGCTGACCGATGGACCGCCCTTCCATGGCGATGCCCACGGCCTCGCGCGCCTCGCTGCGCGGGCCGTCCGCCGCGATGATGTAGCGCGCACGGGTCGTGCCCGAGGCGCCGTCTTCCGCGCTCCATTCCAGCGAGACGCCGTCGGCATCCTGCACCAGCCGGTTGATCCCGCGGCCGAAATGGACCGAAACCGAGGCATGGGCAGCCGTGTGTTCGCGCAGCACCGGCTCGAACCGGTCTTGCGGGCAAGAGCGTTTCAGCGCCGGGCTCTGGCTTTGTTCCACGCGGCTCCATTCCGGATCGCGGCGGGTTTCGATGACCCCGATCTCGTCGCCTGACAGCGAGGTGTAGAAACCGATGCCTGCGTGGCGGTCGACGGGAAGAGAGACGGCATTGACCGCCTCTTCCAGACCGATCCCGCGCAGGATCTCCATCGTGCGGGTGTTGACCACATGCCCGCGCGGGTGAAACGAGGTCGAGGCATTGCGCTCGAACAGGGTGCAGTCGATTCCGAGATGACCGAGCAGGTTGGCGGCGGCCAGCCCGACGGGGCCGCCGCCGATGATCGCGACATCGGTGAACGCTTTGGGCATGGGAACTCCGGGCTGATCTGGGGTGTCAGGTTTCGTCGGCGACAGGATTCGACAGGACGCCGATCCCCGAGATTTCGACCTCGACGACATCGCCGGGCTTCATGAAAAGCGGCGGGTCGCGGAACAGGCCGACGCCGCTGGGCGTGCCGGTGGCGATCACGTCGCCGGGGGCCAGCGCGGTGATGGTCGAGACATAGGCGATAAGCTGGGGGATCGAGAAGGCAAGGTCGCCCACCGAGGTCGATTGCATCACCGCGCCGTTCAGCCGCGTTTCCATCTGCGGGGCAGTCGGATCACCCAGCTCGTCCGCCGTCACCATCCAGGGCCCGGCCGAACCGCTCTGGTCGAAATTCTTGCCGCCCCAGAACTGGGTCGTGTGGCGCTGGAAATCCCGGATCGACCCGTCATTGAGGCAGGTATAACCGGCCACGTGGTCCATGGCGCTGGCCTCAGGGATCGCGCGCGCCCCGGTGCCGATGATGACCGCCAGCTCGCCCTCGTAGTCGAACTTGTCAGACACTTTCGGGCGGATGACCGGCTGACGATGCCCGACGAAGGTTTGCGGGTAGCGGGTGAAGATCGACGGATAGGCCGGCTTGTCGCGCCCGGTTTCCTTGATGTGGCCCATGTAGTTCAGGCCGATGCAGATGATCTTCTCGGGGTTCGGCACCGGTGGAAGGAAGGTGACATCGGCAAGATCGGTTGCAGGCCCGTCGGCCTCGAGCAGGGCATCGGTGGCCACGGCCGCGAGGAGCGCGCGAAGGTCGGGATACCGGGCGCGCAAGCCAGGGCCCGCATCGATCAGGCGGGAGCCGTCGACGCGGCCATAGGAAGGCGTGCCATCAGGCAGCAGATGAGAGACAATACGCAAGAGATTGATCCTTAAGTGGGTCTTTGAGTCACGAACGAGCGGTCATTCCGCCCGCACGACGGCGTCGAGCCAGGCGCAGTTCGGCGTCGGGTCCGGCGCGCGAAAACCGTCGCGGGCCGTCTGGTGGCGCATCTCGCGCATCTTCAGACGTACGGCGTCGTTTTCGGGCAGGTGTAGCCGCTCATGGCCCCAGGTCGACGGGCCTTCCTTCGTTTCGAACGCCTCCCAGGTCGCAGGATCGATGATCTGCGCGCCCCAGCCGTATTCGACGAAGAAATTCGACGGCGTGTTGGTGTAGAAACTCATCATGTGGTCGTTCGAATGACGACCCAGCGAATAGGCGATGCCCTCGCTGCGCTGCTGGGCGATGTCATAGCCCTGCCCCACATCGTCGAGCGACAACAATTCGACCATGAAATGGTGGATGCCCTTGCGACCGGATCCCACCATGGCAAAGCTGTGATGCCGGCCGTTGACGTGGAAGAAATACAGCGGATACGGCGTCAGGCCGTAATCCGTCACGCTGAAGCCCAGAAGATCGCGGTAGAAATGCAGCAGTCCGTCGACCTTCGCGACATGCATGACCACATGACCCATTCCCAGCGAGCCGGTCTTGAACCCCGAGATCGGGCGGCCCGAGAGGAACGGGTCTGACGCGATCTCGGCCCCGCAGAAGGCTTCGATCCGGTTGCCATCGGGATCGGCGAAGGAAATCAACCGTGCGACATGCCGCTCATCGGCACGCGCGGCGGAATGCTCGGTCACGCGGACCCCCGCCTTGTCCAGCTTCCCGGCCAGCGCATCGAGCACCGCGGACGAGTCCACTTCCCAGCCCATGAAGGCGAGGTTCTCTTCGCCTTCGCCGGTGATGATGAGCCGCTGCTTGCGGTCATCCATCCGGAAGAGGCTCATCCGGCCGCCCTGATCCACCTTCTGCATCCCCAGAAGGTCGGTTGCGAAGCCTTCCCATTCGGGCCGCCTGGACGAATTGATTCCGATATAGCCCAGCGACGTTATGGCCATGCGATCCCCCTCAAACTGCTCTGCCGGTCCGGTTCCGCAGTTGTGGAACCGCCGGCGTTTTCAAGGAAGCCCGCGCCAACCGTCACGGCGGCACCGCCGGTCCCTTGCACCATCACGCTGCCATGCAAGCGCAGCGGGTGCCTGAGAAACCTTGCAGATGTCCACATAGCGGACAGTCTGAACTATTCAGAAGGCTCTTCAGGACGATCTGCTAGCAGTAAAATCGCTTTCATTTCGGTTTCTTATATCCCTTTCTTCCTTTCCCTCCGTTCCGGGGCGCTGCTATTTTGACAGCTTACTGCATAATTTTTCTTTACGCAGTGTCCGGCACGGCACATACTGAGACGACCCGTCAGGCCAGCTTGGGAGGGCGCGCCATGTCATCGCTGTCAACGATCCGGTCGCTTCAACGCGGCATCGCGATCCTGCAGGCGGTCAACCGCCTGAACGGCGCCAAACCGACGGAAATCGCGGATGAAACCGGCATTCCCCGGCCGTCGGTCTATCGCCTTCTGGAAACGCTGGCCGAGCTGGGGCTGGTCAGCCGCGACCACTTCTCGAATTGCTGGCGACCGACGCTGCACGTCAAATCGCTGAGCAGCGGCTTCCGGGACGAAGACTGGGTATGCGACATCGCACTGCCGCACATGATCGACATGGGCCGCCGGGTGCTCTGGCCGCTCGATCTGGTCACGCTGCGGAACTACCACATGGAAGTGCGGGAATCGACGCACCAGATCAGCCCTTATTCCGTCAATCACGGCATGGTCGGCAAGCAATTGCCCGTGCTGACCACGGCGGCCGGACGCGCGTGGCTGGCCTTCACGCCCGATGACCAGCGTGCCGCCCTGCTGAAGCTCCTGGCCGAGGTGACCGATGCCGAACCGCCCTTCCTGATGGCGGATGGCAGTCTGGACATGATCGTGAAACGCAGCCGCGAGATGGGGGTCGGGTTCCGCATGGCCGATTTCACCCCGGAAACCGGCAGCATCTCGGCGCCGATCTGGTACGAGGACCGGGTCTTCGCCTGCATCACGCTGATCTGGTCCACCAGCTCGCTGAAATTCTCGCGCGCGGTCGAATTGTATCGCAAGGACCTGCTGGAAACGGCCGCGCTGATCAGCCGCGACCTGGTCGGCAATGTCAGCCGGGGCGAGATCGCGCGATTGCGCGCCACGGGCTGACAGCCGCTTTTCATGTCCGCCAGATGAACGGTCGGCAGGTTTCCCGGGGCCTGCCTGACCCCGCTGTTATGACCTGATGGCGACATTGCACCGCTGGGCTAAGGGAGGAGAGCCTTTTGCACGCATTCGACGAATTTGTCCGCCGCGCGACCCGATGGCTGGCGCTGGTCGGATTTGCCGGCCTGCTGTTGCTGGCCGTCATGACCAGCCTGGACGCGCTTTTGCGTTCCGCCTTCTCGGCCCCGATCCACGGCGTCAACGATGTCAGCTCGGTTGTCATGGCGGTCGTCATCGCCAGCTGCGTTCCCGCCAACCTTGCTCAGCGACGCAACATATCGGTCGAGGTGCTGGGCGCGGTGGCGGGGCCGCGGGTCAATCAGCTTCTGACGATCTTTGCCGGACTTGTCGTTCTGGCCTTCTTCGCCGTCATGGCGTGGAAATTCGTCCCCTATGCGCAGGGCATGTATCTGAGCGGACGCCGGACCTGGGTCCTGGCCTGGCCCGTCTGGCCATGGTGGAGCGCCGCCGCGCTGTTCCTGTCCGTCGCCGTTCTGGTCCAGGCGCTGAACGTGCTGCGCGACCTGCTGGCCCTGCCCGCCGTGTTCCGCGGCGCCCGCTCTGCAGGGCCCCGCAATCCGACCCGCGAAGAGAGCCTCTGATGGACCCTGCAATCGTTGCCCTGATCGGTTTCTGCGCCATGTTCGCGCTGATCGCCCTGCATGTCCCCATCGGCGTCGCCATGGGCGTAGTCGGAACCGTCGGCTTTGCCTCGATGGCGGGCTGGAATGCTGCCCTGACCCTGTTGGCTACCGAGCCCGCCTCGACCATGGCCAGCCTCGACCTGGCGGTGATCCCGCTCTTCATGCTGATGGGCAGCCTTGCCGCCGCGGGCGGGCTGGCCAAGGACATCTTCGCCACCGCCGAAGCGCTGGTCGGACACCGGCCCGGCGGGCTTGCGGCCACCACCATCGTGGCCAGCGCGGGTTTCGGCTCGGTCTGCGGGTCTGCGGTGGCCACCACCGCCACCTTCGGACGGGTCGCGCTGCCAGAAATGCTGTCGCGCGGCTATTCGGGCGGCAGTTCCGCCGGCGTCGTCGCCGCTGGCGGGACGCTGGGCATCATCGTCCCGCCGTCGTCCATCATGGTGCTTTACGCCGTCCTGACCGAGGAATCGGTGCTGACCATGTTCTCGGCCGCCTTCATCCCGGCGCTGCTGTCGGTGGTGCTGTATCTCGGCGCGATCTGGTTTCTCGCCTGGCGCAACCCGGCCAATATGCCCGGCACCGCGAAACTGCCGGTCCGCGACCGCCTCCGGGCCATCGGCCGGTCATGGGGCGCGATGCTTCTGGCGGTCATCGTGCTGGGCGGGATCTATTCGGGGATCTTCACGGTCAACGAAGCAGCGGCGATCGGCGTCGTCTTTGCCTTTCTCTTCGCCCTGTTCCGCGGCAAGCTGAACCGCGACAGCTTCGTCGAGGTGCTGTCGGATGCCAGCGTGGCGACGGTGATGATCTATGTCATCGTCTTCGGCGCGATGATCTTCTCCTATTTCGTCAGCCTGTCCGGCGTCAGCGAACTGATCATCGGCAGCATCGAGGCGCTGGGTCTGCCCAATTACGGCGTGATCCTGCTTCTGATCCTGATCTACCTGTTCCTCGGCGCGTTCTTCGACGAGGTCGCGGCGATGGTGGTAACGCTGCCCTTCGTGCTGCCGATCATCCTGTCGATGGGCTATGATCCGATCTGGTGGGGCATCCTGAATGTGGCGCTGATCGGCGTGGGCATGCTGACCCCTCCCATCGGCATCAATGTCATGCTGCTGAACGCGATGCGCGCGGATATCCCGCTTTCGGCGATCTACCGCGGCATCTTGGCGTTTTTCCTGGCGGATTGCCTGCGCATCCTGATCCTGACGGTGTTCCCGCAGGTCACGCTCTGGCTTCCCGGGATCCTGTGATCCCCGGCGCCATGGACGACACGCAGAAACGCCGGCCAGAGGCCGGCGTTTCCGTTTCCACGATCCGCGTTGCGGTCAGAGATCCAGCATCGCCCGGGCCTCGGTGGGCGTGGCGGGCGGATGGCCCAGATCCTCCATCATGCGCCGCGCCTTCTGCACCATCGCCGCGTTGGACGGGGCCAACGTGTCGGCGTCGATCTTGACCGCGTCTTCCAACCCGATCCGCGCGTGACCGCCGGCCAGCACAGACTGCGCCACCATGGGAAAGGCCGACCGACCGGTGCCGAAGGCCGTCCAGAGCGCCCCCGCAGGCAGCAGGCCACGGGCGTAAAGGACCGTCTCGGGACCCGGCTGAAAGCCGAACGGCACCCCCATGACAACCGAACAAAGCGGCGCCTGGGGCAAGGCGCCTTCTTTCTGCAAGGCTTTCAGAAGCGCGATATCGCCGGAATCGAACAGCTCGATCTCTGGCCGCACCCCCGCCTCAAGGATCATCCGGCCCATGCGGCGCACGGATTCCGGCGCGTTGATCACCACCTCGCCCCCGAACACCATGGTGTTCAGATCAAGCGTAGCGATATCCGGCCTGATCGCCTGGATATGCCGAACCCGCGCTTCGGCGGGCAGCAGATTGGTGCGGGGACCGGGCTTTGCCGGATCATCGTCGCTGGGATGATACCGCCCGCCATTCCCGGTCGTGAGGTTGATCACCAGGTCGCGCCGCTGCGCACGGATCCTGTCCACGACCTCGGCATAGAGCGCGGTCTCCATAGAGGGCAGTTCGGTCTGCGGATCGCGGACATGGATATGCACGATCGACGCCCCTTCCTCGGCGGCAGCAAGGCAGTCGTCAGCGATTTCGGCGGGGGTAATCGGCAAAGCCGGATTATGCGCGCGGGTGGTGAAATTTCCCAGAACGGCGCAGGTCAGCAAGCGTTTCGTGGTCATGGCTCCTCCATCGGTCGACGGAGCCTGTCACCCCGCTCCGCCACCGACAATCCGGGACCGCCCGGCGTCCACGGCACGGACGCGTCTGTCGGGGTGCGGTCGTCCGCGTGCCGAACGTCGAAAACACCGCGCTTTGACAGCCACTTATTTGACAGCACACTGCCTATATTCCAGCTCGCCTGTCAGAACGAGGACACAAGATGACCAGCCGCTCCCCCCTGCCCAACGACCTTCAGGCGCAGCGTGACGCCTTCCACGCCGAGCTGCAGCGCATGAGCATCATCCCGCTCTGGCTCAACCTGTCGACCGCCGCGCAGACCGAGCCTCGGGTCGAAGGGGTGCCACATATCTGGCGCTGGCGGGACATCAAGCCGATGATGCTGCGCGGCGGGGACCTGATTTCGCCGCAGGAAGCCGAGCGGCGCGTGCTGATGCTGATCAACCCTGCCTTCGACCGCAAAAGCGCCCGCACGGTTGGAATGATCTTTGGCGGTATCCAGTTCCTGATGCCGGGCGAAACCGCCGAGAGCCATCGCCACACGCCCAATGCCCATCGGTTCATCATCGAAGGCGAAGGCGCCTATACCGCCGTCGAAGGCGAACGGACCATCATGCGCAAGGGCGACTACGTCACCACGCCCGCCTGGAAATGGCACGATCACGGCAACGAGTCGGATCAGCCCATGGCATGGCTCGACGGGCTGGATCTGCCCTTCGTGAACCTGCTGGACGCGAACTTCTTCGAGGATTACCAGGAAGGCGGTCTTCACACCCAGCCCGTGACGCGGCGTGCCGAGGACAGCTTGCACCGCTGGGGGCGCGGCCTGCGCCCGACCTGGGAAGAGCCCGCGCGCCCCGACATTTCGCCCCTGTTGAACTACCGCTGGGAAACCAGCCGCGACAGCCTTCACGCGCTGCGGCACGAGCCGGGCAGTCCCTATGACGGGATCATCCTGGAATACGTCAACCCGCTGAACGGCAAGTCGCCGCTGCCGACGATCTCGGCCTGGCTGCAGCTGCTGCGCAAGGACGAGCACACCCGCACGCATCGCCACACCTCGTCGACCATCTACCACGTCGCCGAAGGGGGCGGCGGCTCGCTCATCGGCGGTACCGAATACCTGTGGGAGGAAGGCGACACCTTCGTCATTCCCTCGTGGGCCGAACACGAACACTGGAGCCGCGGCGGCGAAGCGGTGTTGTTTTCCTACAGCGACCGTCCGATCCTGAAAGCCTTCGGCTTTTTCCGCGAAGCCGTGCAGGAGGGCTGACACATGGTATCGACCCGAACCGACACCAGCGTGGTGATTGTCGGCGGCGGCCCCGTCGGCCTGTCGCTGGCCAACGAGCTGAGCTATCGCGGCGTCGACTATGTCCTTCTGGAACAGGGCGACGGCACCGTGACCTTTCCGGCGGGCGAGAATTTCTTCTCGCGCACGATGGAGCATCTGCGCCGCTGGGGCCTTGCCGACGATCTGCGCCACGGGGACGCCTTCCCGCCCGACGCACCAAGAGACATGGGTTTCTGCACTCGGCTTGGCGGCAAGGTTCTGGCGCTGTTTCCCGGTGTCTCGAACGCGGCAGCACCGCAGAGCGATCCGCATTCGCCTGAAGGCGGCTTCTTCTATCCCAAGAAGGCCTTCGATCCGGCGCTCAGACACTTCGCCGAATCCCGGGGTGGAGATCTGCGCTATCGGACGCGACTGGTGTCCTTTCATCAGCACGAGGACGGCCCGATCCGGTGCGAGATCGAAACCGAAGACGGCGCAAGGCAGGTGCTGCGGACACGGTGGCTCGCCGCCTGCGACGGGGGCCGCAGCAGCGTGAGAAAGGCCCTGGGCCTGCGCTATGTCGGCAGCTTCGGCGAAGGGTACAATTTCGCGGTGTATTTCCGCTGCCCCGGCCTGGGTGCGGTGCTGAAGGGGATGTTCGGTCGGCCGATGGCGCAGGTCCATACGCTGGCCGACGAAACGCGGGGCTACCTGACATCGGTCGACGGGCGCGACGAATGGCGCCTGTCGATCTATGCGCAAACGATCGAGGACAAGATCCCTGCCGAGGTCGTGCGCGCGGTGATCGGTGACGCCCTGCCCTTCGACGTGTTGCAGGCGCAGCCATGGTCGGGGCATCGCGTGGTGGCGGACCATTACCGGCTGGGCAATGTGTTTCTGGTGGGCGATGCCGCGCATCTGCGCTGGCCCAAGGGCGGCTTCGGCGCCAATACCGGCATCGGCGACGCGGTGGACCTTGGCTGGAAGATCGCGGCGGTTCTCGACGGCTGGGCGCCGGAGGCTCTGCTCGACACCTACGAGACCGAGCGCCGCCCGATCGCCATCCGCAACACCAACGAAGCCGCCAATAACCGCGTTCTGGACCACATGATCACCCCCGACCCGATTCTGGACGAGGATGGACCGGCAGGCAACGCGGCGCGCGCGGCGCTGCACGAGAGGCTCTTCGCCCTGCGCCTGCGCGAATTCGTCACGCCGGGGATCCAGCTTGGCTATCGCTACCGGGATTCGCCCATCATTGTCCCGGATGGCAGCCTTGAGGGGCCGGACGATCACATGGTGTATATCCCGACCACGCGCCCCGGGGCCCGCGCACCGCATGTTGCGCTGGCCGAGGGCGGGTCGATCCTGGATGCGTTCGGCCAGGGCTTCACGCTGGTTGTCTGTGGAATTGGCATTGACCCCACTGCCTTCCTGCGCGCGGGGCGTGAGCTGGGAATTCCGGTGCACGACATCCGGCTGACAGAGGACGCCGCGCGCGAGACCTACGAGACCGCATTGGTGCTGGTGCGCCCGGATGGCCATGTGTGCTGGCGGGGCAACGCGCTGCCCCAGAACCCCCATGCGATCTGGCACATCGTTACGGGCCGGGCGCTGCCCCGCGCCACCCTGACCGCCGCAGGACAGGAGCGCACCCATGCCGGATGACGCCGCGCTTTCGGTCTGCACCGCCGAGCTCTACGACACGCATCCGCAATCCTTCGCCGTCTCCGAGATCCAGTTTCGCGCCTTCGGTCTGCGGCGCAGTTTCTGGGGCAGGGCCACGACCCTGCGGACCCATGAAGACCATGGGCCAGTCCTGACGGCGCTTTCGGAGCCGGGCGAAGGGCAGGTTCTCGTCGTCGATGCAGGGGCATCGCTGCGCGTGGGCGTGATGGGCGACCGTATCGCGTCGATCGCCATCAGGAATGGCTGGGCCGGGGTGGTGATCCTTGGCGCCATCCGCGACAGCGCGGCGATCAGCGGGATGGCGATCGGTGTCCGCGCGCTCGGCACAACGGCAAGACGCGGTTGGACGCCGACCGAGGGGAAGGCTGGGGTTCCCGTCGCGCTTGGCACGCTGGTGATCGCGGCGGGGGACTGGGTCTATGCCGACGAAGACGCCGTCATGGCCAGCAAGCAGCGCATCGACCCGGCCGGCGCGGCCCCCGCCCCGGTCTGCCAGGGGGACCGCTAGGCGCCGTCCGTATCGGTTTTCGTGCCGGCTTCCTCGCGCTGGGTCGCGGCATCGTCGAGGATCCGCAAAAGCCGCATCAGCTCGGCCCGCTCGGCGTTGCTCAAGGGGGCCAGCAGGACATCGGCGACCTCGCCCACGCGAGGCCCTGCATTGTCGAGCAACTCGGACCCTTTGGCAGTGATCCGCAACTGCTTGGTTCGCTTGTCGAGGCTGCCTTCGGTGCGGATGATGAGGCCCTTCGCCTCCAACCGGCCCAGGACGTGACCGATGGTCGTCCGGTCGAAACGAATGGCGCTGGCAACGCGGGTGGCGTCGGTGCCGGGATTGTCGCGGATCGTCAGCAGCGCGGCGAATTGCACGGGCGTGATCGGCTCGTTGGCCTTGAGCACGCCGAACGCCGCGGTCGAAAGCTGGTGCATGCGGCGAAACAGGTAGCCGGGCTGCACGTAGATGTCCTTCGCTCTCACGGATGTACCCTTGGTGCCGCTCAATGGAAAGTATGCTGACGATATGGTGCACGGCGGAAAGGTGCAATTGCCATAGACGCAACGGGACCGGCTTCGTGGATTGCACGGCCGGCCCCGGGAAAGGTCTTGCCGGCCCGCGACGGGCCGGCAGCTGAGGGTTACTGGACCTCGGCCACGGCGGCGGTATAGGCGTCATACAGCGCCTGACCGTTCGGCGTGGCCTCGATCCAGCCGTCGATCACCGTCTGCAGCCGCTCGTCCCACCGTGCCTGCTCGGCCTCGGACAGGGTGGTGAAATTCCGGTCCGGATCCTGCTCGGCGGCGGACCGGAACGCGGCGATCCGCGCGTCGAATTCCTCGCCCCAGAGGCGGGCGAAGGCTTCGCCGGAATGGCGGTCGATGGCGGCCTGCGCTTCGGGCGGCAGCGCGTCATAGGTCCCCCGGTTGATCGCCACCATGATCGCGGAAGAGCCCATGTTCACGTTCAGATGGTTGTGCGCCGTCTCGGCGATACCGAAGATCGTCAGCGCCACCCATTCGTTGATCGTGCCGTCCACAAGCCCGCGCGACATCGCTTCGGCAATCTGCGGCGCGGTCAGCCCGCCTACCGGGGTCGCGCCGATTGCCTCGATCGAAGCCAGCAGCGTGGGCCCCGCCCCGCGCAGGTTCATGTTCGCGACATCCTCGAGCGATGCCACCGGCTCGCGCGTGGTCAGAAGCGCGGGCGCGGTCGAGAACATCCCGAGGATCTTCACGTCCTCCATGCCCTGCCCGGTCCACATCCCTTCGTCGATCATGCGCGCCGCGGCAACCGACCCCACCAGCGCATTGGGCACCATGTTGGGCAGCTCGACGATCGTCGCCTCGGTCATCGCGCCGGGGGTATAGCCGGGAATGAAATAGGCCAGATCGACAATACCGTTCCGGACCATGTCGAGATGCCCCGAGGCGTCGCGACCAAGCGTGCCCGCCGGGAACAGCCGGATGGTGAGCGTTCCTTGGGAATCCTCGGTCACGCGCTGCGCCCAGACCTCGAGGATATCGGTGTAGATGAACGAATTTGCCGGAACGCTGGTGGTAAAGCGCAGTTCCTGCTGCGCCAGGGCCGCCGTTGCGCCCACGGCAATTCCCATCGCCGTACCGAGTCCCAGCATCGTCTTCGCCAGTCCAAATGTCATGATAGTGTCCTCCTCCCATCCATGTCTTCCCCGCCGCCCAAGCTCCCGGCGTTTCGGGTTGCCGGACAGCGTATGGTGGGTGGACCGCTTCTCAACCCGCGTCTCGCGGCTGTTCATCTGCCGATAATCCGCGCAGGCGGCGCGGACGGTTCGACGGTGCGAAGCGTCCGTGTCCCGCGCGGCTCGCTCCGTCTTGCAGGAAGGCGACTGAAACTGCCGCACCCAAGACAAGCAGCGGGGCAAGGATAACCGATTCCGACAAGCACCGACGCGGCATGACCGGTGCTCTGGCCATGCTATAACAGCATTACGGAAATCTTTTTCACGATTTTCGGTTTATTATATTCGTTGCTCATGAAATCCTGCGTCTGATTATCAATAATCATGGCAAGGAACTGATTTTCTTGGAGAGCACGCAAGGGAAGTCATTTTCAGGCCCCGTAACTGTCTTTCACGATCAACGGCTTCCCGAGCAGGCGATCCCCGCAGGCTATGCCGCGCTGATCGATGCCTACGCGCTCGCCGTCCCCCTGCCCCGCACGCTCTGCGCCATCGGCCCGCGTCACAAGGTCTACGAGGCCGACAGCTGGCGCCTGTACACGCCCCGCCACGCGCCCGAGGCGAGCCTCACCGGTCATCTGACCTTCGCGCTGCGCTACGAGGGGCTGGATCTGGCAGTGCTCAAGCGGCTGTTCAAGGCAACCGGGCCGGAGCCGATCCAGGCCATTGTCGAGGCTGCCCCGACGGGCAGCTATGCGCGCAGGATCTGGTTCCTTTACGAATGGCTCCTCGGCGAAACCTTGGATCTGCCCGACGCCACGCGCGGAAATTACGCGCCCGTGGTCGATGCCAAGCTCCAATGGGACGCAGACGGCGCCCCCTCGCCGCGCCACCGGGTCCGCAACAACCTGCCCGGCACCCCGGATTTCTGCCCGATGATTTTCCGCACTCCGGCAATCGAAGCCTTCATCGCCCGCGATCTGGCAGCCGAGGCCCGCGCGGTGCTGGCGGAGGTGCCCGCCGATCTGCTCGCGCGCACGGCGGCCTTCCTGCTGCTCATGGATTCCCGGTCGAGTTTCCAGATCGAAGGCGAGAACCCATCCCAAGATCGTATCCGCCGCTGGGGCCAGATCATCGGCGAAGCCGGACGACGTCCGATCGACCGGGCAGAACTCGAACGCCTGCAACGCATCGTCATCGGCGATGCCCGTTTCGTCCGCCTTGGCCTGCGTCGGGAAGGCGGCTTCATTGGCGAACATGACCGTGTTACCGGCACCCCCCTGCCCGATCACGTCAGCGCGCGGCATGAAGACCTGCCTGCGCTGATAGCAGGGCTCGAAGCGTTCGACCGTGATATCGCGCCGCAGCTTGAACCCGTCCTGGCGGCCGCGATCCTCGCGTTCGGCTTTGTCTATATCCACCCGTTCGAGGACGGCAACGGGCGCCTCCATCGCTACCTGATCCACCACGTTCTTGCTGCACGCAGCTTCAATCCGCCCGGGCTGGTCTTCCCGGTGTCGGCGGTGATCCTCGAACGGATCGAGGCCTACCGACAGGTGCTCAAGAGCTATTCGCGTCGGCTGCTGCCCCATGGCAGCTGGCGCCCAACCGATCGCGGAAATGTCGAGGTGCTGAACGACACCGGCGATTTCTACCGCTTCTTCGATGCCACGCCCCATGCCGAATTCCTCTTCGCCTGCGTGGCCCAGAGCATCGACCATGACATGCCAGCAGAGACCCGTTTCCTGTGTGCCTATGACGGGTTCAAATCCCGCGTCTCGGACCTGATCGACATGCCCGACCGCGTGCTCGACCTGCTGTTTCGTTTCCTGCACCAGAACGATGGCAGGCTTTCCGGACGCGCCCGAGCAAAGGAGTTCGCCGCGCTCACCGACGCGGAGGCCGACCAAATCGAAGCCATCTATGCGGAGTTGCGGGACGGGTTCTGAGGCACGGTAACGCATCCTCCGCGCAAACCGATCCCGCCATGAGCCAAAGTGCCTCTCACACGTCAGGGGATTCCGAGAACCCTGACAAGCCGGCGTCTTCAAGCTGTTCGGAATCCGGGAGGTCGCGCAGGGATTGCATCCCGAAAGCGGCCAGGAAGGTCTCGGTGGTGACAAAGGTGTAGGGCGCGCCGCGGCGGGGTTCGCGGGGACCGGTGCCGATCAGGCCACGCTCGGCCAGCCTGCCGATCAGGTCACGGCTGATCTCTTTGCCAAAAATGTCCTTCAAACCGTCCCGGCTGATCGGCTGGTGAAGGGCAATCGCCGCCAACACGGCCAGATCGGTTTCCGACAGGTTCAGAACCTGCCCCTCCACATCCGCGGCGACACGGATCGCCGGGGCATAGGCGGGCCTGGTGCGCAGCATCCATCCGGCGCCGACCTGGGCGATTTCATAGGGGCGGCCCTCCAGGTCCGCGGCCAGATCCTCGATCAGCAGGTCGACCGAAACCTTTGTGCCCACCACGCGCGCGAGACCCTCGCGCGGGACCGGCGAGGCGCTGGCAAACAGCACCGCCTCGATCCGGCACATCCAGTCCCGCCAGCGCAGCCCCGAGGGCAGATCGGCCAGTTCGCGGTCAAGAT
>NZ_CAXREX010000004.1:0-16733 GCF_964229645.1 Nioella sp. | reverse complement strand
ACCGACAACATGCCGAGGCGATGCAAATCGTTTCCGGCCGACTCGACCGGCCGACGATCCATTTCGAAGCGCCGCCTTCAGAGCGGGTCATGCCAGAGATGGAGCGATACGCGGATTGGTTCAACAAGACAGGGCCGGGGGGAGCACAGCCTCTTTCCGCCCTGACGCGTGCAGGGCTAGGCCATCTCTATTTCGAAAGCATCCATCCGTTCGAAGACGGCAACGGCCGACTGGGTCGCGCCCTCGCTGAAAAGTCTCTGGCGCAGAACATTGGCCAGCCGACCCTCATCTCGCTCGCCTATACCATCGAGAAGGAGCGCAAGGCCTACTACGATCAGCTTGAGCACCATCAAAAAACGCTCGACGTGACCGATTGGCTCGTCTGGTTCGCGGACGTTGTCTTGAAGGCCCAACAGGCAACACTCGACCGCGTCGGCTTCTTCATCAGCAAGGCACATTTCTACGATCGTCACAGGGACCACTTGAACGAACGCCAGGCAAAGGCCATCGCGCGAATGTTTCGGGAAGGCCTTGCTGGTTTCAAAGGCGGCCTCAGCGCCGACAAGTACCTCAGGATCACCGGAACCTCACGCGCAACCGCGACCCGCGATCTGCAGGATCTGGTCGTAAAAGGGGCTCTGAGCCGAACCGGAGAGCGACGCCATACGCGGTATTGGTTGAAGCTCGACGAAAAGAGCGGAACATCGTGATGAGTTCTGGTACTCATCAGATATCCGATAATCCGTTTTATGTCACGCGAACACGCGGTTTGGAGTAAGCCCGTGCGTTGCGCGGTCTTAATCGAACGACCCATGCCCACGGAACGGCACGTGGTCAGGCTGAGGTAGCCTCCATAACCTCCAGTCGATGGAATTAGAGCTGGGATTCTCGTCCTTACCCTACTGGTCCGTTCCGGTGTCAGGAGATCGAACCGACCTTGACTATGTCCCCGGTGGCGTGAAGCCTTTTGCCCAGGCCTGCTTGCGCGAGGGGCATCGCGATCGTGGTCTTTACCATCGCCGCCAATGGCGGGCCAGCCTCGCCCGGCCCCCTTCCCGGCTCCGCCGCGGGGCGCCAGCGTCAGTTCTCCGTCGAATTCGTCGGACGCTGACGGCGGGCAGCTAAATCAGGGGCCCTTATAGCGTTGCCTTCCTCATTGGAACTCAGTTCAGCCGCAGGGTTTCGGTCAACCGCCGATGCCAGAAACGGCGAAGTGTTCACCTCGGCAATCGTGCTGCTGGCCTCCATCCAATCGCTTGGACTGGCACCAGCGATGCGCAGGAATTCGCGGTTAAAGTTTGACTTCGTGTTGAACCCTGATGCCAGCATCGCCTCGGTCACCGTCTCGCCGTGCAGAAGGCGTGATTGTGCATGTCGGATGCGTTCGGCGTTCACAAAGCGCGAGACGTTCTCGCCGGTTGAACGGTTGATCGTGGTCGAAAGCGCCTTGGGTGAGACGCGCAGTTTCCGAGCAAGCTGCGCGAGCGTCAGGTTCGGGTCGAGATAGGGCCTTTCCCGCGCCATGAAGGCCTGCAGCCGCTCCCACAACTCGGTATCCGGCTCGGGGGTTTCTTCGTCGGGTTCTTTGACTTCCGGCTGTTCTGTCCGCAGGTATGGGGACAGCGCGAACAGGCCGATCAGCAGCAGATTGCCAACCGAAAAGACGGTGATGATCCAGCCGCGCGCTTCGGCCCGCCCAGTGACCTGCGCCAGCACGATCAACACGTCGCTCAGCGCCGATGCGACGAGCGCTGCGCCGATCACCAGCCAGATACGCGCAGGCAGGTTGTCATGCGCAAGGAGCGCCTGGGGCTGCGCGTCGGCACCCCGCAAGGCCTGCATCAGGATCGCGATTCCGTAGCCCACGAAAGCCGCAGGCAGCAGCACGTCAAGAAATGCCGGCGCAACCAGTAGCGCCGCCACGGCCGCCAGCGGAACAAGGCCATGCAGCAGATCACCACGCGCCGCGGGCCGCAGCGCAGTGACGACATAAGCAAGCCAGGCAACGGGCGGCACAAGGGCGGCGCTGACAGGCTGCACCCATCGCATGCCCGGCACCGTATAGTGCTGCGCAAGCGCGATAATGAACGACTGGGCCGCGCAAAGCGCCAGAAGCAGCCCGAGGATGCTCAGCCGCCGCTGATCCGCAAAAAGGCGCAGGCAGGCAAATGCAAGAAGAAGGCCTACGAAGACAGGGATAGGAAGGGTGGGCATCAACGGATCACAGCGCTTGGGAACAGCCGATGCCTAGTCCCAAATCCGGATATAGGCGACCTGAATCCGGTTCTAGGACGCGCGAGGGTGCAGTTTCAGGCGAGCCAAGGGGCATCTGAACCACCGGATCGGAGACCCGAGATGAAGACCACCGCCTTCGCCCTTGCCCTTGTCCTTTCCACCCTCGCCAACGGCGCCCTGGCCGAAGGGGCCGGACTGAAAATCGCCCAGATGCAGATGCCCCACCACAATGCCGAGGCGCGTGTGGCGATTTGGTACCCCCGCGGCACCGGCGGCACAGAGACTGTCTATGCCGAGAGCCCGATTTTTCGTGGCGTTGAAGCCTTCACCGATGCCGAACCGGCGGCGGGATTGCATCCTGTCGTGCTGTTCAGTCACGGGATGGGCGGCACAGACCGGGCGCAGGCCTGGCTCGCCTCGGCGCTGGCGGACCGGGGCGCCATCGTGGTGATGATGAACCACCCGGGCTCGACCTGGGGCGATCATGACATGGCGCGGGGCGTGCGGCACTGGACCCGCGCGGCCGATCTGTCGCGCGCGCTGGACATGCTGACGGATGACCCAGACCTTGGCCCGCATCTTGACCTCACGCGGGTGATGGCGGCGGGGTTTTCCTTTGGCGGCTGGACGGCGCTGTCGCTGGGCGGTGCGACGGGCAACCTTCAGGGGATCATTTCGACCTGCACCGCCCAGATTGCGACGATGGATGCCTGCGACCTGCTCTTGTCCGACACGGTCGGAATGCAGCGGCAGGACTCAGGTTTGTGGAACGCCAGCTACGCCGATCCGCGTGTGACCGCCGTGGTGGCCATCGACCCCGGTTTCGTGTGGGGCCTTGAGGCGGCAGACGTGGCTGGTCTTCTGCCGGATGCCGTGCTGATCGGCCTGGGCGACAGCGAGACGCAAATGTCTGCCACCGACTTCACCGCAAGCGGCCTTGCAGCCCTCATCCCTGATGCTCGGGTCTTGCAGATTGCCCCGGCCTTCCACTTCACCGCGATGCCGCTCTGCAAGCCTGAGGGCGTAGCAATCCTTGAGGCGGAACAGGATGACCCGGTCTGCACCGACCCTCCGGGCACGGAGCGGGAGGCAGTGCATGCAGCGATCGTGGAAACCATCGTCGAGGGCCTTGGCCTGTAAATGAACCCCGCGGGTTTACCCGTCGCCGCGGTCGGCCAGTTCGGGGTTTTCGGTCTCGGCCGAGTTCGGGCGGCTCAACGCCTCATGGTGGCAACCAATTCCTCTGCCAGCCATTGAAGCCCGGCATCGTTCTCGCGCTTGCGTTCCAGTTGCAGGACCATTTCCAGCGGTGGCCCTTTTTCCGCCATGTCGTAGGCGCTGAGCGGATAGTGTCGGCACATCACCTCGGCGTGGCGGCGCGGAACGACGGCAAGCCGTTCCGAGCCTGCGATCAGCGCGGGCAGCTGCGAAAAATTCTTCACCGTGACCGACGCCTCATCCAGAAGCCGCGCCACCATTTGTGGCGCATGAGCGCCGGTCATCCGTCTTGGCGCCACGATCAAGGCGCCGACGATATGGAAGCGACGAAGCTCCGCCCCGGTCATGCCGTGCCGCAGCGCCGGATTGTCCCGGTCGCCCAGCACGACGTAGTCGTCATCATAGAGCGAAATCGTCGGCTGGTTCGGTACACTGAAAGCGCGCGGCACGATGTGCATGTCGACATCCCCGGAATTCAGCGGCGTCGAATGATCTGCCGTGAGCGGGACGATATCCAGCCGGATACCGGGAGCGGCGTCGAAGATGCGGTTCAGAGCCGGCGCGATTACCACCTCGGTCACGTCGTCAGGGGCTGCAATCACGAATAACCGGTCTGCGGTGGGCGGATCGAAGGGCCGGGCGGTGGCCAGCATTGCGGTGCTGTCGGCAAGGATCGCCTTGACCGGCCCGGCCAGGCGATCGGCAAGCGGCGTCGGCAACATCCTGTTGCCCGAGGGCACGAACAGGTCGTCGTCGAAATACTGTCGCAGGCGCTGCAAGGCGTTGCTGACCGCGGGTTGCGTCAGGTGAAGCTGTTGTGCGGCGCCCGTCACAGACCGAGTGTCCATGATCGCCCGGAAGGCCACGAGAAGGTTCAGATCAAGTCCCATGAACCGCATGTTGTGCTCCCGGGAAATAGATTTTCGTGATGATTAGCTATCGGAAAGAAAAATTTGTCAATTCCCACATTTGCAAGCACAGTTTGATCAGGGAGTGGCGCCAGCGCGCCAAGAGGGAGGGTCGCCATGCGAATTCGTATCGCAAGGCAGGCGTCGGTCTTTGCCGGCGTGTTGCTTCTATGGGCCGTGGCAAGTCATTTCGGACAGGTCTCGGAAGCCGTGTTGCCGCCGGTCGAGGCTGTGTTCAGCGCAGCGCTTTCATTGCTGACCCGCGAAGGTTTCTGGCCCGCACTTGCCATGACTGTCCGTGACGCGGCGATCGGGCTTACGATCGCGCTCCTGATCGCTGTTCCGGCGGGGCTGGTAATCGGCTCATCGCGGTTTCTCGAGCGTTCGACCCGGTTCCTTGTCGATTTCGGCAGGTCCTTTCCGCAAGTCGCGCTGATCCCGATCCTGCTGACCATTCTGGGCGCGACGTCGACGATGAAGATCGTTCTGATCGTCAGCGCCTGTATCTTTCCGATCCTCTTGCAGACGATCTATGGCGCTCGGCGCATGGACGAGACCTTGGCCGACACCGTCCGCGCCTACCGGATCCCGCTGCACTTGCGGTATTTCCACGTCCTTTTGCCCGCAGCCAGCCCTTTCATCATGACAGGTTTTCGCATTTCAGTCGTGGTGTCCATCCTGGTGGCGATCGCGGTCGAGATCACCAGTCCCGTCGCCGGAATGGGGCGTGAACTGGCCCGCGCGCGGGATTTCTATGAAACCGACGTTGCGATTGCCTATGCGCTGTATGCGGGGCTTCTGGGGGTAATCGTGAACCTGCTGGCCGATCAGGCCGAGAAGACGCTCTTGTCCTGGCACTTCCGCGCGGGGGAGGTGTGACATGCAGATCAGGATCCTGTCATTCATCGCGTTTCTTTGGCTTCCGGTCGTGCTGATCACTCTGTGGTGGGTCTTCTCCGAGCAGTCGGGCGCGTTCTTTTTCCCGCCTTTGTCCCGAACCTTGCTGCGCATGTGGACGGATCTGTCGAGCGGGGAGCTTCTGCGGGACACTTTCGTCAGCCTGCGGAACGTCGCCGCCGGCCTGTGTATCGCGCTGGTTCTGGGCGTCGCCTTCGGGATCGCCATTGGCCAGCGCCGGGCACTGCGCGAAGCTGTCTGGCCGCTTCTGTCCTTTGTCCGCGCCATTCCCGGCGTCGCCATCGTACCCATCGTGATCGTGGCCTTCGGGATCGGGGCAGGCCCCAAGATCTTCCTCATCGCCTCGACCGCCATCTGGCCAATTCTTCTGAACACGATTGACGGTGTCCGGGGTGTGAAGGAATCGATCCTCGAGACCGCCCGGGCTTACAGACTGCCCAGACCGGTCATCGTGCGCGACATCTTGCTGCCGGCGGCGCTTCCGCAGGTGATGGCCGGAACGCGGATCGCCCTGTCCGTCAGCCTGACGGTGATGGTGATCAGCGAGTTCGCCTCGGGTAACGAGGGGATGGGCTATTACATCCTTAACGGCACCGAACGGTTCGACATGACGCAGGTCTGGGCCGGGACAGTCTGGATCGGTCTGATCGGCTTCGTCGTGAACGTCGCTTTCGTCGCGGCCGAGCGTCGCCTGCTGGGCTGGTACTATGGCTTGCCGTCGCGCGGTCCGAAAGCGTCCCGTCCCGCCACAATCCCGCTCAAGAAGAAGGTTGCAGCAAGATGAACCCTGTCACCACCAGCGCCGTCCCGCGAGTTTCGGTCGAGAACCTGGGGAAAGCTTACGGCAATCATCGCGTGATCGAAGGCATCTCGCTGACGGTCGAACCCGGGCAGATCATTGCTATCGTCGGTCCGTCGGGCGTGGGAAAGACCACGTTGCTACGCAGCCTCAGCGGGCTCTTGCCCCCGAGCAGCGGTCGGGTCGTGGTCGGTGACATGCCGGTGACCGAACCGTTGCCGGAAATCGGGCTGGTGTTTCAGGACTACCGGGGCTCGCTGATGCCGTGGATGTCCACATTGGACAACGTGATCTTGCCCCTGAAGGGCAAGGGGCTGAGCAAGTCCGAGCGTCAGCAGCGGGCAATGGACTGCCTCGCCGATGTCGGCCTTGCCGGCAAGGAGCACAAGTACCCATGGGAGCTTTCGGGCGGGATGCAGCAGCGCGTGGCGATCGCGCGGGCGCTTGCTTATGACGCCCATGTCCTTCTGATGGACGAGCCTTTCGGGTCGCTGGATGCGCAGACGCGTTTCGATCTGGAGGATCTGGTTCTGGATCTGCGCCGGCGGCTGGGGATCAGCGTGATCGTCGTCACCCATGACATCGACGAAGCCGTCTATCTGGCGGATCGCATTGTCGTGCTGCGGGGCAGCCCGGCAACGGTGATCGACAGCGTCGCCGTCGATCTGGGTGCCGAACGCGATCAGGTCGCGAGCAAAAGCCTGCCCGTTTTCGCCCAGCTTCGCGGCCGGATCCTGAACGAACTTCGGCATGCGTCCTGAAGGTCTCTATCGAACTACGCGTGATGCACATCGCAGGGAGGAAACCGATGTCCATATCGACAGTTACCCGCCGCGCCCTCGGGGCCGGCCTCTTCGCCACCATGCTGGCCCTGCCCGTTGTAGCGCAGGCCGAACCACTGCGGGTGGGCTGGAGCAATATCGGCGCTTTCGAGCCCTTCTTCATCGCCGAGCGGAACGGTTGGTTCGCCGAGGCCGGGCTGGAGGTCGAGCTGATCGAAGCGTCAAATCCCCAGCAGAACGTCGCGCGGCTGATGTCGGGCGAGCTTGATCTTGTCGGGTCCGGCGCCGCGCCCGCGATCGCAGCGATCGCGCAGGGCGTGCCCTTGAAGATCGTGTTGGGGAACCAGAACATCGACACGCAGCCGACCGTCGGCCTCGTGGTTCGTGCGGACAGTCCCTATCAGTCGGTCGGCGACCTTGAAGGACAGAGCATCGGCACTTTCGGCCTGCAGGGCACGGGCTCGTTCCTGGTGTTCCGCGCGCTGCGCGAAGCAGGGTTCGAGCCTGATGCGGTCGAGCTGATCAACATGCCGCCGCCCACGTTCATCGAGAACCTGCAGAACGGCAATGTCGAGGCGATCGTGCCTTTCGCACTGTTCTACGATCTGGCGCTGACCAATCCTGACTTCCGCCTTCTTTCCGATGCCTACGGGCCGATGATTGGAACGCCGGGCATCATCTACTTGTCCTCGGAGGCGGTTCTGGCCCAGCGAGGCGATGAATTCGTGACCTTCATCGAGGTCATGGCACGCGCTTACGACTATGCCAACGCTCACCCCGACGAGGTGCGCGCGCTCGACGCGGAACTCACGCAGCTGCCGCAAGCGTACATCGCCAGCCGTCCGATCCCGCCGACATCGGTCACCCTAGACGCCGATCAGCTGCAACGGCTGGCCGAGGACATGGTCGCGTTCGGTTTCATCCCCAGCGCACCCACGCCAGAGCAGATGCTGTGGGAGCGGATGCCAAACTGACCAAACGGGGGCGGGAACGTCCCGTCCCCTCCTTCCTCTTTCCGAGAGTTTCGCCATGACCCATCCAGACCTCGCCCCGATCCGCGTCACGCTGCTCGGGACCGGAACCCCTCAACCCGATATCGAGCGTTTCGGCTCGGCCACGCTGATACAGGCCGCTGGTCTGAACCTGCTTTTCGACGCCGGACGCGGGGCCTCCCTGCGGCTCACGCAGGCGGGCTGCCCTCTGGGTGCGCTGCACGCGGTGTTCTTCACGCATTTTCACTCCGACCACACTGCCGGTTTCGCGGATGTCTACACGTCGGGCTATATCCCGGCGCCGTTCGGCAAGCGACGGAAGCCGCTCAGGATCTTCGGGCCCGAGGGAATCGAGGAATTCGCCGAAGGGATGCAGATGGCCTTTCGCGGCGACGTGCGCGAACGGGCAATCCAGTCGCTGCCCGTCGAGGCCACCCGTCTGGTCCCGAGCCGGATCTCCGAGGGCGTGGTGTTTGACGAACACGGCGTCAGGGTCACGGCCTTCGGCACGTATCACCACGACTTCGCTCCGACATACGGTTTCCGGATCGACCATGCCGGTTTCTCCGTCGTGCTGTCGGGCGATACCGCGGCCGATCCCCGTGTCGGCGACGCTGCCAGGGACTGCGACCTGTTGGTGCACGAGGTCGCGGCCATCCATCCCTCGATGCAGGACGACGCCTTCTTCCGTGACGTGGTGATGAAGGGCCATACCTCGCCCGAAGAAGCCGCCGCGATCTTCTCGGGTGCACGCCCGCGATTGGCGGTCTTCACCCATATCGTGCAGATTCCGGGCGGCGCAATGGGACCGAGCGTGCAGTCAATCCTTGACCGAACGGCGCTTGGCTATGACGGGACGGTGATTCCGGGCCAGGACCTTATGACCTTGGATATCGGCGAGAGCGGCGTCCATGTCAGCTCGGCTCTGGCGGAGCAGGCTCATGCGTGATCCCCGTTCTACCATGCCAGCCCCGTCCAGCTTTACCGTTCTCGGATCGGGCGGTGGCCCGTCGCCCACCCCGGGACGCGGCTATCCCGCCCATCTGCTGATGGCCGGAGAGGACCCGATCCTGATCGATTGCGGCGAGGGAGCGATTACGGGCCTGAAACGCGCAGGCATCGAGATGGCGCGTCTACAACACATTGTCCTGTCGCATCATCATTTCGACCATATCGGAAGCCTGTTCGCGATCCTCGGCGTCAACATGATGACCCATCGCCAGAACCCGCTTCACATCTACGGCCCGCCCGGGACGGCACAGATCGTCGAAGGGCTGTTCCTGGCCTGTGATGTGCCCAATCAGACCGGATTTGGGGCCACGGACCGGGGCTTGCCGCATCCGCGCCGCTTCGTCTCGGTGACCGAGATCACGCCGGGCGATGTCATCGAGATCGGCTCGTGCCGCGTGACCTGTTGCGAGAACACGCATTACCGTCCCGAAACCGAGTTCGGCCAACCGGGCCCGCTATCCCTGTCGCTGCGCTTCGATCTGCCGGACCGGTCGGTGGTGTTCACCGGCGATACCGGACCCTGCACCGGCGTCTCGCGTCTGGCGTCAGGGGTCGATCTGCTGGTCGGAGAAATGGTCGACGCCGAGTATGTCATGGACCGCGTCCGCAGGAACCGTCCCGACGCCCCTGCCGCAATGGTGGCCGCGATCCGTGCCCATATGGAAGAGCATCACCTGACGGCCGAGCAACTGGGCGAAATGGCCAAAGCGGCCGGCGCAAAGTCCGTCGTCGCGGTTCATCTGACCAGCGATGCGACAACCGGGGCCGGCATCCATGCGTTTCGCACACGTATCGAAAGCCGATTTGAAGGCCGTGTCGTCATCGCCGGCGACGGCGAAAGCTTCTGAAACCAACCGCGAGCGCAGGGCGCTTCCGGCACTATCGAACATGCAACCTTCTCGAAAATGGGGATGAACATGGAGTTCAACAATCTTCCGGGCAAGCCCGCCGCTTATGGCGTTCGCGCAGGTCAGGGGCCGCGGCATCTTGTGGGAGGCATGGTCGCTTCTTCTTATGCAACCGGCGCAGAAACCGGCGACAGTTTCGGACTGACGATGCTCACCGGCGGCGCGGGCGCCGGACTGCCGCTCTTGCGGCACGGCGCCTCGCATGCCGGGCTCTACGTCATGGACGGGGTTGTCGACCTGATCCTCGCCGGTCGCCGATACCAGCTGGTGCGGGGCGATTATGCCTCGATCCCGGCCGGCACGGACTGGGGTCTTACGATGCAGCGCCTGCGCAACGTGGCAATGCTGTTTCAGACGGGGGGCAATGCTTCGGGGCTGTTCGCGGCGACGGGCCGCGCCTATGAGGGCTTCGTCCAGCCCGATACCACGCCGGGACGCGCGGACGATCTGGCCGCGGGCTCCGTCACCGGCTGCGATACCGAGATCCTTGGTCCGTTGCCCGCGGAGCTGCCCTTGGACGAGGGCCGCACGAGCCTGCCCGACGGGACAGAGCCTTTCGTGATCCGCTCTGGCGAGGGTGATCATGTCATCGTCGGAGAGCAGCTCTTCACCTATACCTCGCGAAACCGCAACACCGGCGGCGAGTTCTTCACCCTGCTGACCGAAGGCCCCGAAGGCCCGATGATCCCGCCCCACAAGCATTTGCGCCATGACGAGATGTTCTTCTGCGTCGATGGCGCGGTCCGGATGAAGGCCGGTGACGACCTCGTCGAACTGGCGCCCGGAGACTTCCTGTTCGTGCCGCGCGGCACGCCCCATGCCTACCAGTTCCTGCGCCCCTACACGCGGTTGATGGGCTGGCTGAAGCCCGGCATTTTCGAGCCGTTCTTCGAAATCCTCGGTGATGCGGCCGACATTACGGTCTACCCGCAGCATCCGCTTCCGTTCCGGTTTGATCGTGTTCTGGAGCGGCTGGGCGAGCTGGACATCGTGCCGCTGGGCGCTCCTCCCGGGGCAGGTCAGCCATGAATCGCTCCGGCATGAGAGAGCCGCGTATCCTGCCCGATCAGGTCTATTCCCGCGCAGGCGGAACCGATCGGCTGGCGGACATCTATCTTCCCGCCGGGGACGGACCTTTTCCGGTGGTGATCTTCTTGCATGGCGGCGGCTGGCGTTTTGGCGACCGCCGTCTCGGCCCCGACCTTTCGCGGCACTTCGCCCAACAGGGCTTTGCCATGGTTTCAATCGATTATCGCCTCTCGGGGGAGGCGATTTTTCCGGCTGCCGTGCTGGACACGATCGAGGCCGTGCATTGGGTGCGCTCGGTCGCTGGAACGTATGGCTTCGATCCCGGGCGCATCGGGCTCTGGGGATCGTCCGCAGGCGGGCATCTGGCGGCGCTGGCGGGCATGGCGCCCAAAGGCACCTTCGGTGCAGGCGATCCGGTGCAAGCGATCTGTGCGGGTTATCCGCCCGTGGATTTCCTGCAGATGGATGCGCAGCGCGACCCGACCATCCAGCCCTCGGACGATCCGGAATCCGCGCATCTGCCCGTCCCGCGCCCCGTCACGGACCCTCAGGCGCTTGAAAGCCTGTTCCTCGGCGGCGCCGTGACCGAGCATCCGAAGCTTGCGGATGAAGCCAATCCCTGTCGGTTCGCCCGCCCGGGACTGCCCCCCCTATTGCTCATGCACGGGACGGCAGATGCGGCCGTTCCCATCGGTCAGAGCCGTCTTCTCTACGCAGCCGTCGCTGCGGCTGGATCCGATGTCACGCTGATCGAGGTTCCAGGCCTTGGGCACGGTTTCTTCAACCGGACGGATCTCGATGACCGGGAACCTCTGACATTGACGACCATCTGCCCGGGCGCGGCGACGGTCACGCGGCCGGGGCATGTTTTCGAAACCGTCGCCAGTTTCTTTGCGCGTCATTGTGTCGATGCATAGACATCCTGCTCTCGCTGCAAGGCAGGACGACGCGAAGCGTAGAGAGCGTTGGGCGGCGAAGCATAAGACGGCCCCGGTGACCGAGTGCACCCACAACAACCGCCGACCGCATCAGGCATTTGCCATGCGCACGCCTGTCAAGGCCTTCAGATCAGCAGCTTAACCTGAGCAGGTTCCTCCGGGTCGATACATCTTCACGCCACCCGGAATTGCAGCCGAAAGGCGATTGCCATCCTGGCCGGACAGCTGTCGAGACAAACACAGGCAGCGCCTCATGAGGCGCTGCCGGGATTGCCCCCTACGGCCAATTGGCCGCAACGTCACATCCGCATCCGTGGGACATTGTTGGGGTCCAGTTTCAGTTCCACGATGATCGGACCTTTCCGGACCCGGATCGCTTCTATCGCGGTCTCCAGCTCTTCGGGCGATGTCACTTGCACCCCTTCCCCGCCAAGGGCCCTGGCGGTTTCAGCAAAAGACGGCCAGTGGAACTCTGTCAGCGACGGATCCATCTGGCGATCCAGCAACTGGACATGCTCGGCCCCATAGGCGGAATCGTTGCAGATAATGACAATCAGGTCGCGGTTCGTTCGTACAGCGGTGTTGAATTCGTTCATGCCACCCATCATGAACCCTCCATCACCGGTAAACAGAACCACGGGGCGTTTCGGGTCACCATGCGCAGCGCCGATGGCCTGCTGCATTCCCTGGCCAATGGCCGCGAAATTGTCGCTCATGTGGAAGCTTTGCGGGTCGGGAACAAAGATCCGGCACCAGACTTCCGTGATGAAGCGCCCGCCATCGGTCAGCATGATACGATCTTGAGGGAGCGTTTCGTTCAGCCGGTCCAGAGCATATTCGAAGTTGATGAACCCGGGCGCGGATTTCCGGGGGTCGCCTTTGGGGTGCAGCGACAGGTCCCCGTCCGGCAGTTCGCTTGCAAAGCCCGAGGGGGGAACTTCCGCTTCATCCAGCCAATAAAGGATATTCTCGGCGGTCCGCCCGGCATCCGCGACAAGAACCGCATCGGCGTGATGGAAGGTTCCGACATCGGACGGGCTGTTGTTGATCTGGATGACGCGTTTGCCCTTCAGCAACTCGCCGCGATCCGTGGTGAAGATATGAAGCCAGGCCCCGAAGGCTATGACGCAATCGGCGGCGGCGATGACATCATAGGCCGCCGCGGTGCTGAGCGTGCCGAAATAGCCGATGTTGTTGGGGTGACCGCGGAAAAGCCCGGTGCCCTTCAGCGTGGTCGCCAGCGGTGCATCCAGCCTTTCGGCCAGTGCAATAAGCTGTTCCCTGGCGCAGACCGCCCCTGCCCCCGCCAGGATCAACGGCCGCTTCGCCGAGGCGATCATCCCGATGGCGTCTTCATGCGCGGGCCCTTCGGTCACGACCGCCGGGGGCTCGGGGGGCGGCAGGACGATCTTCTGATGGGTGACCTCCGCCCACATGAAGTCCGACGGGATATTCACGACGATCGGGCGTCTTTCCTTGCGCGCGCGGTAAAAGGCCGATGCGACATTGCGCGACGCGGTTTCCGGCGCCTGCACCTGTTCGAATCCGGCGCCGGTGGCCTTGACGATTTCCCGCTGGTCGATGTTCTGCGGATGGAACGCCGCCAATGCCGGCGTGTCACCGCACAACAGGACCGCCGGGCGGCGGGCAACCACCCCTTCACGCAACGCGGTGACGCAATTGGTCAACCCCGGGCCCTGCGTCACGGTCGCGACCCCGACTCCGCCGGTCACCTGCGCATGGGCCAGTGCCATGAGAACGGCCCCGCCCTCGTGCACGGCGGGCACCAGCGTGCCGCCGCAGCCTTTGACGAAATGGTTGGCCATGAAAAGATTGGCGTCCCCGACCAGCCCGAACATGGTCTCGACTCCGTGGTCGCGCACCGCCTGCGCGACGGATTGGTGCATGTAGTACTTTTGTTCTGACATCAGTCCCTTCCTTCGACATCCGTCCGCGATGTCGGCGATTGTTCTTCGGACCAACCCGGCTCGACCCGGCGGATCAGCCCGGCGGCAACTGCTTGCCGGGGTTCATGATATTGGCGGGGTCGAGCGCCCGTTTGATGGCGCGCATCGCCGCCAATTGCGTCGGCTCTTTCAGCGCGGCCATCAGCGACAGCTTGCTCTGCCCGATGCCATGTTCGGCGCTGAACGACCCGTTCATCTGGTCAAGCCGGGCAAGAATTGCGTTCCGCGCCTGCTCGTGCGGCAGCCGATCCCAGTCGCGGCCCTTGGCGGCGGCCAGCGCGTAATGCAGGTTGCCGTCGCCCAGATGCCCCACCGTCAGCGGCTGGAACCCGAGTTCGGCCATATGGTCATCCATCTCGGCCACGAAGGGCGCGATCCGGTTCAGAGGCAAAGAAATATCCATATGATTGGCCGGGCCGGATTTGGTGATCGCCTCGAGGATCGACTCGCGCATGTGCCACAGGTCGCGGCGTTGCTGTTCCGATTGCGCGACCATGACATCCAGCAAGAGCCCCTCATCCAAGCAGTCTGCCAGCAGCGCCATAACGTCCGACGTCAGACGGATGCTTCCGTCCTCCATCTCGGCCGCGTCACTCGGACGGGAGGAGGCGACCTCGACCAGGATGCCGGTCTTCGCCGGCGCGTCCAGCGGCGCACGGATGTCGGGAAAAACCTGCCTTATGACATCCACCGCAGGCTGCGGCATGTATTCGAACGCCTCGACCCCGCCGCCGCTGTAGTCCTGAAGACGGTTCAGCACCGTGATAGCCGCCTCCAGAGAGGCGGCCGAGAGGAATGCTGTGGCGCGGGCGCGCGGCGCCGGAAACAGCTTGAATACCGCTGCGGTGATCACACCCAGCGTCCCTTCGGCACCGATCAGCAGATCCTTCAGGTCGTATCCCGTGTTGTCCTTGCGCAGACCCGTCAGCGCATGGATCACCGACCCGTCCGGCAGCACTGCCTCGATCCCGATACACAGCTCGCGCGCTGTACCGTAGCGGATGACATTCGACCCGCCGGCATTCGTCGACAGATTGCCGCCGATGGTACAGCTGCCCTTGGCGCCGAACATCAGCGGAAAGACCAGTCCCTTGTCCAGCGCCGCATTCCGCAAGGTTTCCAGCACGACACCGGCCTCGGCAACGACGCTGCGCCCGGCCTCGTCGAGCGCGCGGATCGCGTTCATGCGCGTCAGGGACAGAACCACCGAGGGCTGGCCCGCCACCGGCACACCCCCGCCACAGAGCCCGGTCCGGCCGCCCTGCGGGACGATTGCCACGCCCTGCGCGCCGCAAAGCCGCACGATTTGCGCAACGTCTTCGGTGGTGCCTGGGCGAACGACGGCCAAGGCCGTCGCCCTGTACCGCCCGGTCCAGTCGACAAGATATCCGGCCATGTCTTCGCCTTCGGTCAGAACATGGGCCTCGCCCACCACCGCGCGCAGTTCAGTCAACAGGCGGGTCGGGTCTTCGATTGGCGTTTTCGCGGTCAAAGCGGCACTCCCTTTCTCACTCCCGTCGCGGGACGCCCCGCCGCGCCACCATCTGACGTGGACGTTTCACCGTCAAGTGCCATACGGTATGTAACATGGTAGTTTGACGTTGAGCCGAGCATCGGCTATGTCCCGGCAAAAAGGATCGCCGCGCGATGCAGCCCATCGACCACCCCGGATCGCTCATGGCCGTCACGGCCAATAGGATCCGCGATGCCATCATTTCCGGTGAATTGCCGCTGGGATCGAAACTGTCGGAACAACGGCTTGCCGATGCACTCGGCGTCAGCCGTTCGCCTGTGCGTGATGCGCTGGCAGCCTTGCAGTCCGAGGGGCTGGTGACGATCCAGTCAAAGCGGGGCACCTTTGTCTTTACCCCAGATCTGCACATTATCGACGAGCTATGCGAATTCCGCAGAATCATGGAATGCGAGGCGCTGCGCCTTGGTGCCGAACGCAACCATGCGCAGCTTATGGACGGACTTGAGCAAGCTTGCGACGCCATGCAGCGCGCACTGGCGGCGGAAGATTCCCAAGGCTACACGCTGGGCGACTACCAGTTTCACAATGCCATCGTGGAAAGCCCTGGAAACCGGTCGATCGTCAGGGCGTATGACGGCATCCTCTCGCCGCTGAAGGCGCTGCGCACGCATCTCTTCATCTTCCTGGAGGAAACCACGACCCGCTCGATGAGCGAGCATCGCGCGATCCTCGAAGCCTGCCGGGTAAAGAACACGGACCTGGCCGTTTCTCGCCTCAGCGACCATGTCAGGCATCTCGCAGAAGCCTTTCGCGCGAAACTGGCCCTCGAAAGCGAGACGTGAATACAGGCTGACAAACCCAAGTCGGTCCGTTCCTGCGCATGCCGGAACGAAACACCTGGTGTGAGGAACGCCGCCTGTCTGGACAGCACGGGTTGAGCCTTCTCAGAACGCAGGGACACTTGCGCCATAACCCCGGCATCATTCCCACAGAGAGGAATTGATGACATCGAGGCTTGCGCACGCCGTGGCATCGGGGAGGCAGCGGGACAGCGCACGGTTCCTGCGTCGTACCGCGTACGCTTTGGGTATTCGACATCAAGCTTGCCCGCTCCCGCCCGACGCAGAACGGCCCGCCACCTCTGGCGGGCCGCTGTCTCAGTTGCGTAGGGTGCGTGCTTGCACGCACCAGCCGCTTCAGAGTTTCTCGGTGAGTTCGGGGACCAGGTCGAAGAGGTCGCCGACGAGGCCGTAATCGGCGACCTGGAAGATCGGCGCTTCCTCGTCCTTGTTGATCGCCACGATCACCTTCGAATCCTTCATCCCCGCCAGGTGCTGGATCGCGCCCGAGATGCCCACCGCCACGTAGAGGTCCGGCGCCACGACCTTGCCGTTCTGGCCCACCTGCCAGTCGTTCGGCGCGAAGCCCGAATCGACCGCCGCGCGCGAGGCGCCCACCGCCGCGCCCAGCTTGTCGGCCAGCGCCTCGATGATCTTGAAATTCTCTTCCGAACCGACGCCGCGCCCGCCCGACACGACGATCCCCGCCGAGGTC
>NZ_CAXREX010000003.1:0-8379 GCF_964229645.1 Nioella sp. | reverse complement strand
CAAGGACAGCGGCGCCGACGCGATCCATCCGGGCTACGGACTTCTGTCGGAAAATCCGCGCTTCGTGGATGCCTGCGAAAAGAACGGTATCACCTTCATCGGCCCCAAGGCCGAGACCATGCGCGCGCTTGGCGACAAGGCCAGCGCCCGGCGCGTGGCGATCGAGGCGGGTGTGCCGGTCATTCCCGCGACCGAGGTTCTGGGCGATGACATGGACGCGATCCGCGCCGAGGCGGCCGAGATCGGCTATCCCCTGATGCTGAAAGCAAGTTGGGGCGGCGGCGGACGCGGGATGCGCCCGATCCTGAAACCCGAGGAACTGGAAGAGAAAGTGCGCGAGGGCCGGCGCGAGGCCGAGGCCGCTTTCGGCAATGGCGAGGGCTATCTCGAAAAGATGATCACCCGCGCCCGCCACGTCGAGGTGCAGATCCTGGGCGACAAGCACGGGAACATCTACCACCTTTACGAACGGGACTGCTCGGTGCAGCGGCGCAACCAGAAGGTCGTGGAACGCGCGCCCGCCCCCTATCTCAGCCAGACGCAGCGCGAGGAAATCTGCCTTCTGGGCAAGAAGATCTGCGAGCATGTGAACTACGAATGCGCGGGCACCGTCGAGTTCCTGATGGATATGGACTCCGGCAAGTTCTACTTCATCGAGGTTAACCCCCGCGTGCAGGTCGAACATACCGTCACCGAGGAAGTGACTGGTATCGACATCGTGCGCGCCCAGATCCTGATCGCCGAGGGCAAATCGCTGGTCGAGGCCACGGGCACGGCCAGCCAGTATGACGTGAAGCTGGACGGTCACGCGATCCAGTGCCGGGTGACCACCGAGGATCCGACCCACAACTTCATCCCCGACTATGGCCGCATCACCGCCTATCGCGGGGCGACCGGCATGGGCATCCGCCTTGATGGAGGCACGGCCTATTCGGGTGCAGTCATCACGCGCTACTATGACAGCCTGCTGGAAAAGGTGACGGCCTGGGCGCCAACGCCCGAGGCCGCGATCGCGCGGATGGACCGGGCCTTGCGCGAATTCCGGATCCGGGGCGTCAGCACGAACATTGCCTTCGTGGAAAACCTGCTCAAGCACCCGACTTTCCTGAATTACCAGTACACCACCAAGTTCATCGACGAGACGCCGGAGCTGTTCGATTTCCGCCCCAAGCGCGATCGCGCGACGCGGATCCTGAACTACATCGCCGACATCACGGTGAACGGGCATCCCGAAACCGAGGGCCGCGCCAAGCCGAAAGCGGATCTCAAGCCCGCCAAGGCCCCTGCCCCCAAGGCCGCGCCCTCGCCGGGCACCAAGACGCTTCTGGATGAGAAAGGCCCGCAGGCGGTGGCCGACTGGATGGCGGCGCAGAAGCAGCTGCTTATCACCGACACCACCATGCGCGACGGGCACCAGTCGCTCCTGGCAACTCGGATGCGGTCGATCGACATGATCAAGGCCGCGCCTGCCTATGCTGGCAACCTGCCGCAGCTCTTCAGCGTGGAATGCTGGGGCGGGGCGACCTTTGACGTGGCCTACCGCTTCTTGCAGGAATGCCCCTGGCAGCGCCTGCGCGACCTGCGCAAGGCGATGCCCAACATCATGACGCAGATGTTGCTGCGCGCCTCGAACGGGGTGGGCTATACCAACTATCCCGATAACGTGGTGCAAAGCTTCGTGGCGCAGGCCGCCGAGACCGGCGTTGACGTGTTCCGCGTGTTCGACAGTTTGAACTGGGTCGAGAACATGCGGGTCGCCATGGATGCGGTGGTGGAAAGCGGCAAGGTCTGCGAAGGCACGATCTGCTACACCGGCGACATCCTGAACCCAGACCGGGCGAAGTATGACCTCAAATACTATGTCCAGATGGGCAAGGACCTGCGCGATGCGGGCGCGCATGTCCTGGGGCTCAAGGACATGGCGGGGCTTTTGAAGCCCGCGTCTGCCAAGATCCTCATCAAGGCGCTGAAGGACGAGGTGGGCCTGCCCATCCACTTCCACACCCATGACACGGCTGGCATTGCCTCGGCCACCATCCTCGCGGCCGCCGAGGCAGGCGTCGACGCGGTCGATGCGGCGATGGACAGCCTGTCGGGCAACACCAGCCAGGCGACCCTTGGCACCGTGGTCGAGGCGCTGCGCCATACCGAGCGCGATACCGGGCTCGACATCAAGGCGATCCGCGAGATCAGCGACTACTTCGAAGCCGTTCGCGGGCAGTATGCGGCCTTTGAGTCCGGTCTTCAGGCCCCGGCCTCCGAGGTCTACCTGCACGAGATGCCGGGTGGCCAGTTCACCAATCTCAAGGCACAGGCCCGCAGCCTCGGCCTGGAAGAGCGCTGGCACGAAGTGGCGCAGATGTATGCCGACGTGAACCAGATGTTCGGCGACATCGTGAAGGTCACGCCGTCCTCCAAGGTGGTGGGCGACATGGCGCTGATGATGGTCAGCCAGGGGCTGAGCCGCGCACAGGTCGAAGACCCCAAGACCGAAGTGGCCTTCCCCGATTCCGTCATCGACATGATGCGCGGCAACCTGGGCCAGCCGCCGGGCGGCTTCCCCGATGGCATCGTGCAGAAGGTGCTGAAAGGCGAAGCCCCCAATACCGAGCGTCCGGGCAAGCACCTGCCGCCGGTGGACCTGGAGGCCGTGCGCAAAGAGGTCATCAAGAAGGTGGGCGAGCCCGTCGATAACGAGGATCTCAACGGCTACCTCATGTATCCCAAGGTCTTCACCGACTACCGGGAACGCCACGCGATCTACGGCCCGGTGCGCACCCTGCCCACCAGGACATTCTTCTACGGCATGGAACCGGGTGAAGAGATCGAGGCCGAGATCGACCCCGGCAAGACGCTGGTGGTGCAGTTGCAGGCCGTGGGCGAGACAAACGAGGATGGCGAGGTCAAGGTCTTCTTCGAACTGAACGGCCAGCCCCGCGTCGTGCGCGTGCCCAATCGCAAGGTGCAGGCTTCCACCGCCAAGCGGCCCAAGGCCGAGCTTGGCAACCCCAACCATATTGGCGCGCCGATGCCGGGCGTGGTGGCCAGTGTCGCGGTGCAGGCCGGGGCAAGCGTGAAACAGGGCGACCTGCTGCTGACCATCGAGGCGATGAAGATGGAAACCGGCATTCACGCGGAACGCGACGCCGTGGTCTCTGCCGTTCACGTCACCCCCGGTGGCCAGATCGACGCCAAGGACCTGCTGGTGGAACTGAGTTGAACAGAACCGGGCGAAGCGGCACCGCTTCGCCCGGTTTCCGCCAAATTTTAAGCGATTTTCTCGCGTAGGCTTGCCCAACTGAGCAGTATTACGAGGGAAGGCCCTGTTTGGCATTCAAGCATTTCTTTACGACGACGCCGGGGCCGTAACGGTCGACTGGGTCGTGATGACCGCTGCGACCGTCGGGCTTGGGCTGGCGTCCATGGCGGTGGTCAGCGTCGGGGTCGAGGACCTGTCCGGCGACATTGGCACTCAGCTGGCCACCGACGGCTGGAACATGTTCAACAACGGGCGCACCGAGATTGCCTCGTTCGATTTCTCCGGCGGCAATGCCCTTGGCTGGATCGGCGGCGCGGTGATGGATATGGGCGGCGAGCTTGGCGAACTGATGGTGCTCGGGCCGGGCCAGTCGACCGGCTTCCTCGTCGATGTTCCGGAAGGGGCGGGCGAAGCGGTCATGACATTCGACCTGGTCGCGGGCGACAGCCTGGACAACAGCGCGCAATGGGGCACCGACACCGCCACCGTGATGCTGAACGGCGTGCCCGTCGCCATTGCACTGGCCAGCGGCAACACCATGACCTTCGACATCCCGCAGCTTGACGGCACCACCGTCGAGGCAACCGTCGAGGTTGAAGAGCGGGCGCTTGGTGGCAATGGCGGCTGGAACGATTCCGTCGCTGGCGTGCGGATCACGGTCGATCAGCCAACCGAAGCCATCCAGTTCGAACTTCAGTCGAACGCCAATCAGGGGATCGGCGACGAGTTCTGGGGGCTCGACAATTTCGACGCGTCCACCACCGGCAGTCCGGGGTTCTGACCAGACCTTCCAGCGGCAGGCCCGGTCATGCGCCACTTGCCGAAAAACCACACCCACGACGCCCTAATAGCGTCAAATCGGCCTGTTCCGGGCCAAATTAAACCGAATTTCCCGGATATCCGGGGGGGATATGGAGCAGTAACAAGGGATGAAGTATGCACAAAATCTACCATTTCCTATCGGATGATTCCGGCGCCGTCACGGTCGACTGGGTCGTCCTGACCGCAGGGATCACCGGGCTTGGCATGGCCACCGTCGGTGTCGTGTCCACGGGCATGAGCGACCTGAGCGGTGACATTAACGCCCAACTTGGCAGCAACATGATTTCCAGCCTTTTCGGTTCGACCCAGATCGCGTCGATGAACTTCACCAATGGTGACATGGGCGGTTGGGTCGGGGGCACCGTCATGGCCCCGATCGAAGCCCTGGGTGACATGCTGGTGCTTGGGCCGGGTGAATCGACCGGCATCACGCTCGATGTGCCCGCGGGTGCGGAGAGTGCCACGCTCACGTTTGACCTGATCGGTGGCGACAGCCTCGACAACGAGGTGATGACCATCACCACCAACGGGGAAACCGTGACCCTGGCCCGCGGTCTCTACAATGGGACCATGACCTTCATCACGCCCGACGTGGAAGGCATCACCGTCAGCACCGAGGTCATTTCCGAAGGCACGAACCTGGGCGGCTCCGGTCCGGCCAGGTGGCGCGATTCCGTGACCCAGGTGACGATCACGGTCGACGATCCCGGCGATACGCTGGCGCTTGGAATGACGTCAGGCGCGAACCAGCATATCGGCGACGAGTTCTTCGGCATCGACAACGTCGACATCTCTGCCAATTGAGCGCGGCTGAGATCAAAACATCGGGGCGGACGGCGAAAGCCGACCGCCCTTTTTCTGCGTTTTGGGATGCCCAGGGCGGGACTTCCCCCTTTTCGCCACGCCCCTGCACGCTAAGCTTTGCGGGCACGGAAAAACCAGGGGCACCCGATGGCCAAGATCCTTGTCATGACAGACCTGCACCTGACCCTGGAAGGGGAGACCATCATAGGTCTCGACCCCGGCGCGCGGCTGGCACAGGGGCTGGCCCATGCAGTGCGCGTGCATCCCGACGCGGATCGGTTGATCCTGATGGGGGACCTCACCCATCACGGCCGGGGCGCGGAATATGCCCGGCTCAAGAGCCTGCTGAGCGCCCTGCCCTGGCCCGTCACCCTGATGATCGGCAATCACGACAACCGCGCGGCGTTCCGCGCCGCCTTCCCCGGTGCCGCGACGGATGAGAACGGCTTCGTGCAAAGCGTGATCGACGCGGGCGATGTGCGGCTGGTTTGCCTCGACACGCACGAGCTCAGGCCCAGTGTTCAGCACGCAGGCCGGCTGTGCCCGCAACGGATGGACTGGTTGACCCGCACGCTTGCCGCCGACACGCGGCCCTGCCTTGTCTTCCTGCATCATCCGCCCTTTGCCACCGGGTTTACCGGGATGGACGGCATCGGTCTTTTGAACGCCGCAGAGCTGCGCGCCACGCTCGCAGCCCATGCCAACGTGGCGCATGTCTTTGCCGGGCATATTCACCGCACCATCACCGCTTCGGTCGACGGGTTGCCTGTCACCGTCTTCAAAAGCCCCTGCCACCAGATGCCCATGCTGCTTGGGGCACCCGGTTTTGGCCATTCGGTGGCCGAACCCGGTGCCTATGGCATCATCCTGACCGTTGGGGCCGATGTGGTGGTGCATTTCGAGGATTTCACCCTGCCTGCCGGGGAGGTGGGCCAACACTGAGGAAGGGACGCCCATGACACTTGTTTCGGCACTTTATGCGGGGCTTCTGGCCCTGCTGTTCCTGCACCTGAGCTGGCGCGTGATCGCCCTGCGGCGCAAACATGGCGTGTCCGTGGGCGATGGTGGCGAACGCTCGGTCGCCAAGGCGATGCGGGTGCAGGCCAATTGCGTGGAATATTCCACCATGGGGCTCATTCTGCTGATCGCGGCGGAGCTTCAGGGCGCGCCGGGATGGGCCATTCACGCGCTTGGCGTGTCGCTCTTCACGGGCCGGGTGCTGCATGCGTTCGGCTTCGGCTCCACCCCGCAGATCGTGCCTGCACGGGTCTGGGGCATGTTGCTGACGCTAGGCATGATCCTCGTGGCCGCACTGGCCAATATCGCCCATGCGGTGATCTAGGCCGGATTGGCCACTGGCGGGCGCGCCCGCGATCTGCGATGCTGAACAAGGCAACCAATCGCGAGGCGCGGGTCCCCTGTCGACGATCCTGTCCATCACCCTGCCCATCTACCTGCTGATCGGGCTTGGCTTCCTGTCGGTGCGCACCGGCTATTTCGCGGGCGCCGACATCAAGGCCATCGCGACATTCGTGGTGCGCTTCGCGCTGCCTGCGCTGATCTTCATCGCCGTGGGCACCGCCGCCCCGTCCGAGACCTTTCATACCGGGCTGTTCACCGCTTACCTCGCGGGGTCGCTCGCGCTCTTCTTTGCCTGCGTTCTGGTCGCGCGGCTGGTCTTCCGGCAGCGCTGGTCGCTGGTGGGGCTGATGGCGCTTGGCATGACCGGGTCGAATTCGGCCTTCGTGGGCTTTCCGCTGCTCTCGATCCTCTACCCAGACCTGGCCATCACCACTTTCGCGACGGTGATGATCCTCGAAAACCTGATCCTGATCCCGCTGGCTCTGGCCATCGCCGATGCAGGCGACAGCACCGACAGCACGCCGCTGCAAGGCTTTCTCAACGCACTCAAGGGACTGACCAGGAACCCGATCTTCCTGTCGATCCTGGTGGCGCTGGCCTATTCGGTGTCGGGGCTGACCTTGCCGGACCCCCTGATGCGCCCGATCGAGATGCTGCGCCCGATCGCCTCGCCCATTGCGCTCTTTGCCGTGGGGGGCACGGTGGCGGCGGCGCGCTCGGTGCGCGGCATGGTTCTGCCCGCGGGCGCGATCCTGTCCGGCAAGCTGATCCTGCATCCCCTGTTCGTGCTGGCCGCCGCGCTCATGGTGCCGGACCTGCCGCGCGAAATCCTGCTGGTCGCGGTGGTGAACGCCGCCTGCCCGATGCTGTCGATCTACCCGCTTTTCGGCCTGTCCTACGGGCGCGAACTGCTGACCTCGGCCACGCTGATGGTCACCACGGCAGCCTCCTTCGTGACAATCTCGTCGCTTCTGTGGATTATTTCCGCAAGCGGCGGCTGACCCATTGTGCCGGGGCCCGGCCCACCTATGTGAGTGCAACTTCAACCACGGAGACCACGATGATCGAGCTTTTGTCCGACCCCGCAGTCTGGGCCGCCTTCCTGACCCTCACGGTGCTCGAAATCGTCCTGGGCATCGACAACGTCATCTTCATTTCCATCGCGGCGGGTCGCCTGCCTCCCGAACAGCGCCGACGGGCGCGGGTTCTGGGCCTCACGGGCGCGCTGGTGCTGCGCATCCTGCTGCTGCTGTCGATCACCTGGATCATCGGGCTCAGCCAACCGATCATGACCGTGATGGGCCTCGACATCAGCTGGCGCGACATCATCCTGATCGCCGGGGGGCTCTTCCTGCTCTACAAGGCCTCAACCGAGATCTTCCACGAGGTCGAAGGCGGCATCCATCTGCCCGAGGAAACCGTGGTCAAGGCCGCCTTCACCTCGGTCATCTTCCAGATCATGCTGCTGGACCTCGTCTTTTCGATCGACTCGGTCATTACGGCCGTGGGCATCGCCGACCACGTGGAAGTGATGATCGCCGCCGTGATCATCGCCATCATCGTCATGATGGTCGCAGCCGCCCCGATTGCCGATTTCGTCGAGAAACACCCCTCGACCAAGATGCTGGCGCTGGCCTTCCTGGTCATGGTCGGCATGGCGCTGGTGGCGGACGGGTTCCACGTCCATATCGAGCGTGGCTTCATCTACGCCGCGATGGTCTTTGCCGGCGCGGTCGAGATGCTGAACCTGTGGCGCGCGGCACGGATCAGGCGGCTGGCGGAAAATGCGTAAGGCGCGCGATTTTCCTCTTGCAGCCCCCGCGCGGTCTGACTAAACACCGCCCTCACAGAGCGGGCGTAGCTCAGGGGTAGAGCATTACCTTGCCAAGGTAAGGGTCGTGAGTTCGAATCTCATCGCCCGCTCCAATCAAAAAGGCCTCCGGTTTTCCGGGGGCCTTTTTGATTTGGTGCTGCCCACGCAGAGCCGCGATTTTCCTCTTGCAGCCCTCCCGCCAGCCGACTAAATACCGCCTCCACAGAGCGGGCGTAGCTCAGGGGTAGAGCATTACCTTGCCAAGGTAAGGGTCGTGAGTTCGAATCTCATCGCCCGCTCCAATCAAAAAGGCCTCCGG
>NZ_CAXREX010000002.1:0-3015 GCF_964229645.1 Nioella sp. | reverse complement strand
CCCATGCGCCATGATCTCCCGGCTCGGCTCCACACCTGCCAGCATGCGCTCGGAATTGCCCTTGCGGACGTTCTCCAGAACCTCACCGCTCAGCACGTGAAAATGCCAGGGCTGCGTGTTCATCGAGGACGGCGCCATATTGGCCGCCGCCAGCACCTCTTCCATCAGCGCCCGGCTCACCGGCGCATCGGTAAATCCCCGGATCGACCGCCGGTCCCGCATCGCGTCAAACAGATCCATCTGTCACTCCTTCTCCTGCAAGAGGCGCGCGGCCCTGCACCGCGCCCCCTCGATCATCTTGCCAAAAATACTCGCGCCGAAGGCTGCGGGTGCAGCGGGCCTCGATGGCCCCCTGCGCCCGCCCCCGTCACGCGGCCAGACCGCCTGCGGCACACAGCCGGTCCATGTGGAAATCGCGATCGCCATGGGCGATCTCCAGCATGGTCAGGCGCTTGAAGTAATGGCCGATGGCATATTCCATCGTCATTCCCACGCCGCCGTGCAGCTGAATCGACATCTGCCCGACCTCGCGTGAGGCATCGCACATCTTCACCTTCGCCGCCGAAACCGCCAGATCCCGCGCCTGCGCATCCGCATCGTCGCACATGACGCTGGCATACATCGCCATGGATTTCACCTGTTCCTTCTCGACCACGGCCCCGGCGGCGATATGCTGCAGGGCCTGAAAGGACCCGATCGCCTTGCCGAACTGCTCGCGGCCCTTGATGTACTCGACCGTCTGTTCGATGGCCTGTTCCATACAGCCCAGGCTTTCCGCCAGCACCGCCGCAACCGCCCGCGCCTCGGCCGCGCCAAGCGCCTCTTCGGCCGGACAGCCGCCGGCCAGGGGCACGGACGGGGTGCCGTCGAAACTCAGCTCGGCCGCGCGGCGACCGTCCTGGGTCTTGTAGGCCCGCGCCTCCATCCCCTCGGCCCCGCCGCGCACCATGTAAAGGCCCAGGCCCCCGGGCCCCTGCGCGGTGACAAAGATCAGATCGGCCTCGGCCCCGAAGGCCACCACGGTCTTGGTCCCGCTCAGCCGGCCCTCGGCATCGGCACGGGTGCCAACCCCTTCGTCGCGGTCGATCATGCCCGGCTCAAGATGCGCCCAGGCGGGCAGAACGGTGCCGGCGATGATCTCTTCGGCCACGGCGGCGCGCTGCTCTGACGATCCCGCCTGCAACAGCGCGGGCGCAATCGCCAGCGCCTCGGCCCAGGGTTCATTGGCCAGCGCATAGCCCATGGCCTGGCCCACGATCATCGTCTCGACCGAGGTCCCGCCAAGCCCGCCGTCCTCTTCCGCAAAGGGCAGCGCAAAGATCCCCAGTTCGGCAAAGCCGGCCCAGATCGCCGGATCGTGCCCGCCCGGCATGTCCATGTACTTGCGGCGCTTTTCGAAATCATACTTGTCGCCCAAAAAGCGCGTCAGGCTGTCCGAGAGCATCCGCTGTTCGTCATTCAGTTCAAAGTTCATGGTTCCTCACAGCCCCAGGATCGCCTTGGAGATGATGCCCTTCTGCACCTGGTCCGACCCGCCGTAGATCGACGACTTGCGATAGTTGAAATAATTCGGCGCGGCGCGTTCGACCCAGGGGTCACCGATCCGCGCATTGTCGCCCAGGTCGCCATCGGTCCAGGGCATGGCCTGTTCGCCCGCCATCTCGACGTAAAGCTCGGTCAGGCGCTGGATCATCTGCGCGCCCTTGATCTTGATGACGCTGGTCGCGGGATCGGGCTTGCCGCTGCTCTGCCCCGCTTCCATCGAGGACAGGACCCGCATCACCGTCATCTCCAGCGCCTTCAGTTCGACCTGGGTCTCGACGTACTTGTCGCGAAAGCGCGGATGCTCCCACAGGGGTCTGCCCCGCACGATCCGTTCCTGCGCCAGCTGCTTCAGCTGTGCCAGCTGCGCCTGCGACGCGCCCACGCGCGGGGCCCCCAGACGTTCGTTGCCCAGCAGGAACTTGGCATAGGTCCAGCCCTTGTTGACCTCACCGATCAGGTTCTTGGCCGGCACCTTCACATCCGTAAAGAAGACCGAGTTGATTTCATGCGCCCCATCCATGGTCTGGATCGGATGCACCTCGACCCCGGGCGATGTCATGTCGACCAGCAGGAAGGAAATGCCTTCCTGTTTCTTGCCCTCGTTCGAGGTCCGCACCAGCAGGAAGATCCAGTCCGCATGCTGGGCATAGGTGGTCCAGGTCTTCTGCCCGTTGACGATCCATTGCTGGCCCGCCTCGTCCCATTCCGCCTTGCACTTGAGAGAGGCCAGGTCAGACCCGGCGCCCGGTTCGGAAAAGCCCTGGCAGAACCAATAGTCGAGCGAGGCGATCTTGGGCAGGAATTCCTGCTTCATCTCTTCGCTGGCGAACTGGATCAGCACCGGGCCGATCATGCCCACGTTGAAGCCCTGCGGATCCGGGGCCCCGGCGCGCTGGCTTTCCTGCTGAAAGATGTACATCTGCGTGACCGACCAGCCCGGCCCGCCCCATTCCGCGGGCCAGCGCGGCGTGGACCAGCCCTGGGCGTGCAGGGTCTTGTGCCATTGCACGGTCATCTCCTTGGTCGGCGGATTGCCGCGTTTCAGATGTTCACGCGTCTCGTCCGGCAGGTTGGCGTCGATGAAATCGCGCACCTCCTGGCGAAAGGCTTCCTCTTCGGGGGTGAATGACAGTTCCATCCTGCTCTCCTCAGGCGGTTTCTTCGGCCGCGCGGGCCAGTTCCTGTTCCTTCAGCATCTTGCGCGATGCCTTGCCGACCGCCGTCCGGGGAAGTTCGTCGCGGAACTCCAGATGGCGGGGGATCTCGTGGCGGCCCAGCTTGTCGGCCAGGAAGTCCTGAAGCTCTTCCAGGGTAAAGCGCGCGGCACCGGGGTTCAGCATCACGAAGGCCTTGGCGCTTTCGCCGCGATAGGCATCGGGCACGCCGATCACCATGGCCTCAAGCACATTGGGGTGCTGATGGATCGCGTTCTCGATGGTCAGCGGATAGACGTTGAACCCGCCCGACAGG
>NZ_CAXREX010000001.1:0-7994 GCF_964229645.1 Nioella sp. | reverse complement strand
TGATCGGGCTGTCATGGATGATGGCGATGCGGTCGCCGTGGCCGGCCTCGACGTGACGGTCCACCGCGTTCCAGCAGCCGTTCAGCTTGCCGTCTGCGAACCATTCGTAAAGCGGGGCGTTTTCGTCAAAGAGTGCCTTCGAGGGCGGGCTGACCCAGTCGATGCCCTCGGCGGCTTTCATCCAGTAGCCGTCAGGGTCTGCCTTGGCTTCGGCATAGACATCCGAATATCCCATGTCGTCTCCTCCATAGATGTCCTGCATTCCCCTGCGCCACGACCTACCGCGCCATGCCACCGCATACAAAGGGTTTCATTGACGCAGGGGCGCGCGAAACGAAAAAGAGGCGCCCGGATCGGGGCGCCTCTTGAATGTGCGTGACTGGCGTCGCTCAGAAGCGGACGTTCAGGCCTGCGGTGAAGGTCTGAAGTGCCGTGGACGGCATCTGCACCTGGGTAACCCCGACCGGGTCGTAGATCGTCATGCCATCGAGGTCGGTGTAGCGGTATTCCACGCCGACCGAGGTGCGCTCGCCAAGGCGGGTTTCCATGCCAAGGCCGATGGTCGCCCCTGCCACGGTGTCTTCCACCGAGAAGGCGCCGGGCAGGCCAGAAAAAGCCTGCCCCCCCCCCGAAATCTGTGCATCACTGCTGTAGTTGGCATTGACGGTCATGTCTGCCATGGCCCACCCCGCCACGCCGTAGATCAGGGTGTTTTCGCTGACCACGCGACCAATGCGGCCAGTGAGGGCGTACATTGAGTCAACCGAAATGTCATTAGTGACTTCAAGTTGGCCACCAGCCACGGGCCGATAGAGCGTCGTCGAGTTGCTGGAGATATCCCCGAAGGATGCATCGAGGCCAATGCCAAAGATGCTGCTGCTGCCAAGTCGGAAATCGAAACCGGCTCGCGCGCCAACCAGCGCGCCGGTGCCGCCGATACCGTCTTCGGTATGGGTGAAACGGTCGGCACCGTCGATGTCGATAAAGAGTTCATGGCTGGACGCGCCCATGCCAAAGAACAGCCCCGCATACATCCCGGCCCAGAAATCGTCCTCCGAGACGATTTCGGCGGGTTCGTAGATGACGGGGGAAACGGAAGGGCCATCCGCCAGTGCGGGCAGTGCCGCAACAAGCGTGGCCATGGCAGCGGAGGCTGCCAAAGCAGAACGGAGTCTGGTCATGGGAGTCTGTCTCCTCGTGAAACCTTATGTTGCCTCTGCCGGTGCGGTTTTTTGTTTGGGTGCCCGGCTTGTTGTTAACGAACGCTTAATACTGGTTAACGTCCTGGTAGGAATGGTTAACAGATCGAAATCCAAAAAGCTCGTAAAATCTTGAGATTAGCAGACGAAGCGAAAGCAGAGCCTTCACTATCGGGTGCGGCATCCTCGCAAACGGAATAGACCGGCCCCGTTGACGGGACCGGCCTATATTAGATCAAGCCTTTGGAAAGGTTTGGTTTTATCCGTAGTGATGCACCGGCGTTCCCGCCAGGGCCGTGATATTCAGCAGCCCGCGCGCGGTGATCGACGGTGTGACGATATGGGCACGGTTTCCCATCCCCATCAGAATCGGACCCACCTCCAGCCCCCGCGCCTTCATCTTAAGGATGTTGCGCGCGGCACCGGCCGCATCGGTCGACGCAAAGACCAACGCGTTTGCGGCCCCTTCGAGTCGCGACCCGGGGTAGATGCGGTCCCGCAGTTCGGGATCGAGCGCCGCATCGGCGTGCATTTCGCCCTCGTAGACGAAATCGAGCCCCTTGGCGTCGAGAATCTCCAGCGCAGCGCGCATACGGTTGCCGCTGTCACTGTCGAGATTGCCGAACTGGGAGCCAGAGCAGAGCGCGATCTTGGGCTCGATCCCGAATCGGCGCACGTGGCGTGCCGCGCCAATCACGGTTTCCGCGATCTGCTCCGGCGTGGGCACGGCATGCACATGGGTGTCGGCAATGAAGAGCGGTCCGTCCTCGAGGATCACGAGGCTGAGCGCGCCCACGGGATGCAGCCCGCCATCGCACAGCAACTGGGTGATGTAGTTGAGGTGCCACAGATACTGGCCGAAGGTGCCGCAGATCAGGGAATCGGCCTCGCCGCGATGAACGGCGACCGCCCCGATGGCCGTTGTGTTGGTGCGCAGGATCGCACGGGCCAGGTCCGGCGTAACGCCTTTGCGCTGCATCTTGTCGAGATAGGTCTGCCAGTAATCGCGATAACGATGATCGCTCTCGGGGTTGATCAGTTCGAAGTCGCGATCGGGCCGGATGGTCAGGCCCGCGCGCTCGATCCGCATCTGGACCACTTCGGGACGACCGATCAGCGTGGGTGTGTCGGTCATTTCCTCCAGCATCGCCTGCGCCGCGCGCAGCACCCGTTCATCTTCGCCCTCGGCGAAGACGATCTTGCGGGTGGTGGTGGCGGCGGCCTCGAACACGGGCCGCATGATAAGCGCGGAGCGGAAGACCGACTGGTTGAGCTTTTCGCGATAGGCGGCAAGGTCGTCGAGCGGGCGCACGGCAACGCCGCTTTCCATCGCGGCCTTGGCCACGGCGCTGGCGACAACGCCGATCAGGCGCGGATCGAAGGGTTTGGGAATGAGGTAGTCAGCCCCGAAGGTCAACTGTTCGCCCTTGTAGGCAGCAGCCGCCTCGGCGCTGGTGGTGGCCCGGGCCAGCGCCGCGATGCCCTCGACGCAGCCGATCTGCATGGCGTCATTGATTTCCGTGGCCCCCACGTCCAGCGCACCCCGGAAAATGAAGGGGAAGCAAAGGACATTGTTGACCTGGTTGGGAAAATCGCTGCGCCCGGTCGCGATGATCGCATCCGGCGCGACGCTGCGCACCTCGTCAGGCAGGATTTCCGGTGTCGGGTTGGCCAGGGCAAAGACGATGGGCCGCTCGGCCATCTTGGCCACCATGGAGGGCTTGAGCACGCCGGGCCCCGACAGGCCCAGGAAAAGATCGGCCCCGTCGATCACCTCGTCGAGCGTGCGCAGATCGCTCGCTTGGGCATAATCGGCCTTTTGCGGGTTCATGTCCTCGGCCCGGCCCTCGTAGACCAGCCCGTGAATGTCGCACAGCCAGACGTTTTCCCGCTTCACGCCCAGTTTGAGCAGCATGTTGAGGCAGGCGATGCCCGCCGCGCCGCCGCCGGTGGAGACAACCTTGATGTCCTCGAAAGACTTGCCGGCAAGGTGCAGAGCGTTGGTGGCCGCCGCCCCCACCACGATTGCGGTGCCGTGTTGGTCGTCGTGGAAGACCGGGATGCCCATGCGTTCACGGCAGATCTTTTCGACGATGAAACAGTCGGGGGCCTTGATGTCTTCGAGATTGATTGCACCGAAGGTGGGCTCCAGCGCGCAGACGATCTCGGCCAGCTTGTAGGGATCGGGCTCGTTCACCTCGATGTCGAAACAGTCGACATTGGCGAATTTCTTGAACAGGACCGCTTTGCCCTCCATCACGGGCTTCGACGCCAGTGCCCCGATATTGCCAAGGCCAAGCACGGCAGAGCCGTTCGTCACCACGGCAACCAGGTTTCCTCGCGCGGTGTAGCGCGAAGCTTCGGCAGGCGACTTGGCGATCTCGATACAGGCCTCGGCCACCCCGGGGCTGTAGGCACGGGCAAGGTCGCGCCCGTTGGCCATGGGCTTGGTGGCCCGGATTTCCAGCTTACCCGGCTTGGGGAACTCGTGATAATCCAGCGCCCCCTGGCGGAACGCGTCGTGTTTGTCATCGCTCATGACTCAGGCCTCGCGGAAATTTGTTTAACGTTAAACTATATGCTCCAGCAAAATGCAAGCAACTCGAGCCCGACCAGGGCGGGGCGGTTTTCGCCGCGAAAACCGGGCCGAAATCCGCGCCGGATTTCGCTCCGCCCGGATCAGACGAACTGTTCCCGGATCAGGCGCTCTTCCAGGCCATGACCGGGATCGAAGAGGATGTGGTGCTCGACCTCAGCGGCCGAGCGGATCTCGACCGAGGTCACGTTTTCCACCGACCGACTGTCGGCATCGGCCATCACCGGCCGCTTGTCATGGTCGAGCACGTCAAAGCGCACCACCGCGCGCTTGGGCAGGAGCGCCCCGCGCCAGCGCCGGGGCCGGAAGGCCGCCATCGCGGTCAGAGCAAGCACATCGGCCCCGATGGGCAGGATCGGCCCATGGGCGGACTAGTTGTAAGCGGTCGAGCCTGCTGGCGTCGACAGAAGCGCCCCGTCGCAGACCAGTTCCTGCATCCGCATCCTGCCATCGACCCAGATCTGCAGACGCGCCGCCTGCGGGCCCGCGCGCAGCAGGCTGACTTCGTTGATCGCCAGCGCTTCGGTGACCGTGCCATCGGACCCGACCGCCTTCATGTGCAGCGGATTGATGACTGCCGTCTCGGCCGCTTCCAGCCGTTCGATCAGCCCGTCCTCGGCATATTCGTTCATCAGGAAGCCGACGGTGCCCCGGTTCATGCCATAGACCGGGGCATCGAGGTTCTGCGTGCCATGCAGCGTGGACAGCATGAAACCGTCTCCGCCAAGCGCCACGATCACGTCGGCCTCTTCGGGTGCGTGCTGGCCATAGCGCGCGGTCAGGCGCGTCAGGGCCTCTTGCGCAATCGGCGCATCCGAGGCCAGGAAACAGAGGTTTCGGGCGGAAGGCATGGCGACTCCGGTCGGTTACGTCCTGCAAGTGTTTGCCCGCGGGGGGCGGAAACTCAATCCCGGATTCGGGAGAAACGACCCCGAAGTTTCCGATCGGGGACGCTCATGAGACGAAATGCGGCGGTTTCCGGGCTTTCCCCCACGGGCTTGTTTGGCTAGATGCAGCCGCAACACCTCATTGCCTTCACAAGGGAGACAGGCCATGAACGCGCCCCACCGCGACGCTGGTTTCTTTACCGAGAGCCTCGCAGACCGTGATCCGGAAATCTTCGGTGCCATCACCAAGGAGCTTGGCCGTCAACGCGACGAGATCGAGCTCATTGCCTCGGAAAACATCGTCAGCCGCGCCGTGATGGACGCGCAGGGCTCGGTGATGACCAACAAGTATGCCGAGGGCTATCCCGGCCGTCGCTACTATGGCGGCTGCCAGTTCGTTGATATCGCCGAGGACCTGGCCATCGACCGCGCCAAGGAACTGTTTGGCTGCGGCTTTGCCAACGTGCAGCCAAATTCCGGGTCGCAGGCCAACCAGGGCGTGTTCACCGCGCTGCTTCAACCCGGCGACACGATCCTGGGCATGAGCCTCGATGCAGGCGGGCACCTGACCCACGGCGCCAAGCCCAACCAGTCGGGCAAGTGGTTCAATGCCATCCAGTACGGTGTGCGTCAGCAGGACAGCCGCATCGACTACGACCAGGTGCAGGCACTCGCCACCGAACATCAGCCCAAGCTGATCATCGCCGGCGGCTCGGCCATTCCGCGCCAGATCGATTTCGCCAAGTTCCGCGAGATTGCCGACAGCGTAGGCGCCAACCTGATGGTGGACATGGCCCATTTCGCGGGGCTCGTGGCCGCAGGCGAACACCCCTCACCCTTCCCCTACGCGGACGTGGCCACCACGACCACGCACAAGACGTTGCGCGGCCCCCGGGGCGGCATGATCCTGACCAACAGCGAAGAGATCGCCAAGAAGGTCAACTCGGCCATCTTCCCCGGCATCCAGGGCGGCCCGCTGATGCATGTGATCGCGGCCAAGGCGGTGGCCTTCGGCGAGGCGCTGCGCCCCGAGTTCAAGGCCTACCAGAAGCAGGTCCGCGCCAACGCGGTGGCCCTTGCCGATCAGCTGATGAAGGGCGGCCTGGATATCGTGACCGGTGGCACCGACACCCATGTGATGCTGGTCGACCTGCGCCCCAAGGGCGTCAAGGGCAACGCGACCGAGAAGGCACTCGGTCGGGCGCATATCACCTGCAACAAGAACGGCATCCCGTTCGACCCGGAAAAGCCGATGGTGACGTCGGGCATCCGCCTTGGCACGCCGGCGGGCACCACCCGCGGCTTCGGCGAGGCCGAGTTCCGCCAGATCGCGGACTGGATCGTCGAAGTGGTCGACGGGCTGGCCGCCAATGGCGAAGACGGCAATGCCGAGGTAGAAGCCAAGGTGAAGGCCGAAGTCGAAGCGCTCTGCGCCCGCTTCCCCCTCTACCCCGATCTCTGATCTTCCTGTCACTCCAGGAAACCCAGCCCCGGCCCCTGTGCCGGGGCTTTTTCGTCGCGCCCCTTCGCGCACGATTTGCAACTATTGACACAGATCATGGCCTCATGTCCGGGGCGGGTCCAACACTCCCCTGACAGTCCGAACTGACAGGAGGATCCCATGGAAGACGTGGAACGTTTGCTCAAGGGGACGGTCGATGAACTCGACCGTCTGCTCAATGCCAAGAACGTGCTCGGCGACCCGATCGAAAAGGACGGCGCCACCATCATCCCTATCGTAAGCTTCGGCTTCGGTTTCGGCGCGGGCGGCATGTCCGATGCCAAGGCCGGCCAGCGCGGCGGCACCGGGGCGGGCGGCGGCATCAAGCCGCTCGGCGCGATCATCATCGATTCCGAAGGCGCGCGGGTCGAGGCCGTGAAGGGCGCGGTTTCGGACGTGGCCGAGGTGCTGGCGCAGACCGCATCGAAGGCCATTGCAACCGCAGCGGACAAGGCGACGGGCGGCTGATCCGCGATGCTCACGGGGCTAAGCGTGCTTGGCTGGCTTCTGGCCGGGCTTCTGGGGCTGATCTGCCTGATCCTCGTCGTGCCATGGCACCTGCGGGTCAGATGGGCCAGCTCCCCGAAGCAAGAGGTCTCGGTTCGCCTGCACCTCGTCAGCCCGCGCGCTCCGGCCCTGGTCCGGGTCACGCGGCAAGGGCCGGGTTCCGCCACACCTGCCCCTGCAACCAGACCCGATTTGCACGACGCATCCCCCCGAAAACGCACAAGGAGCGTCTTCTCCCGCACCCTCTCGCGCCGCATGAAAAGGCTCATGCGAGCCCTTCCCGGCCTCGTGGCTGACACGATCTCTGGCATTCATCTCGATCACCTGCATGCCGAGGGGTGCTTCGGCCTGGGCGACCCGGCCGAGACGGGGCAGGTCTTCGGCCAGCTTTGCCCGCTTCTCTACGGCCCGCCCTCCCGACGCGTGCAACTGGCCCTCACCCCCGACTTCGACCGCCCCTGCCTGGAAGGCCGGGTGGACCTTGCCCTTCACTTTTCTCTTGCTCGCCTGCTTTGGCCAACGGCGAAACTCGCCCTGCGCGAGATAAGTGTCCGCCCATGACCCTCGCACTCGATCCCCCGATTGATGCCGGCCCGGTCCGCGTGCAGGCCCTCTGCGTCACATCACGCCATTTCGGGGCATCCAGCCAGGGCGTTTACGCCCGTATCTCCAAGCGCCCGGTTGCTCTGCGTCTTGCCCGGGGGGACAAGGTCGAGTGGCTTGACCTCGAAGGGCACCCGCTCCCCCCAGACCTTGCGACCCGTGTCGAGCAGATCATCGAGACAGCCCCCTGATCTTCAAGCCCACGCTCCGGGGCCCCTCCGAACGCCCCTTTCAGAGCCCGCACCGCCCCTTCTTCTTGGCCCAAATACTCCCGCCGGAGGCACCCTGCCCCTGCCCGTCGCGCAGGCCCCACCCACTTGGCGCGCCCTCGCACCGGGCCCGTGGCAACTGCGGCCCGAGGAGTGCCCCCGCGATTGCGGGGGTCGACGAGGGGCGCTCGCCCGGGTCGACGGGCCTAAAGCCCGGCGACACCGGCCTCAACCGGCAGGCCTCAATCGGTCCAGCAGGCCCGCGCGATCCGCAAGGTAAGGCAAGCGGGTGCGCGCGGCCTTCACGGCAGCAGGGTCCAGGTCTGCCACGATCAGCGCCGGGCTCCTGCCCGCTTCGGCCAGGCTTTGCCCCACCGGAGTGATGATGCGGCTGCCGCCGTAATATCTCAGCCCGTTTTCAACGCCTGCATGGTTGGCATAAAGCAGCCACATCCCGTTTTCGAAAGCGCGCGCGGGCATCACCTCGCGCGA